>JAKVAQ010000040.1 GCA_022447665.1 Crocinitomicaceae bacterium
TTATAATATCATTATAACTACTTTTTTCGTTGATGCTACTAGGTGCATCACCACTAAAAATAAGGGGAGTTGCATCAGTATCACTACTATTAAAATTCAGATAAATTTTACGTTTTTTTCCTTTAGAACAGACGCCTTTAAGCCAAGGATTTGCATATACAATTTGTTGAAAGCGTTCATGTATAAAAGCAATAGCAGACTCTTTGTTGTCACATTGAAATAGGTTACATGTAGAGATTCCACCTTTGAATCTCATCATTTTTTTTTCGTAGTCATTTAAAGGAATTGACTGAGATGTTTTTGATTCTGCTCCCATCTAATTAGACTCTAATATTTTATTTGTTTTTGGCAGTTAATGTTGCCTAACGATTAGTATAAGAATAGTAGCCGATTGCGTAGTACTTACCTGTCATGTTACACAAAAGCTGAAACGGGCTGAAACCCTTGAATTTTCTACCGAATCGGCTATTATTTTTATACAGTGTTAGCGGGTCGTTATTTATTCTATTTCCACTTTTTCTCTTGATTATATTGACAGTAATGCCGAAAAAATAATTACATCTTGTAAAAAATGTATCAGCCACGCCCAAAAAATCCCTTTTGTTTCAAGAATTGATTTCGTCAGCAACCACCCCAAAAACCCAGCGACAATTACACCTAAAAATCCACCTGGGTTTCCCCAATAATGTACTGTCCCGAATATCAGCGCCGATATTAGCGGTATAGTCCTGTCCTTTAGTACGTCTTTTAGTACAACAACTACACCTAAACGAGTTATACTTTCTTCGACAAACGAATTGGACAATGCAAAAACAATGCTGAAAGGCAGAACATTCAATATGTTGACGATTGAAGTACCACTATCTTTGATGAGCTGAAAATAAATCACCATAGCTGTTACAACAGATATGATTATTGCAAAATTTAGTCCGATATGAAACCAATTCTCAGTTGGTTTAGGTTTTATACCTATTATCGGTTCAGGCAATATATCAGCAGAAATTTTGCCTTTTCGGAAGTATGCTTGAAATTCCGTTCTTTTAGCCAACCTTAGAATTAACAAGAAAATAATTGTACCAAAAAGGGTGATTGACTGATATAAAATTTGCTTGTTTATAGAATCGGATAGATCGTCAAATATTACAATTCCATTTGTCCAACTGCTCACAAAGACTAATGATATCGTCAGAGTGATTATTAGTAAAAACAGTACAATGTTTTTCGGTTTAGGTATTTTGCTCATACTTCAACTCGAGTTATATTTCTTCTTTCTAATACCCGCTAACGGTCACGTATAACACTCATTTACAGCTAAATTAGTCAAAACTTTTGATTAAACACGAACGCTCACAATTCCGAGTGGATTCGGACGTAGTCGAATCCGCCGTAATTGCGGTTATATATTGTTGGCTGTAGTGTTTTCTTTTTCATAAAGTTTATTCACTTTCGGTTGAACAATCCAGATTCCTATAAAATAGAACCATAACAGAAAAAATTCTCCCGCAAAATCTCCAAATCCTACGACTCTTTGTAATTCAGCTGTTTTTATTGTTTTTGACACAAAATACAACGAATAAAAAATGCAAAACATAGAGGATAGGTGAAGTGGTAAAATAATAGCAAAAATCCAACCGCTATTTGAGAATCCATTTGTTCCCATTCCAGAAAAGATTCCGCCCATATAAATCATTAAAAAAATGATATAGATTAAAGGAATAAAAAAGAAAACTTTAAATTTTCTTACTTTCATTTTTATTCCTTTCGGAATCTTTTTTTGAAGTCCAATTGCAATTGACCAAAACCACCCAAAAAAGACGCCAGTAAAAAGAATCATTATTATTGGAAAGATTTGAAAAGTGTCCATTACATTTTCAGGGTTTGGTTTCGATTCCGTATCAAAATCCGAAAACATATTAAACATTGTATAAATCTGAAATAGTAATGGGATTCCAAGCATTACTATAAATAATTGCCAATGTTTTGCTTTTAAAAAATATTTATCATTTATTTACTTTATTTCGGTTCGAACATTACAGCCAACGGTTTGGCTAAACTGCGTTTTAATGCAGTTTAGGTTTTGTTATCTACTTTTTTCTTAATTTCAATTGATAAGTCGGAACGGTAAAAATCTCTTAATTCATTTATCATACTAGCGAGTTCTGATTTCATATCTGGGTTAATCTCTACCAATTCGTTACTAACGTTGAAATTTTGTAATCCTAACAGAATCATTTTCTCCTCTTTAGATTTTAGATCTATAATTTCTTGATTTAAGTAAATTCTTCCTGGGAGCATTTCAGGATCTGGGTTATCTAGAAAAGCATGTTGGGTAAATAATAAATTGAATTTAGAGTTTTTGGTTGTCTCGCATTCAAAGTAAAGACTCCCGCCATCACCGGCAGCTGCTATGTTTGTGATTAAAATTCCAGATTGTAATTCTTCGATGTTCATTTTTTACATTGGAGATAACTTGTTGTTAAGCCAAGTATAGCAATTTATTGGTTTTAACACTTTATACGGTTCATAAAACAACTATATGTGCTCTGTGAAGTCAATTGACGATTTTATCAAACTATTGGAGTTAAAACGTTATAGTACGAATACTATAAACGGTTATCAAAGCCATTTAAAGCTTACTAAATTCCATTTTAAAGAACGGGGTTTTAGGGAAATTACCGATAAAGAATTGTTTGAGTTCATATACTTTCTAGTAATTGTCAAAAACATCTCCGCTTCCTATCAAAGACAAATCGTAGGGGCGCTGAAGCTTTTTTATAAAGAGGTCTATGGCAGAGCAATTCCATTTGAATACTTGAAAGTTCAAAGGCATGAAAAAAAATTGCCTGTAGTTTTGAGTAAGGAGGAAGTGAGAAGAATTATTGATCGCATTGATAATCTTAAACACAAGGCAATAATATCGCTTCTATACGGTTCGGGATTACGAATTGGTGAATTACTTGCTTTACGGAAAAATGATATTGATTCTGAAAGGATGTTGATCCACGTCAAAGGAGCAAAAGGAAAAAAGGACAGATACACTGTTCTTTCTCAAAAAGTACTGGATATTTTAAGATCATATTATTTGCAATTCAAACCTAGTGACTATTTGATCGAAGGACAAAAGGGGGGCAAATATTCTTCAGAAAGTTCAAGCCAAGTCTTTAAACGAGCATTGAAAAAAGCTAAAATTGATAAGGATGCAACGCTTCATACTTTAAGGCATAGTTTTGCTACTCATTTACTTGAGGATGGTGTCGGCATTGCTCATATCCAAAAGCTATTGGGTCATAGTAATATTAAAACTACTTTGATATACACCCATATTGCACAGGATTCTCTGTTCACAATAAAAAGTCCATTGGACAATTAATCTCTCTTAGGGATATAATACAGATAGTCAAATAAAAGTTAATTTGACCGGATGAGATTCGAACCAATAAAATTGGACTTCAGCCCTTTACCCATAATGCTTTCAAAGCTTTGTAGGAATAAAGTCAAAAATGCCAGAAAAATAAAAAGCCCCAAAACAATTGTGTTTTGAGGCTTCGTGACCCCGGCAGGATTCAAACCTGCAACCCTCAGAGCCGAAATCTGATATTCTATTCAGTTGAACTACGGGGCCGTTTATTTTTGGACCCGTGGTTCGACTAAATCTCCCAAAGGAGGTTGAACTACGGGGCCGTTTATTTTTAGACCCGTGGTTCGACTAAATCTCCCAAAGGAGGTTGAACTACGGGGCCTAAAATAAAAAAAGCTCCAATCGGAGCTAATTAAGTGGTCCCACCTGGGCTTACTTCGATAACGCTTAGCGTTCCTCAGCATAAACTTCTCGCCCAAATGATGACGTTTCATTAAAACCTTGCTCGATATCTAAACCGTGCAACTAAGTGGTCCCACCTGGGCTCGAACCAGGGACCCCCTGATTATGAGTCAGGTGCTCTAACCAGCTGAGCTATAGGACCGGGCTTTTAACGAGTTGTGCTCTCAAGTTTATCAATAAACGGATTGCAAAATTAATCCATTAATTATAATTTCCAATTCTATAGCAAAAAATTGCCTATAAAAACAATGATGCGGATAGGGCGGTCATAATCGAAACAAGCGCTATTAAAGCTTTTGCTGACTTTTCTTGTTTTGCTTTAATTTTGTCAAGGGCATTTTTAAGTGATGATTTTTTTAATTCTCTTGAACAAGTTTTTATGAGATCACTTAAGAAGTCGTCATTATTCTTGTCAACATAATGCGTGTGTTCAGAGACAAGTTTGGTATAGTGTATTAGTGTCTGTCCACTGAAAAATACTACAGGCAATTTTGGATCGAATTTTCTAAGGTTTATCAACGCTTCCATCCCGGTCTTATTATCTTCGAGGTGATAGTCTAAAATGACGAGGGCCGGTTTTCGGAGCATGTTTAACATTAATTCTCTTTCAGTAAAAAAAATAGAAACCTCACAATTAAAAGTTTCTTCCAAACTGTGTTTCACTAAATTGGCTACAAGGCTACTATCTTCTAATATAAAAATTGTTTGTTTCATAAGTTACGTTTTTAGGCTGCTTTAGAGAGCTGTATTGTTTTTCTTTTTTCTTGTTGAATTGACTCGTAAAGCTGATTATACTTCCTAGAGAGTCTTATATAATTGATGATTTCAATGCAGAGTACCATTGTGGTATAGATTATAGCTTGAAGAGCAAGAATTTTAAATAAGCTCGATTCAAATATTACTCCGCTCACATGCATCAATAATTGAATGGTTAGGGTTAAAACTATAATCTGAAATGGCGATAGTTTGAAGTTTAACAATAAGTGATGAAAATGCCTTCTATCTGCTTTCATTGGGGATTTTCGTTCTAGAATTCTACTGAAAAATACTCTTGCTTCATCCAATAAAGGGAAACTTGCAAGACCTACTAAAGAACCCGTAGTTTCTAAGGTTGGGTTTGCATTTATCCCGTATAAAAGGCATCCGGCTAAGAAGAACCCTAGTACTAAGGAACCCGTGTCACCCATAAATACTTTTGCTGGAGCGAAATTCTGCTTGAGAAATACCATAACTCCAATAGCCATTATTCCAGCTGTCGCACCCCATGAATTTTCTTCTATACTAAAAAAATAAAAAGATAAAAACACGAAAGAGTAGAGGGTAATACTACCTAAATATCCGTCCATACCATCTAAGAGATTAATACCATTCACCAAGGCAACTATTACAAATACCGTTAAGGGAAAATCAAGGCCAAAATTTTGGATGTTGAACATCAATTCTGATATTGGAAGTGGATCTAGAAAATAAATAATGGGAATTGCCAGAGAAATCTGAACAATCAGTTTGAATTTAGCTGACAGATTTCTCCTATCATCCCAAAACCCAACAATTCCCATTACTACCCCACAAATCAAAGTTATTAAGAGTTTTGTATCTGAACTGAATAGAATTAGTAGAACTATTCCTTGAATTATAAATAGAATCCCTGCAGAAGTGAGTGTTTGATACTTGTGTTTTTTACGTCCGCCAGGATTGTCGTATTGTCCGACTTTAGCTAAAAAATAAGTCACGACTTTCATTAATAACAGCGTAGTCATAAGACTTAAGCCAAAGTAAAATATGTAGTCTAGATTTTCCATAATTATTCGTAAAATGATTTAGAACTAGCAAGATGTGCGTACCCTTTTTGAGCTAATTTTCTTTTATCTACACCCTCAAATGAACTATTAATCTTTTGTCTTCTGTAGCCAAAAGCAAAGCTTTCGAATAAACTCTTGTATTGTGCGGCAATGTAATCCCATGTGTAAAAGTTTTTCGCGATCTTTTTCAAGTTATAAGAGGTTCTCAGCATATCATAGTATGAGAAGATAATGATGCATTTTTCCAACTCTTTTGCATTAGAGAAATAGATTGCTTCATTATGAGTAGTGAATCGATTGAAACTGACGTCGAACGCAAGGACAGGCAGGCCAAGATACATGGCTTCCACCAATGAAGGATTAGTTCCGCCGGCGCTATGGCCATGAATATATACGTGACAATTACTTCTGAGTTTGTCTAGTGCTACTTGATTATAAATGGGATCAAGCAGAAAGATATTCTTATATCCGCTATAACTTGATTTAAGATTTTTACCATATTCGCTATTTTCCCAATTTCCAACTACGACTAAATTTTTACGTGGAATGTTACTGAAAGCTTTAAGTATCATTTCAACATTATTTTCGGGTTCTATTCGGGCTACTTTAAATGCATAAGGCGCTCTTGAGAAGGGATACTTTTTATAATCTTCGGGCTCCAAATTTACTTTTAAACAGTGGTCTGCCCCATAGGCTATGTAGTGGCTACATGTTTTGTAGTATTGTGAAGTGTAGCGTTTAATAGCGTGGTTGTCGGTTATATCTGCATGAGAAAAACGAACCGCGACTCTCTCAGAAAATTTTAAAAACGCTCTTGCTTTTTTAGACCATTTGGTTCTTCTCCATTCCATTCCATCAATATTCACAACAATTTTCTTGTTTGTGAAGAATCTTAAAAATGGAACAAATAAACCACCAGAAACCCCTAGGATAAGAATTATGTCTGAACAAAAAATAGCGTGAATCATGGAGATGAAATCGTACACAACACTCGAAGCACCGTTTGCTGAGAAGGGTAAATAATAAACACGTGCTTTATTAAAGGTTTTTACACGTTCTTCTTTCTTGTACATTTTAGTACTTGCATAAACCTTAAAATCATAGGTGTCGTTTAGTTCTTCTACTAAATGATGTGCTAAGGTTTCAAATCCTCCGTATCGAGCTGGGATACCTGCGGTTCCGACAATTGCTACACGTTTTTTGTTTCTTTTCGTTTTCATATTTATTCTTATGCCAAAGGAGAGGCCAAACAGTTTAAATAACAGATAATCAAATATTTAATATTGTTTTACAGTGAAGGTTTTTCCCAATTTGAAACAATTATTTCAAATTGAATCAAGCTACTGCCTTTAGCCATCTCGTTTTAAAAGCATCGAGAGTGAAATTTTTATTAAATATCCTTTTCCCATTGAGCCCCATTCCAAAGGCCATGTTTCTGTTCTGAATAAAAGCGCTGATTTTTTCAGCGAGTGCTTCCGGAGAATCAGGATCAATTAAGAATCCACTTTGCATATTCTTAACAGCTTCCACAGCACCACCATGATTGGTTGCGATTACCGCCTTTCCTGCGGACATGGCTTCTAGAACTGTAGTAGGAAATGGATCCCTCATTTGGGATGGAATTAAACATACATCAGCCTTTGCAAGCTCAGAAGAAATGTCGTTGACAAAAGGGATATGGTTAATAACATCGTGCAAGTGATTCTTCTCAATCTCCGACCTTAATTCGTCTAATAGAAATTCCTTACCAGCCAATGTGCTTCCGACAAGGTTAAAGTTAGCTTGTCGTAATAAATCCTTGTCAATTAGCTGGAGTGCTTCAAGCAAAAACCATTGACCTTTTTCTGGTTTGATTCTTCCAAACAAATAAAATTGAACCTTTTTATTGTCGGGTTCCTTTACGTTTACATGAACAGGATTTATTCCGTTATGCACAACCTTAACCTTGTGCGCGTATCTACTTTCAGATTTTAAAAGATTTTCAGCAACAGGAGAACTCACGCATATAACTTTATTGCAATGTTTTAACGCAATTTTAGACGTTAGTTTTCTAGCTAATTTGGGATTATCTATGATTTCATGAACATGGATTAATTTTTGAATGGTTAAATCCTTGAGCATGTAGGCAATCGGAGAACAGGCCAAGGTATTAATGTAAACCTGGTCGAATTTATATTTCGAAAATTCTGATTTCATTAGTCTCTTAAATGCTCGATATTGTTTGAAAAAGCGAACAAGTTTAGAAGGCTTCTTTAAATCCCTATAGAACAAAGGCATGTTCATAGATATTTTAACCATTGCATCAGGTAGATTCCTCTCGATAAATTGTACTAAGGGACCATTTTTAGGTAAATAAATTACGGGTTGATAATCGAGCATTGATTGAAGTGCTAAAACTAAAATTCTATCTGCTCCATATAATTCTGAACTAGGGTGAAATACTGCTATCTTTTTCATGATTAAAATTGTGTTATCAGGTTTTTATTCGTTTCTGCGTTTATTACTTTCTCGTATTGCTCGTTTATAATTTTGGCTTTCTTTTTCCAAGAGAATTTTTCTTTTCCATAATGACAGGCGTTTTTACTCATCTTCTTATAGAGATCCGGTGTTCTGTAAAGCCGATTCATGCCTCTGGCAAAATCTTCTGAGGTTTGGTTATAATTAGATACTTCTACTCGTATTGCATTGGAATCATCGCATAGTTCCCCTGGCCCAAAATTCTTAAGACAAACCACCGGTAATCCCATAGCTAAGGCTTCTGGAACGACCATGCCTGCACCTTCGTGTGAGCCAAATACGAAGACGCTTGAAGATTCATAGATTCCCTGCATTTTGTCTTTTTCAACCCACTCGATAAATTCAACTGCTTCATTGACTCCCAACTTTTCTGAAAGTCGTTTTAAATATTCACTGTCTTCTCCTTTGCCTACAATTTTTAGGTTGACTTTTTCCTTCTCTCTTTCATTAAGATTTTCATAGAATATTTTAAAAGCTTCAATAACGAGATCGAATCCTTTCATGTACATAAGTCGGCCTACAGAAAGAAAAGTGAATTTTTCATTTTCTAATCGATCCTTTGAGCTGAATTTTTCGGTCGCAACTGCGGGTAGAATAATTGTTTTATTGCTGTTTAATTTGGCGACCTTCTCAACGGAGGAATTAATAACGAATATTTTTTCCGCTGAATTTTTACTCATATAAAAGCTAGGAAGTAAGGTTCTCATTCCCCATTTTACCGAGTAATAAAGTCTATCTTTAAATAAAGACTGGTTTCTTTTTGAGCCTCTAATAAACTCCTTTGACATTTTTGGATGGTGTCCTATTGGTCCCCAAAAAACCGGTTTTCCTAGTTTCCAGAGAAATTGTGGATGGCTATCACTGTGAAAATTTAAAGCGTGTACAATATCAAATTCAATGTTTTGCTCTTTTATAAATTTCACTATACCTCTTTGCCATAAATAGTAATACAGTACATAACCTCTTTCACCAATTTTCTTTTTCCATTTCATGGCAAATTTTGAAAGGTCGAAATACAAGAAGTTCAAATTTTTAAACCTATTATCTTTTACCTCATTCATGTATTTTTCGATAGCTGGCCTATTGTTAATTCTTGTGATTACAGTGATTTCATGGTAGGCTGCCAGTTCCAAACTGATATTCCAACCTGTTCCATCTTCCGATCCTTTGTAAGGATTTACTGCGTATGCTGTTATTAGTACTTTCATGACTTGTTAATTAAGCTGCGTTTTTATCGTTGATTAAATGAATGATTTGTTGGATAGAGGTCCCTAAATGATCATTTTTTAATCGGTAATAATTTCCTTTTTGATTCTTAGAAAAATCTTCGAATAATTCGTGATAGTTACTTGTCAGTTCCACTATTTCACCCCTGGTAAGCTCCTCTTTTCTTGAAAGAATTACTTCTGGATCGTTATACAGGAAAAAATTGGATTTTGGTTTATCTATGAATTTATAAAACCACTTAATAACCTGCTTTTTTAAGGTGATATTTGACCTTTTAGCATCATTGATGAAGTCAAAATAGTACCTGTCATAAATTACCGTTATACCGCGGTATGAATATTTGATTTTGACATAAATTTGACCAACTAAGTAATCGGTTAAATAATATGCAAATCGCAGCGTGGAAGATATCAGAGATTTATTTGTACCGCTTCGAGGTAAGGTTGAAGACGCTACTTTTTCAGCCTCATCTTTACCGCCGTGTTTTATTGAACTTAGAATGGGTAAGATTCCTGGTCTATGTCTAAGTACGACTACTTTTCTTCTATATTTATTTTCAAGTATAGATTTGATTTCATTTAGAATTGTAGTTTTTCCAGCTCCATCTACCCCTGAGAAGGTAATGACTTCACCCCTATTTTTTCGAAAGAGGATAATAGAGTCTGACACATATTTCAAACTCAGGATTATCCTTTTAAATAGACCATTCTTGCGATTAACAAGTTTTTTTACTTTTTTAAATTCTTCAACTTTAAGTAATGAACCGAGTACTATTTTTTGCTCTGCTCCACTTAAAACATGGTTTAATGTTCTAGGAAGTACCTCTGTTCTGTAAATCTCAAAAAGTCTGCTGTATTTTAATGGGACAAAGGAGTCATTGAGACTATAGAAGTTCTTAATATAGAGAAGGTTGTGTTCTAGAATAGGCTTTTTAACTTGACCTTTCATTCGTGCATGTAGAAGTACTTTTTTCGAATCCATATATTTTTTAGACTTTCGAACAAATTCTTGAATTAGGTCAATACTCACATATTGACCATTCATTAGATGTATATCGAAAGTAGACATGAATGAAAGCTCAACCTCTGAAGTGCTTCTTACCAAATAGTGATCATTGATAAATTCTCTGATTGCGTTGAGGGCTTTTTTGTCACCCACAAAGTCTAAATCACTTGTTCTACTGAGTTGTGTAAATGAATCCAAACTCGTCTTGAGCCAAGCATAGTTTTGATCTTTCATTCTGGCCTCCAAATCAGCAAGAAATAGAGCTCTTTCATCTTTTGAAGTCGTTTCAAATTGTAATAAAGAACAAGCCTTTACGATATTGGTTAGAATTCTACTTTGAGCGTAGTTTAATTCCTTTTCTTTGCTGAATTGAGCTACGTACTTACTACCATAGCCTAAGAGAAATAATTGAAAATAAAAGGTTTTATTGATGTTGAATTTATTGATTAAGTATTTGACTTTAGGAAGGTCAAGCGCCTCTTTGATACTCTCGTGAATTTCTTTTTCTCCTTTATTCTGAATCAAGGTAGTAGATTGCATGATGAAGTAGAATAAATCAAACAGGACGGGATAATCTTTGCCCATTGCTTCCCAATCTATAATGTGTAATTGTTTTTTTCCTGTACGGGCATTCCATGGCGTGAAATCTCCGTGACTCAAACTACTGTATATGTGAGTGTTCGCTTTAATTTTCTCTTTGAGATAGTTTAATTTTTTGTAAGCAGGATCAAGTTTCTGTGAATTAGCATTTTTGATTATATCTAGATTATATAAAATAGATGACCAGAAGCTTGTTCGTGAAAGTTTCTCGTGTTTTAAGGTGTGAAGAGTCATTTCTTTTAATGCTCTTGCATGTTGGTTTGAGAAAGTAGGACTAGGATTTGTGCCTTTCAGAATATCAACCGTTGAAATTCCATAGCCGCTAGAGGTTTTTGAAACGGAAGGAAATATAAAGTCCTTTAGATTGTAGTGTTTTATAATTCGCAGATTTCTACATTCTCTTTCTATTAGCATTTTTGAGTACCCATTGATTGGTAGTTTCACAAATTGAGTCCTTCGGTTTGCTTGATGCTTTGCTACGACAATTTTTTGTTCTATACCCTTAGGTCCGAATGAAATACTGAATTCATTTGCGTTTATATCATCAAACTTGTTAAAGTAAAAGTCTTCTTTTCCTAAAAGTGAGAAGTTTGAAAACAGAATAGTGTTTAGCCTAGAAAGTTGAACTATTTTGAGTAGTAGGGCTATACTTTTTGAACGAATTGAGTTCGTTTGAAAAAACGTTAAATACTTAGCAAAAATTGAGTTTTTCTTGCTCAACCATTTAATTGATCCATCATTGTTTTTAATGACTTGTAATTGCGCTTGATGACTAAAATTGTCATCTTTAATCTTTTTGCCGAAGTCAAGAATATAAGGGAATTCGTTTAAAGCATAACCTTGGTATTGAATAAGTTCACCAGCAAGATTTATTAATACTGGTACTACATCTTCTCTTTGAATTTCATGTTGAGATACGATGTCATATTTTACTCTTCCGTAAGGGTCAAATATGTAAAGTAAGGCATTAGGTCCTGCTATCATCCTAGATAGCTTTAGTAGGTCTGAGTAAGTGTACTTGTTTTTATTGGTTAGTGACATGATCTGTGTTTTGTAATAGCATTAACAACTTTATGCCATTTATATAACGAACATTAAATCAGTCAATTAAATAATTGAGTAGATGCAAAGCTTTCCCGTGATAAAACTGAATTCCCAAAATGGGAGTTTAGAATTTAAGCTCTTGATACTTGTTTTGGAAGAAGGTCATCTTAATTTTTTCCTTGCTCGTAAGATTCTTTTTTTCTTCGAACAGGAAAATGAAAATTAATATTTGCCAGAACAATATGCCGTAATTCGCTTCTCCATATATTCCAAATTCAGTGAATGAATTAATCACAATTGGAATAAAAAGTGCGATAAAAAAGGGACGGTAAGTGTGGTTTGGTCTTCTTACGAAGAGCTTGATTGTTAAAACGAAATTAAGCAATGCTATGAATAATCCCACGAATCCCAAATTCATTAATACTTGCATAAAGGTATTGTGAGTCATTTTGCCAGGGTAGGTATTTAGACCCTGAAAGTAGTCCGTATAATTAATTCTCATAAAACCATATCCAAAAAATGGTTCCTTTATAATTCCTTCTTTTAAAAGTGCCTCCCAAAATGGAAGTCGACCAGTCATGCTTAATACTTCTTCCACACCACCATCTTCCTTAAAAATGACTTCTTTAACAGCAATCGGGGCTATCAACAACATTGTTAGAATTAATCCAATTTTTAGTTTTTTGTTTTCTGATCTAAGAACTAATATTCCAAGAATCAACAAGAAACCTATTAATGAAGACCTACTTGATGTTAGCATTAAAATGATTAATGCTCCAACTAAAGCTAGAATTGGCCAGACTTTTCGCCATCCTATATATTTAGAGATTTGTATGTAGGACATTGCACCGAGAATACTGGCAAGCATTCCTAGTTCGTTGGGATTCATTATCCAGCCTCCGAGCCTCGTTTCTTCTCCACCTCGCATTTCTCTGTAGAAATAGTCAGGTAAAATGAAAGAGCCCAAAATAAAAATTAAGATAATTGGAAATGATGCTTTCATGAAAAGATCGATAATATCAATATACTTTTCTGGGAAAAAGTAATTTACGGTATATATAACTTGAAAGAATAAGTAAACAAATACAAAACTCTCGAATGTCATAGACCACTGTAAAACTGAGTATCCGGGATCTGTTGACCATGTGAATGAAATGAATCCAATTAGGAGATAAATACTGTAGAACCAAAGGTGTAGGGTGTTACTTAAATGGAACATGTTTAGGCATCCCATTTTTCTGAGTTGCCATAAAATATAAATGGTCATTCCGCTCATTCCAACGCGAGTGATTATTTTGTATACCTGAGTTATTGCCTTTACATCTGTAATAGAAAAGTACCCACCAATTTTAAAGAATAAGATGATGACCAATATTGTCTTGATATGTCTAAGCCAAAAAGGAGCTCTAGGCTGCATAAGCTTTACTAAATTCTTCAACTATTCTATCCCATGAAAAGCAGTCGTCAACCATGTGATATGAATTTTGTGACTTCCTTTTTAATTCACCGGATCTTTTTGCAGTTCTCACCTTTAAAAAAATTTGGGCAATGTCTTCACTATCAAAAGATTTGATTGGATAGCCTGCGTCATATTTTTCAATGTAGGGAATAAAATTTGTTCCAGGACTAACAATAGAAGGTGTACCTACGGCAGCCGCTTCTAACACCACGCCGGGCATGCCTTCGTTACGCGATAATAAAACGAGAGCATCCGAATTTCTTAAAGCTTCGTCTTTCATTTCTCCATAAAGCGCGCCCGAAAGAGTGACCTTATCGCTTAATTTATTTTTTGCGATTAAATCTTTTAATGATTCCATTTCTCCACCCGCACCAATTATTGTTAAATGAACTTTATTTTTGTCGACAAGATTCATCGCTTCCATTAACATATCTAAACCTTTGGTATGGATATCAATCCTACCTAAAAAGCATAATTCTAACCTATCCGATCTGCTGTCATCCGAGCTCAAATCTTTTTTACTCTGCCCATTGGGAATCATTAATATGTTGGCGCTGGCATCTATTCGACTAATTGATTTTTTTTCATTTTCTCCAAGAGCTTGAACTCCTTTAGAGCTTTTAATTATTGCTCTGTCAAAAAAACGAGTGAAAATTGACTTTCCCCATTTAGACTTTTTCAGAGCCACTGAATTATAGGCTCCATGACATGTGAAAATATATTGAACTCCTTTTTTTCTAAGTAATTTTGTGGCAGAATAATTTTCCGGAATGAATCCTCCGTGAATATGAACCATAGTGAAACGTGAGTCAATATTTTTTATACTCAAAACTAATTCTGGGTCAAGCTTGAAACGCATTCGTGTTTGTCTAAAGAGCCTTGTTTTGAAATCTCTTTGAGGATAATTATGGACTAAGTTTTTGGTTATTCCCCATAGTTCTACATTATATTTTTTTGTTTGTGCATTAGCAAGTTCGCACACAACCTTGTTTACACCATTCGCTTTGTTAGGATTCGCTTTTCCAAGAACGATATGAATTACCTTTTTAATCATATTAATTTCTCTTTAATGATGGTGAAAAAATAAACTGAGTTTGTAAAAATCTGCAATACCCCAAAAGTTAAAATTGCACCAGATAACCCCCATCTATTAACGAAAGGCTCAGCGCATAAATAACCAATAATTATAGAGCCTATATAGGCCACTAAAATCCCATTATTTTTAGCATTTATCTTTAAAATGAGTTGAAACCATGTGCCAACAAAAACCAAGACATAAACAAAGCTGAATTCTCTCAATAAAAAGGCATATTCTATCATGTCCTCTGAGTAAATATTACTCAGAACACGTTCTGGAAAAATTAATAGACTCAATAAGATCAATGAGAAAATAAGAGCACTATGAGAAAGTACTTTTTTTAGGTATGTTTTATATTTTTTTGGTTCTCCAGTTTTTAGAAGCTGAGCACCTTTGGCAGGAACAATGTTTTCCAGTGCTAAAAAGATGACATGCAATAGACCTAGAATATTTTGTAACATTCGTAAAACCCCTAAACTCGTTGTTCCGAGAATCCCCAAAACAGCCAATTGAATAAAGTTCCCTGATATCCATTGAAGGATATTGGTAAGAAGAAGAGCTTTACTGTATTTCCAATTGTTTACAAGGGTCGAATCTATTTTTCTAGGACGAATTACATCTCTAATTTTTCTGATCTTCAGCTCAAAATAAACTCCACCTAATACAAAAGCAAATGCCAGTCCTATAAGCAGGTATTTTATTCCATCAACTTCTATATACCATAGAGAAGTAGCAAATAATGATAGGCTGAAGAAGAAAATTACGCTTCCGAAACAAGCATGTCTACTATTTTCTAATGCATAGAATAGTTTTCTCTGAGCGTCAAAGCGAAGCGCCGCAACAATTAGAAAGGTGTATATGATTACTTCAATTAAGAGTAAATCGTAAATAAAAAGAATAAGTAAAAAGACTGCTGGAGTCGTGATTATGAGTATTCGGTCTCTTATTTTTCGATTGGAGAAAACTATTTCTTCACGGGTGTGATTTTCGGATTGCAAAACCATCGAAGGCAGTGTGATGAACGAATGCAATAAGCTTGCAATGAATAAATAAATTAACCATACACTGGCATATTGTCCGTAGGAACTGAGACCAAATTGATTAACGATAAAAAGTCCAAGCAAAAAGTTAGTTCCACTAATAATACCTTGGTCAAGTAACCCGAGTATTCCCTTATATTTTTCGGCCTTAAACATATTATTTAGAATAAGCGTTAAGTAGAGTTTTTGCTTTTTGGAAAATTCCCTTTTTTCCATTCTCAAATTTGAATTTTGAGCTTGTAAACATGCCTGAGTAGTTAGTGGTTTCGTGCGCACCATTCAGAACAACTTGTACATTTTTGATCTCATGTTTCATTTTCATCAACTCGATATTATCAATGTATTGAACACTGCTTTTTCTGCAGCGAACAATGTAAAGAATAAGATCTGCAGGTTTCATTGCAAAAGCGGCTTCACTTTTTATCACCGATGCTGGTGTATCAATAATTATTCTATCAAATCGACTTCTAAGAGTATTTAAAAGGGGAACAAAGTTTTTGTGTGCGAGCTGCAGGGTGATATTTCTTTCTTCAATATCAAAGCCTAAATAAACATTGGTCTCAGATTTGAACTCATTCACTTTTTCAGGAGACTGAATCAGAGCGCTTAAGCTCTTCATGCTTCTTGAATTAGTTTTAGCTTCTAATGAAATGTAGCAAGTGCTATAGTTCATCTTTTGATAGGCTTCTGTAAGTCCTTCAGAACAAAAAGTTTTACCTTCTTTTTGCATCGAAGAACTAATGGTGATAATTTGATTTTTAGAACTATCAAGTTCAATTTGACCGATAAGGTTATTGAAGGCTTGTTGGGCATTATTTACGTCTTCTTGGGTTGTAATTGCTGCTATTATTGGAGCCGATGTAAGTTTCTCCACGTCTTCCATGGTGTATATCTTACCAGACATAAATCTTTTCGCAAAAATTATTATTAGGCCTAGGGCAATTCCAAGAAACCCAAGAACAAAAGTGATTAATACTTTATTCGGTGAAACGGGTTTTTGAGGAACTTGAGCTCTTTGAATAACGCGATGAAATGACATCATTGCTGAAGATGCAATTTGAGCTTCGATTTTCTTTTGTGATAAGAAGTTGTAAACTGATTCATTAATCATGAACTCTCTTTCCAATCTTCTCATTTCTTTTTCACGGGTTGGAAAATGGTCGAATTGATGTTCCAAAGCGAAAAGTGCGTTTTCTATACTTTCTCTTTTTGTTTTAATTTCTTGCTTGTTTCGTAGAATGGCTTCTTTTATATATTTCTTTATATCATCGATTTTTTCTTGACAGTTTTTAACTCTTTGGTCTTGAGCAGTATATTTTAACTCTAAATCCTTTTTCTCATCAGAGTGAATTTTTAGTTTTTTTACTAGTTCTACTAGATTCAAATCACCAAAACCAAAGTTTATCGCTGTTTCATCGTAATAGTCTCCAGCTTCTATATAAGCTTCTAATTCATAAATGGCCTCTTCATTTGCCTCTAGGTTGATAAGATCTAATCTCAGTTTGGAAATTTCACGAAGACCTGTTTCTGTTTCTTGATATGTGTTTACTACATCATTATTTAATTTGTAGCGTTCAAGATCTGATTCTGAATCAGATAAATCCGCTTCAATCTCTTCAATTCTTGAATTAATAAAACCTAATGCTTGATTCGCTGCTGATGTTTTTGTCTCAACATAGTCTTGGACATAAATATCACATAGGGTGTTAACGAATGTTGCCGAAAACTCAGGGTTTTCACTTGTATACACTACTCTTAAAATTGAAATTTCTTTGTCAACAGCCTTTACATCTAGATTTTCTTTTATTTGATCTATCCATGTGTTTTGCGATTGTAACTTAACCAGGTAATCTCCATTTAAATCTTTACCATTCTCTCCGTAATTAATGGTAACAAAGGCTTCATTTAGTCTAAATGATTGGGCTAAAACTCCCTGCGCAAGAATTTCTTCTTCCTCATTAAGAACTTGCACGTATTCATTAGCTGAAATTCGAAGTATGAACAACTTATCGACGATAGATTCGGTGCTATCAGCAGTAATTAGAATAGGCGAATCCTTGTAAAGTAAGCAATTCTTTAATTCTCCTTTTCGTTCGATTTTCCAATTGAGTTCAAGCTTATCGATGGTTTTACTTATGAGTAAATCTGATTTTAAAACTTCAGCTTCTGTTTCAATTTTGTTCTCAGCTGTAAACACATCAAAATCAGAGTATAGATTATTACCTGAAAAGCCGTACTTCTGATCATCAAGCTCAATTTTTGCCATTGTACGGTACTTGGGCTGCGTATACTTAATTATCGTTTTGGCTAAGTATAAGGCACCGAATAAGCAAATAAATAAGATCGGCAATCCCTTTATGAAGTGGATTATAGTTCGTTTGATTTTCTGTAGCTCTAGCATGATAAGGGGAGTTTATGATTCGAGATGTTACAATTATTGCGTAAGCGATACAATTATCCCTACCGAGGTTAGTGCTGTGGCAAAAGGAATAATTATAGGGGAATTAAGTTGGACTGCCTTAATACCTTTGGAAGGTACATAAACGATGTCTTTGCTTTTCAATAGAATATTATTTTGTTGAACGGTGTTTAGTTTTGTTAGGTCAATTTTACAACCTTGGCCATCTCTAACAACAATGATTCTTTTTGTGTTAGCGTAAAAGTTAAATCCTTCAGCCATTCCAATAGCTTCAACCAAAGAATTAGTTTCTTTTTCTAGTTTAAAATTTCCAGGGTGCTTTACCTCGCCTAATACCGTGATTTCCTTGTTTAAAACTTTAAGTTCCACAATTGGATCTTTGATATTCTCACTTAGCATAGTGGTAATGAGATGCTCAGCTTCATGAATTAAGAGGCCACCAAGCTTTGTTAGTCCGATAAAAGGAAGTGCGGCACATGAATCTTGATCAATTAAAATCCACTTTCCGAAACTTTCATTAGTATTGTATATTGAATAGGCAGATCCAACAGCCATGTCATCGTGGTTCCAGATCGATAAACTAAGTTTATCATCAGGTCCTAGTACATGGAGATAGGTCTCGTTCAAATACTCAAAAGAGTTTAAATCTGAATTTAAATAATCCCCCTTGTATTTGAATAATTCACTCGAATTACAGCTTAAAAGTGTGATTACTAAAACTAATATTATTGTGTGGTAGATTGATTTATTCATGAATTCTAAAAATTAAATAATCGACGAAAAAATGGGGTAGATGATTTCTTGGGATTGATGTCTAACTCGAATTCTTTCAAATCATTAAATATTTTTTCTATTCTCTCATTGTGATCTTCGTTATTTTTAATGATATAGTCCATTGCTCCGTAACGAAGGCAGTTCACCGCAATTTCAATTTTCTCTTGACCTGAAAGCAATACTACTTGTATATTAGGGTAAGTAGATTTTATTTGTTTTAAAATGTCCAGACCTTTGATGTCTGGAAGGTTGTAGTCTAAAAAAATTAGGTTGGGTTGCTTATAGATGTTATTTAGCGCTTCCTTACCAGAATGGTATATATCAATGGAGCCTTCCATGAATTTCTCAAGTCTGGCATTCAGAACGTTGGCGTAAAATTTGTTGTCTTCGATTATAAATGTTTTCATGATTTTGAGTTTAAGAAGCTTTCTTTATCGCTTTTATATTGAACAAAATTTCTTCTATTGCAGCTGAATAATTGCAGCATATGAAGTCGTCTAATGACTGTATTCTATGTATTCTTTCAGAAACTGAAAATATCGGGGATACTATAATCAGTTTACTGTTTACATTAACTTCTAAAAAGTACTCGATTAGTTTTCTGGAAAGACGAAATTGTTCTGCTTCGTCGAGCCGAGAAAAATAGAAATCTACAACCACTTGGTCGTTGAATTTTAGTTCTTCTTTGAATGCTTCGAACGAATATTCAAGATCTGATATTCTCGCAGAATAATTTAAATGTTGCCTGTAAGAAACCTTTGGTGCAGGGCTGAAATGTAATAGTGCTAGTTGGTTCATAACGTGATTTTCTCGTTATAAAACCTTTATCGTGCCATAAGGCTAAAAAGTAGTGAATCAGCTAATTAGTTTATTGGCTAAGCTTTGCTGATTCCCGTTTTGGGAATTTTTTCCCACTTTCGATCTGTTTAATCTTGAAGTTTATCAGCTACTTCATCAAGTAATTGACTGAGCATTTGAATGTATTCATCTAAAGGATCATGATTGCCTTCTTCAATCAAGCGTGTGAGTTTTTGAATTTTTTGATTTCCCAAAATGTCTAATGAAGGTTTAATCTTATGCGCAATCTGTTTGAGTTGCTCTTTAGAATTGGACCTTAATATTTCTAAACTCGCTAATCCTTCTTTATGAAATATTTTGAGCATTTTATTGCGGAAAGCAATATCACCACCACCCATTTCTTCCAGTTTAGCTAAGTTAAGAATCGGAGGTGTATGTTTGTTGTCGAGGTATTTAGCAAGTGTACTTTTGAATACGTTTCTGTCAAATGGTTTGGATACATAATCATTCATACCAACTTTAAGATATTCATCAATGTCACTTTTTACAGCATTTGCAGTTAAAGCAATAATTGGTTTTTCAATACCTAGTTGATTACGTAAATATTGTACCGTTTCTAAACCATTCATCTCTGGCATTTGAATATCCATCAATATAAGATCATACTTGGTGTCAGGATTCTCTTTTAAGAAGTCGATTAAAAGTTTACCGTTTCCGAATGTAATTATTTCGCCTTCGCTTTCTTCGATCATCTTTTCGGCAACAAATTGATTGAATTCATTGTCTTCAGCCATAAGAAAAGTGAAATCATTGAGAGAAATTTCAGACTCACTTATTAAGTTTTCTTTTGGTTGATTTGTCTGTTCAAGTGTAATCTCAAACCAAAACTTTGAACCTTTACCTAGTTCAGATTCTACTCGAAGTTCACCTCCGAGTAGAGATATGATTTTCTTTGAAATACTTAGACCTAATCCTGTGCCACCATATTTACGCGTAGTATTATCCTCAGCTTGCTTAAACTCATTGAATATTGTACTCAAGTTTTTTTTAGATATACCAATTCCAGTATCAGTTACTTCGAAGAAAAATACGTTAGATTCTCTGCTTTTTCTTCCAAATCGTACTTTTACTTCACCTTTTTCTGTGAATTTAATGGCGTTAGACGTTAGGTTTAAAAGAACTTGAGAAAGCCTTAGTCGATCAAATAGTCGCCAATCGTCCCGATCTACATTAATGTGTTCACTGAATAGTTTAAGTTCCTTTTTTAATGCGGAATATTCGAGAGTTGAAATGAGTTCATTTATACAATCGCAAATATTGTTCGCTTTGTTTTCTATTATCATTTCACCTTTTTCGACCTTAGTTAAATCTAAAATATCATTAACTAGTCGAAGTAAGCTTTGGGCGGAAATTTGAATTTTATCTAGAAGATTAGTTTGTTGAGAGGTTAATTGCGTATTTGCTAATAATTGTCCTACACCTATTACGGCATTTAGAGGTGTCCTAATTTCGTGGCTCATATTGGCCAAAAACATTTCTTTAGCTTTTGCGGACGCCTGAGCTATTTCTTTAGCCTCATTCAACTCATTTTCGAGTTTTTTTCGTTCAGTGATATCAACATGAACCCCTATAGTACCTTGTTTATTGCCTTCTTGATCATAATATGGAGCTCCACTAATTATGATCCACAAATAATTACCGTTTTTGTGTTTAATCTGTACTTCGTATACACTCGAGACTCCCTTATTACGAAGTGTCTCAACCTCCTGCATTTTTTTCTTTGATTCTGGATGTAATAGAAAGTCTTCTGGTTTATTGCCGATTAGTTCTTTTTCAGAGTATCCGGTTAATTTGCAGAAGCTTTCGTAAACTTTAGTCATCACTCCTTCATTGTTTACTTCGATTAGTCCGAGTTCCAAGTTTTCCAGAATTCCTCTATATTTTTCCTCGCTTCTTTCAATTTCAGCTTGCAGTATTTTGTTTTCATGTATATCACGGGCAAATACAAGAAAACCTACATCTCTGCCATTTTTTTGAAGAACTTTCGCTTTTTGTCCTAACCACCTTTTTTTACCCGATTTTGTGATGAATTCAAACTCAAAGTAAGTTGACCCAGTACCATTTTTCAACTGATCCATGTGTATTTTTATGGCCTTAAGAAGAGTTGTGGAACTTATAAACTGTCTAATATTTTGACTAATGAATTCTTCTGGTAGGTATCCAGTGATTTTGGTGACTGATGGATTTACGTAGGTGACTTGTCCAGTTAAGTCCGTTTGATATATTATATCTTCCGCGGTTTCAATATAATCTCTAAAGTTAAGTTCAGACTCCTGCCTTGCTCTTTCTGCAGCGATTTGATTTGAAATATCAATGCCATATATGTTTACAAAACTCTCATTCGTAAATGGAATAAAGGTCAGTTGAAAGAAGTGTCCACCAATTTCATTTACCAGTGTACTTTCATTTCCTGATTTCAAACAATCCGAAATTGTTTGTCTAAAGAAAGTGTAGTTACGATTTTCTCGATTTTGTTCAATTTCAGCTAAGATTGAAAGTCCTTTTTCGTTTCTGAATAGGATCTCAAAATCGCCATTGATTCTAATAACTGGATTTGGATTTTGTAAATAGAAATTTGCCATAGCCTTGATTTCATCCACTCTTCTTTCAAGATTCTGCTCAAGACCTTCGTTTAACATTATTAATTCTTGATTTGTATTGAACAATTCAAGAGCCTTGTTTTCAAGAAGTTTTTCGGCTTCTTTCCTTGCCTTCTTTTCTCTAAAGTAGGCCTGCTTATAAAGTTCTATTTCCTTTTGGTCTTTATCCAATTTTTGTGATTTTCAGCTCAACTTCCTCCCCGTCTAAATTGATTTTTGATTTTTGAACATCTACTTTTTCTTCAAAATAGGTTGCTGCTCCTTTAATTAATCCAACTGCAAAGTCAATCATTTTCCTTTTAGATTGATAAATAAGTTCAAGTTGCGTGGAATCGACACTCTTAGCTTTAAATTTTGGTAATTCTGCATCAGGATATAATTTTAATACTTCCGGATGAATGTAATTATCAATTGTTTCTAGAAAACTGAACAGATCTTTCTTTTGCATAAATTGAGGATAACTAGATGCGAGTATGTCAAAAAAATGCTCCCCATAAAATTCAAGTAAGTTGGGTATTCCAATGCCCGAAATTTCAGAAAGTTTACTTACCATAGCGAACATCTCACCATGATCATAGGTGCCTACTGCAGTATAAACCCCATCGGATTTAGTCTCAACTTCGTTAATTATTTGCTGTACGGTTTCTAGCCCGAATTTTTCTTCTACTAGGTCTAAAAACTCTGTGAATACAATCCCTTTCATATTTTTACTTCATTAGCGTTAATCATTCTGTAGATGGTAGATTTTCCAACACCCAGTTTTCCAGCGGCTTTAATTACATTCCCGTTGGCGTTATCAAGGTAATGCTGAACAATCTTACTCGTATATTCTTTTAAAGTCAATTCACCACTTTTTATTTCAAACTCTAAATTAAGGCTGGTTTTGATTTGAAGATCTTCATCTATAATTTGCTCGTTTTCTGCCAGTACGCAGGCTAATTCAACTATAGCTTTTAATTCTCGGACATTTCCTGGAAATGTATGATTCTTCAATTTTTCTTTGGCTGAATCGGAAAAACTTTTTCTCTCGAGATTATTTTCTTCACAGAATTTATCCTTAATCGCTTCTGCTATAAGTATGATATCATTACCTCTCTCTCTCAGTGGGGGAAGATGAATTTCTACACCATATAATCTAAAATAAAGGTCTTGACGAAATGTTCTAGCACTTACTTCTTCAACTAGATTTTTGTTTGTAGCTGAAATTACGCGAATATCAAGTTTCTTTGATTTGTTTCCACCAACTTTCGTTACTTCTCTTTCTTGCAATACTCTCAACAGTTTTGCTTGTATGGGCAAGTCCAATTCTCCTATTTCATCTAAAAAAATTGTACCTCCATTTGCTTCTTCAAATTTGCCTATCCTTGTAGTTGAAGCTCCAGTAAATGCTCCTTTTTCATGACCAAATAATTCACTTTCAAGTAGCTCTGAGGGGATAGCGGCCACATTTACAGCTACAAATGGCTTCTTGCTTCTTTCAGAGCTATAATGTATATGTTGGGCGAACACCTCTTTCCCCGTACCAGTTTCTCCAGTTAAGCAAACGTTTATACTTGAGTTTAGGGATTTTTGCACTAGTTTAAAAACACCTTGCATGCTTTTATGCTCGCCAAGTATGCTTTTAGGATTTGTATATTTTTCGCTGACTTTCTGCCTTAGCTCTTTTAGTTCCTTCTTAAGTGACTTGTTTTCTCTTATTTTATTTACAGCACTCCAAAGTCGCTCTTTTGTTTCGTTATCCTTTAAGATGTAATCAAATGCTCCTTCGCGTAGAAGTCCAATTGCTGTTCCCACATCTTCTTGTCCAGAAATAACAATACATTCTGTTTCAGGCAATTCAGTTTTAGTTTTTTTTAATAAAATATCGCCCGTATATTCTGGCAAAGAGTAATCTAGGCATACAATATCCGGCTTATGTTTGAAGTTTTTAATTAGTTCGGAACCGGCAGAAAAACACTTAACCTCGTCATCAGGATTAAGTTCCAAATGATATTTGAGAAGTTCTTGATACCACTCGTCATCTTCGACAATGAAAATTAGCATAAATTCCTATTTTGAAACAAAATAGCAAAAAAAATGAAGAAAAAGAATTGAAATAGCTAATATGTTTCCCAATATGAGAAAGTTTACTTAAAATTGATACGACAATTTACCCACTCTTCATCTAAATCAGCTTTGTATCCATTATAGAATTCAATTGCTGAGGTATTCCAATCGAGGACTTGCCAAGCAAATCTTCCTACCTTACGTTTTTTCGCCAAATCCAATAATTTATTAAAAATGGCCTTACCAACACCTTTGCCTCTATATTCTGGAAATACAGCAAAATCTTCAAGGTATAAACAAGGTCCTTTCCAAGTAGAATAATTGGTAAAAAATAACGCGAAACCTATGACCTTTCCACTTATTTCTGCAACGATACATTCAAACAAGGGTTTATCTCCGAAACCATCCTTTTTAAGATCTTCAACAGATATTTTGACCTGATCTTCCGCTTTTTCATAAATAGCAAGTTCAAGAATAAGATCATAAATACTTTGGCAATCGTCTATGGTCGCAAACCTAATTATGGGATCCGTCATTATTGAGCAAGGTTAAATCTTAGCGCAATTCCTGTGGCGGTATTTGCAGTAGGGAAGGCATTTGATAACACCGGCGTGTTAGCAGTTCTATCGAAGTAATAGGCCACATTTAAGTTAGGTCCGAGGTTGTAGTCTACTCTAAACTTAAGTGAGTACATGTTTTGACCAGATGTAGGCTGGTTCGTGTTCTCGGCTATATTTCTTGTTACTGCAATATTTTGACGAATTGATAAGTCAAAGTTGAAGGTCAAGTCGCTCTCTGGAGTTTTACCCATAAACTGGAAAGGCATTTTCACTTTAGTAAATTTATACCCTGTACCAATTACTACTTCGTTTCCTCTCATTTCAGTGATTTGGAAGTTTGAAGTATTTAAGGCTACCGCTCTGTCGCGCTTGTATTCGACCTTAGTAATTAAACCATTCTTACCTATTTTCCAAGTTGCGTTTAATCCTAAGAATGGAGCAAATTGTTCACTTACTGTTACGTTTTGAATTTGCAACGGAGCAATTATGTTTCCGGAAGCATCTCGTTGTACAACCCCATTTTGATCTGTTGCAGCTAGGTTGTCTGAGAAATTGGTAACAGACACACTTGATCTATAGGCATGTGTAATACTGAAATTACGCACGTACTTTTTCATGAATTTATATTTCGCTAAACCATCGTAACGGATATCCCAATTAGGTAAAGGGATTGCTTTAAATACATCAAATCTACCTTTGTCCGTTCCTCTACCAGTATAGGCTGCTAAGAAAGATCCAATCAATACATCTTGTTGGTTTGCTCCATAACCATCATAATATCCATCAGGATTTTCTGTACTTCCGTTTTCTATACCTATTTGTTCCGATACGATTTGACGGTAAGAAAGCATTTGGCTAAATACATCTGAAACATAAAGAGAATCCATTTTTTGGAATGATGTTCCCCAAGTTATAGTGGTAAAGTTGATAGAACCTGAATTGACATTGTTTTGCCCTTCCCAATAACCTAAGGAATCCATAATTAGCGGATGAGCTAAAGAATCGTTCCATCTGTAGAAAGTATTTAAGTTATTCGTAAACTTTCTGTCAGCAGTTAATCGAATCGTAACATCTTTAAATGGTTCAATGGTCCCCGAAACATTGATGTTTTGAGAATGTGAAACAACGTGCTGAATATTCAATCCTGGATATTTTTCCAGCCAACCGTTGCCGGCAGCGTACGGCGCAAAACCTTGTTGTCCATCAATTCCCGTCCATTGTGTACTTGGCCTACCAAATAAATCATAATTCTGGAATCCTGATGCAAACTGCCAACCTGGTGCTCCAAAATTATCCATTCCAAACAATGAAGGTTCACCTGTAAACCCTGGCATTACCATACCATCGTTTTCAGTATAGTTAAAGGAAATATTACGCAAAGCCATTAGCATTCTAAGGGATGTTTTCACAATAGGATTAATTTCTTTGTCTTTATCCTTTTTACCCTTGTCTTTGTCTTTATCCTTGTCTTTGTCTTTCCCTTTTCCGTCTGTACCTTTATTAGAATTCACCCTTCCCCGTTGATTTCCACCTCTTCCGTTTCCGTTAATTTTTCTTAGGTAACCAACCTTATTATATAGTTTGACAAAATCAAATTGTCCATTAACAGTGAAGTTTCTGTTGTTCTGAATCTGATTTCCGATGAGCGGCTGCGCAATAGGAGCCCTCTGCCATTCATAACTTCCACGCAATTTAACGTTTGCAGTTATCCAATCGGTTAAAGGCAACCCATTGAAAGGAACTCTATACGTTATATTGAAATCGTGATTATATCGCATATTTTGTCCACCAAAAGGTGATGGTATCGTATCCGTATTCGTCCGAATGGAATCCCGTCCGTAAAAAGGGTCAAATGCAGCACGAACAACTTGTTTGAAGAAAGAATAATTGGTTTCTGCATTTGGTCCTGCATTTACATCCGAATTAATGATACCCTCAGGCTCTAGAATTATTGAGTTATTAATTGCGGAGAAAGTAAACTTAAAGTTTTTAGTAAAATCATATTTTAAGTCATAGTTTCTAGTCCACATGAAATTCTTCAAGTAAGTTGGTAAGAATACAAAACTCGTGTCTAAAGCATTTCTGTTTTGACGCTCGTTATACATACGAGAAACATCATTGTTGAAACTAAATGATTTAGGTCCTAGATTAAAGTTGAAATCACGAATTAGTTTAAACCAATTTGATTTCTTAAGGAATCCAACATTCTTGAATGGTTGAATTAATAGCGGTTTATTAGAATAATTATAGATTAGCCTACCGTTGTAGGTTTTAGTGATGTCGTATTTAGTGTTAATGTCTCTTCTGTACAACTCATTGTATGAATAAGTAGCGGTCCAGTTTTCAATATCCCAGAAGTGAACCTTTTTACCCGCAGGTCTTTCTCTACGAACATTGGTAAAGTTGTACGCTTTACGTATAGTTACATCCCGAGATAGCGCGGCTCGGGCTTCCCGTTCGGCCGGATCAAGTTTCCGAAGTTCAACATCAGGCGAGAGTAAGTCAAATTGGGGTTCAATAGCGGCCCATGAATATCCAAAATAGAACGGTACTTGCAAATTGACTCTATTTCCTAAGAATTGCCCTAATTCCATGTTTGTAGAACCATCAAACCCCATTTGAGTATCACGTTGGCGTTCACTAACCTTTTTCTCAATACTTCCCCAGAATGGTGTTGAATAATTACCAGCTAGATTTACACTTGCAAAGTCGGCCATTTGAACGTTAACCCTACCCGTTGTTGCCCAACCACCGCGTTGATCAAAATCGGTTAAACGTAGTTCGTTCGCCCAAACTTCAGCACATTTAGACATGCCATCCTCTGCATACATCCATGGGTGATTGGTGTCTTTACCAGGGTTTCTAACCCCAATCATAATCACCTTCATCCCTTGAAGGTTTGGATTACCTCTTACCTTGATTCGAGAAACCTTTCCAGTATTAGGATCCGTTATGTTTATAATGTATTCTTGCGTTGTAGCAAAGCCAGCTTTATCACGGTTAATCTTCATGTTTAATAAGGAGTCAAAAACAATCTCCATATTATTTGCTTCAGGCCAAATTAAGTCTGCATTAGCTTCTGTTCCCTGTGTACCCCATGCAGTCAATGTAAGTGGCATTTCAAACTCATAATAGTTCTCTTCAAAATCAGTACCCAGTCTAATGAACACAGTTAATTGATCGTCTTGCAAAGCAAATTCGTCGTTTCTTGCTTCCGCGTGAACAAACATTTTCAGCTTTCTATAAGAACGAATATCGAAGTTTACATTCTTAAATGTTGCTCGTGCATCGCCATCCTCCAATCCACATACTTCTAATGAAAGCGACTGCTCATTCAACTGTCGAGTATTCAATGAAGTTTGGTCTAGTTCACGAACAATTCCTGGAGGGATAACATAACCCACAGGATCTTTTTGTCCATTCTCTTCCAGGTTAACCGCGGCAATGTTGAATTCTGTTGAATTAGGGTCTATGGTTACACCCTCACCCGGTTCGTTAATATCGTCTAAGTATCTTCTCCATTCTCCACGTATTAACTCCAAACGAGCAAATCGCAGAAGTACAGGATGGTCAAAATTCGTAACGAACATTCGCATAAATCGAATAGACCTGAAATCAGGAATGTTGTTAACGTTAGATTCAAACTGCTCAATCGGAATTTTGAACTGATACCATGTTTCGAATTCATTTCCTGGGCCATCTCCATCTTTATCTACTTCTTGAGAGTTAACAATGAAGTTTTGTCCAACAACCATACTTCCTGGATCAATCTCTACATGATACTGGAAATAGCTTTCGGTTTCTGATAGGTTGTTGTCTTGGTTAAGGTCTTCTAGATCGGGAACTGTGGTTGACTGTGTAGGATAGCCAGCTGCATTCATAGTGTCTGCCATCTCTGCTGTTGGCGAGTTACCTTCGGTACCATTAAAATATTTATACCGCCTTACAATATCATATTCGGCTATATCATAATCGTCATCCAAGTAATAATTATAACTATCGGATGACGGGTCGTTTATTAAGTCTGCTTTAGCCGAGTCCGTGAGTCCACTGGCGTTCACCCATGCAATAAAGTCCGCGAAATGTAATCGTTCGGCCTCATTACTCAACCCATCTAATCCAACATCTTGGTATTGACGAGAGGTTGTATTATTGTCAAAGGCATTTACAATTACCTGTTGGTTTGAAACTGCTGACCATGCCGTTGTATCATAGTCGTTCGGATCAAATGTTAAACTTGGCGGTAGACCATTTTCGAAACTTCTTCGTGAATCAGGTAAGATATCCTCAGATATGTTTCCTAGGTTAAAATAAAGATCACCGCCACCCATATTCACAGCACCAGAATCTGTTGCGTCATCGTTAAATGGATCAAGCATCCAGAACTGAATGAACTGTATGTTTGCTGTTTCAAAATTGGTGGTTGTTAAACTTCGCATTACTCCTGCCCAACGGTCTTCTGGATTGGTAAACGTACCGTCAGTATTCATGTTGGTTTCGTCAGTGTCGTAGTTGTAAGGACCCCTTTCGGCAGGGTAGTAGGCTAAGTCAAGAATAGGTAGGTTGTTTAAGGTACCAACCGGTTGCTGGAACTGCGGGAATAACTGAGTTTGAGTCAGCGGATGCATTAATGAATTGGTAAGAATATCAGGATCGTTTCGAATATGATCTGGAGTTATTGATGAATTTTGGAAGAATGTTGTAGGATCAATAATATACCACGCAATGTGGGCACGATTATAACCAGGAGTTAGGCCTACTTTATCACTTGCCTCTGGGAATAAGGTCGGCTGTCCTTGAGGGGTTGAAGCTAATTTCCAAGACCCAAAATTCTTTATGTCGATGGCAGATTGAGAGCCTTCAAAGCCATCAATATAGGAAATCCCTTCCTTTGAAATAGCGCGTTGTGTACCCGGAATTAAGTAGGCAAATTCACCATATGCATTAATACTTGATTTCGCCTTTGTACTTAAGACTGGCAGGAAATCTACGGCTTTTGTTAACCATGGTAATTCGGTTCGGTAGCTAATATCTGTTCCAATAACCGTGTTACTAACGGGTTCATCTCCAATATTTACTTTTTGGGTTAGTGGTTTTTCGGTGAGATTCATAATCGTGGCGCCCCAATTGAAATCCTTATTGAACTCATAATTAAAGTGAGCACCTACGAGTGATTTTTGATCGAATCCAAATAGAGAGTTATTCTCCATTTGCACCTTAATTGGGGTTCCTGATTCTAGAATACCCTGGTTCAAAATACGAACTCTACCTAGGTTGTAATCAACGGTATAGTCCACTCCTTCGGTAAGTTTAACTCCTCCTGCTAGAACGGTCACAGAACCTTCAGGAACGTTCAGTGCGTTTAATGAAATTTCAGAACTGACCGATGATTTATAAGAACCTTTTATTCTAAATCGATTTTTTGCTGGAATCTGCTGTGCTGCAATTTTGGTCGAATCATACAATTCGAAATAAACAATTTGATCGATCTGTGTAGGAGCCAAGGCACTTTCATTTTCAAGTTTTTCTCTCAAGGTTTTTCCAAAAGGTTCAATGGTTGTAAAATAGACTCGTCCCGTTCTGGCGTCAATCGTACCTCCATTGGTGGCTCGGTTCCCTTCATAGGTAATTGGTACAAAGTCGAAACGCCCATCGGCAGATAGCTCTTGATTCAAGTTTAGTCGGTCTAAATCTAATTGTTGCATTAACATCACTCCATTTACACCGTCATAAGGCAGGTAGTTAATGTCAACACTCGTTTGAGGGTTATTGTACCATAAGTCTAGAATGAAATCTGCCTGACCTACTTGGTATGCTCCAAGTGAGTAAATGTTTTTCATCATTAAGTCCCATAACTTACTGTTTGGGTTAACAATAGTAGGCTTCAACATTTTTAGGATTAAAGCACTTTTCGAGCCTTCTTCAACTGGAACATCATTCGAAAATTCTCCTACTTGATACGTTCTTCCTCTATACGTAAACTGGTAAGCTACGCCTAGAACTTCATCCTGATTTAGAGGTGATTTTAGTGAGATAAATCCTAATTGACCATTATAAGTAAATTCTTGTTCCGTTAAACGACGTGCATTTTCTACCTTTTCATAGTGAATGGATTGTTCAAAGGGACCAGGTGCTCCAACAAGTGTAGATAGATAGGCTACAGAATTTGAAAATTCTCTAACATCATTCGTAGCCGTAACAGTTTCGTAAAGTTCGTTAGAGCCATTGTCAGGAAGCTGGCTGGTAAAATTCATTAAGTTACCTTCACAGTATTCTGGGCGGGTTTCTCCCAAATCCGAAAATGCCACGACGTTTCTGGTATCTTCTACCTTATTAATACGGTTTGTTACCCAGACTTCAATTTTTGTAATGTTTACCTCTGAACTAACAATAGGCATAGTTTGCATGGCAGTATCGTAGTGCTCACGATGGTAGAAGTTTAGAAAATAATGGCGATTCGCTTCGTAATTATCAGCCTTTACTTCATAGTCTTGTACTTGAGCTCCTCCAGATACATTAATTTCTTGTCGTTTACCTTTTTGTTGAGAAAGAAGTGTGTTTACTGTTAGTCTTCCAAACTTTAAATCAGTTCTGATACCAAATAATGACTGAGAACCTTGAATTAGTGTAGTGTTCAGTGGTAAAGCAACGTTACCCGCTTCGATTTTTTGTATTATTTCGTCCTCGTATCCTGTGTATTCAATCTTTACCTGGTTCTGGAAATTAAAGGTCGCTTCAGTGTTTTGTGCGATAGTCAGCTTTAACTTGTCCCCAATTTGACCAACCATGTTTAATTGTATCTTTTGGTTAAAGTCAAACGTTGTGACTCTTCTTTGACGCACCGGAAGAACGGGATTATCGTAACGTGAAATGTTTACTCCAAAAGAAAGTTCAGCAGAACCTTGAGGACGGATATTGATTTCATCACCACCAAAAACAATGTCAAATTTTTCATCTTTAATTTTGAGCGGCGGAATTAGGTTTCCGCGTTGTTGTTCAGTTTCAGAATCAATTTTTTCTTTGAAATAATCCGTCTCAGCTTTTCGACGTTGGTACTCCATGTACTCTTCTAGAGTCATTGAAGTTGGATTACGGTAATACATTCCGCCAATAGTCTGGTAAATCTCATAATTTCCAGTCGCTGGATTGTAGCGAATTTCAGTTTGAATGTTTGAAGGATCTTCTAAATTTATCTGCGAGTTCTTCTGATCCGTATAATCGTAATAATCATAAATAGGGAAAGGCAGATTCACCTTACCGGTATCATCGGAATCTTGGGCATATAGGAGAGACCCACAAAGTAGTGCAGCTAACAGTAGGCTATATTTTAACACGCTCTTATAAAATTTTGAGGGCCTCTTTAATTATTTCTTCCACAGCGTTTCCATCCATTGCTACTTTGGAAACCGCTTTTTGCGCCTTCTTCTTATCGAATCCTAAGGCAAGTAGAGCATTTAACGCATCATTTTGATTTGTATTGTCCTGAGCGAAGATATTTTCACTGGCAAATTCAGATTTTACGACTTTGTCTTTTAAATCAATGATTACTCGTTGGGCTGTTTTTGCGCCAATTCCTTTAATACTCTGAATAACATCCACTTGCTCATTGACGATAGCTGCCGCAATTTCATCGGGGGTTAGCGAAGATAACATCACTATTGCTGTATTCGCTCCGATACCTGAAACAGAGATTAAATGATTAAACATTTCACGCTCACTTAAACTACCAAATCCGTATAAAGTGTGGGAGTCTTCTCTTACTTGAAGTTGGGTAAAAATCTTTAAGTTCTCCTCATCACCAATTTGAGAAAAGGTATTTAAACTGATCTTAACAAAATAACCAACACCTCCACATTCTACAATTATGTGCGTAGGCGTTTTTTCGATCATACGACCGTTTAAATGAGCTATCATAATTATTTAGTTTGCGCGTCTAAGACAGCGATTTTGACCATGTTCAAGATTTCCCTTACAGAACTTCCTAATTGTAGAACATGAATTGACTTTTTCATACCAACCAAAATTGGTCCGATAGCATCAACATCATCTCCCATTTCTTGAAGCAGCTTATATGCAATATTACCCGCTGCCAGGTTAGGGAAAATAAGGGTGTTTACATTTTTATTGGCTAAGCGAGAAAAATCAAATTTTTCCATGAGTAGCTCATTGTTTAATGCAAAATTTGCTTGAATTTCACCATCAACAATCAGATTTGGATTTTCTTTCGCAAGTATTTTTACCGCTTCAGACATTTTAGTTGAGTCTTCGCCTTTTGCCGAGCCAAAGTTTGAATAAGAAAGTAATGCAACGCGGGGTTGAATATTTAATCTCCTCGCTTTTTTGGCAACAAGGTTAGTGATCTCAGCAATTTGTTCAGCTGTTGGGTCAATGTTTACAGTAGTATCTGCCAAGACAAGCGGTCCACGCTTAGTATGCATTACATACATTCCTGCAACTATGTTAACATCATCCTGAACACCAACAACACTCAATGCCGGACGAATTACATCTCGATAATTTCTTGTGATGCCTGAAATCATAGCATCAGCTTCACCTACTTCAACCATCATAGAACCAAAGAAATTTCTTTCACGCATTAACTTTTCAGCTTCATACAGCGTAATTCCCTTACGTTTTCTTTTTTCAAAGTAAATTTCTCCGAACTCTTTCAACTTCTCACTCATTTCCGGATCTTTCGGATCGATGATTACAGCATCTTCTAGCTCTATCTCATTTTCTTTGATGAGTTCTTCAATTTTATCCTTTCGTCCCAGAAGAATTGGTTCCGCAATACCTTCGTCCTTGGCCATATAAGCGGCCTTTAATATTTTGTAGTTATCTGCTTCGGCAAATATTACACGCTGAGGCTTTTTCTGAGCTTTTCGAGTAATCGTATCTACAACTTTATTATCAAGTCCGAGACGTTTCTTTAATTCATTTTCATAAGCTTCCCAATCATCAATATTAAACTGAGCAACCCCAGATTCCATAGCCGCTTTTGCCACTGCAGGTGATACAGTCGTTATTAATCTGGCATCAAGCGGTTTAGGAATGATTTGGTCTTTACCAAATTGAATATTTTTTTCTCCGTAAGCCTCATTAACCTCTTCTGGAACAGGCTCCTTTGCGAGGTCAGCAATCGCCTTCACTGCTGCGAGCTTCATTTCTTCATTAATTTTTGTTGCTCTTACGTCTAAAGCTCCTCTAAAAATGAATGGGAATCCAAGTACGTTATTAACTTGGTTAGGATTATCCGAACGACCAGTAGCCATGATTATGTCATCACGTACAGAAGTCGCATCCTTATATGAAATCTCTGGCTCAGGGTTAGCAAGCGCAAATACAATTGGATTCTTAGGCATTGATTTGACCATGTCTTTGGAAACCAAGCCGCCTTTTGAAAGGCCTAGGAAGACATCTGTTTTTTTCATTACATCTTCCAGCGCTATATTTTTCGGTTGAACAGCAAAAAATTTCTTGTGTTCATCTATATCAGTTCGTTTTTTGGTCAGAAGCCCTTTAGAGTCATACATAAAGATGTTCTCTTTTTTTGCTCCTAATGCCAAATAAAGTTTACAGCATGAGAACGCTGCCGCACCGGCTCCAACTACTGTTATCTTAATTTTTTTGATGTCCTTTTTTGCAAGATCTAAAGCATTAAGTAAAGCAGCGGAAGAAATTATTGCTGTTCCGTGCTGATCATCATGCATTAATGGAATATCAAGCTCTTCTTTTAATCTCTTTTCTATGTAGAAGGCTTCTGGGGCCTTTATGTCCTCTAGGTTAATGCCTCCAAAAGTTGGGGCGATTGCTTTGACGGTTTCAATAAATTTATCAGGGTCCTTTGCATCTACTTCAATGTCAAAAACATCAATATCAGCGAAAATTTTGAAAAGAAGTCCTTTTCCTTCCATTACAGGTTTGGATGCTTCGGCACCGATATCACCAAGACCCAGAACTGCTGTTCCGTTACTAATTACCGCAACCAGATTTCCTTTAGCTGTGTATTTATAAACGTTTGATTTGTCTTCTGCGATTTCCATGCAAGGATCCGCAACTCCTGGAGAATATGCTAGTGTGAGGTCTCTTTGTGAACTGTAAGGTTTTGTAGGTATTACTTCAATTTTCCCAGGTCTTCCACTTGCGTGATAGTCCAAGGCGTCTTGCTTTTTTATTTTGGCCATTTGGTTCGGATAAGAATAAGGGGTTAAAGATAAAAAATTAACTCGGTGCAAAGAATTGAATAAATCATTAAATTTATGGAACTCAGAAAATGAAGAAGCTAGTTGTTTTATCTGGAGCCGGTATAAGCGCGGAAAGTGGATTGGGCACTTTTCGCGACAAAGGTGGACTGTGGGATGAATATCCTGTAGAAGAAGTAGCTACGTATGAAGCCTGGCTTAATAATCCATCGCTAGTTCTTGACTTTTATAATAAAAGAAGAGAGGCTGTTCTTAGTGCGAAACCAAATAATGCTCATATCGCTTTAGCTCAAATAGAGAAAAATTTTGACGTGACCATAGTTACTCAAAATATTGACGACCTGCATGAGCGAGCAGGCTCGAAAGATGTCCTTCATTTGCATGGCCAAATTTTACTCGGTAAAAGTAGTGTTCAGGAAGGTGACTCGAACTTTGTGAATGTTGGGGCAGAGGGTATTAAACTTGGAGATAGAGCTCCAGATGGATCTCAATTAAGACCACATGTAGTTTGGTTCGGAGAGCCAGTGCCTAATATTCCTAGGGCCGAGGAAATTGTTGCGGAAGCCGAGATACTAATAATTATAGGGACTTCATTGAATGTTTATCCTGCGGCAAACTTACTGTACAAAGCAAGAAGAGGCGCTAAGATTTATTTAGTAGATAAGAATGATGTAAATGCGCCTAAGTCTATTTCCGTCCATCATGTTAAAGGAGAGGCAAGTAAGACATTGCCACAATTACTTTCAGAAATCTCTAAAATTTAGGAATTCAATAATTGCGACCACAAAAAAAACGCTCACCGTAATGATGAGCGTTTCTTATTTCCTGTAAGAATTTTTATCTCTTTATTACTAGTTTCTTAGTCTCGATTACTTTATCTCCTCTTCTAATAGAGTAGAAATAAACACCGCCAACTAAGTCCGAAGTATTTAATGTATTTACACCGTTAACTAGATTCTGTGTTAAAACAGCTTCTCCTAATACATTGTAAATATCAACGTTCATATTGTTGTCATTCCCATTCAAAGAAACGTTTACGATATCATTTGCTGGGTTCGGATAAAGGCTAACCTCGATGGTTTCCTCTTCAATACTAACAGTAGAAGCGTAACGCACGTCAAATGAATCTACACGAACGTCCGAAGCATTAACAATGTAATATCTGTATTCAGAAGTTCCAACGTTTCCGTTTGCATCGTAATAAATAGATAACCAAGCAGCACTTCCATCAGCTACTGCTGCCACGTCTGGTGAAACCCAAGGGTTATTAGGAGCAACTACCGAAGAAGGGTAGCACGTACCTGTTAACTCATCAAGTCCCCAACAAACGTAATCTGTTGAACCTGTGATTTCTGACATTTTAACCCTTTCAATTCTAAGGTCTAATGCTCCGCTTGAAACATTATTCACGTCATAAGTTTCATAGATAGTCTCTCCGCCATCTAATGTAATTGTAGTTCCGGTTATATCTGTTGATCCTCCTGGAAGTGTTACTGTTACCGTTTGTGCTGTTAAAGAAGCACTAAGTAAAAATCCTAAACCTAATAAGTATATTTTCTTCATATCTAAAAATTCTATTACACCTGTAAATTTACGACATTTCTTTCATAAATCGTGCCGTATATTTTTGTTATTTTAGATTTTAACCAAATTTAGGATTTCAATAACAAGGGTGATTTGGTTTTATGGATTTCAACAATCTTTCCCTAAATTTGGGCTTCAACTATTTAAAAAATAAATTTTCTGCTATGAAAAAAGTATTACTACCTGCATTGGCTCTTCTAGCGACGGGTTCTTTTGCACAGACAACGCACTTCAGCGAAGATTTCGCTGATCTTGGTGGTTGGACGCTTTATGATGAAGACGGAGACGGTAATGATTGGGAATCTTCTGATATCTCGATTTCGACAACTTCGACTGGAATGACAACGAATTACGCTTTGTCAAGATCATGGGCTGGTTCAGCTTTAACTCCAGATAACTACATGGTTTCTCCAGCAATCACTATTCCTGGTGGTTCTGCAAACGCATTTCTACAATGGGATGCTGGATCTTTCCAAGGAGCTCCATTTGATGATGAAAACTACACTGTTTACATCGCAACAGGATCTGACTTAACAAGTGTATTAGCTGGTACTTCTGTATGGACAGAGACACTTCCAGAATGTATTGTGCATTTGGATAGGTCTGTTGATATCTCAGGTTATGTTGGGTCTACTATTCATGTTGTATTCCGTCACCACGGGGTAACTGATGAAAACGGGCTTATTATTGACAACGTGTCAGTAAAAACTCTTCCTGCTGTTGACATGTCTGTAACTGCTATCGATATGGATGCTGTCGTTGCTGCTGGATCGGTTACAATTGCTGGTACAGTGAAAAATGAAGGTGCAGATCCAATCACATCTTTTAATGTTGAATGGAATGACGGAGGGACTCCAAATTCACAAACATTCACAACTACTTTAAACCACGGTGAAACTTATGATTTCACTCACTCAACTCCTTACACTGCAGTTGCTGGAACAAGTCCAAACATTGAAGTATGTGCAGTTGCGACTGGTGATGCAGTTGGAGGTAACGATTGTATGGATATGGATATTGATGTTGCTTCTGGAGAAGGAACTAGATTAACTTTAATCGAGTTATTTACTTCATCAACTTGTCCTCCATGTTATTCATTGAACTATACATTATTTGATGGTTCAGGATTAAATTCTTATTTGGATGCTCAAAATACGAATGCTCAGTCTGGAGCAGGTCTAGCTACTGTGAAATATCAAGTGGACTGGCCAGGATCAGGTGACCACGCTTTCAACCCGGATGTTGATGCACGTGTTTCTTATTATGGAGTTACTGGAGCACCTACTCCTTTGGCTGATGGTGAGGCATATGGATTCTCAACATTTAACTCCGGAGACGTGAACGATAAAAAAGCGATACCTACGTTTATTGATATTGCTGCTACTCACTCTACTTCAGGTGGAGCAGTGACAGTAGATGTAACTATCGATCCTTACATTTCAGTAACTGGTGCAAAACTTTATATCGCATTATTAGACAAAAGTTATGATGCTACAGGTGATGCTTCTTTCTCTAACGGAGAAACTGAATTCCACCACGTGGTTAGAAAAATGTTACCAAACGGAAATGGTACTACAGTTAACTTAACTAGTGGAACTCCTTATACAACGTCTGAGTCTTATACTTACACTTTCAATGCTAGTTTACCAGCTCAAGGTACTTATGACCTTCATGCTGAATCTGAGCAAGAAGTAGTTGTTTTTGTTCAAGATGCTGATGGAAACATCTTAAACTCTGCTATTTCAACTGGTACTTTCTTAGGAGAGGATGAGTTAGAAATGGAAGACTTTAACGTTTCTGTATATCCTAACCCAACTGTTGACATGACTACTATCGCAATAACTGTTGCTGAGCAAAGTGATGTTAATGTTGAGATCATCAACACTATCGGAGAAGTTGTTTACACTAACAACAATACTTCAGTAGCTGCTGGTCTTTACACTTTACCAGTTGATGTCTCAGGATTCGCTGCTGGAACTTACATCGTTAAAACTACAGTTAATGAAGCAGTTCAATCATCTAAATTAATGGTGAAGTAATCACTTTAAGATTATAAAGAAAGCCGATCCGAAAGGGTCGGCTTTTTTTTTAGGAAATCAAGAATGAAATCGTTTTACTTTTTAAATTCTAGAGGTAATTCTTTATTTTTGGTCCGGTATTTGGAATAGACACTGTAAAAAAAATTATATATCATGAAAAAAGTTTTTCTATTTGTTGTCCTCGCGGGATTCGGTTTAATGTCAATGATCTCAGGAGATGAAGGTGGAGCCCCTAAAAAAGTGCCTTCTGTAATGTTAAAAGACCTTGATGGTAATACTGTAAATACAGCGGAAGTTTCAAATGATGGAAATCCAATAGTAATTTCTTTCTGGGCTACTTGGTGTAAGCCTTGTATTCTTGAGTTAAACACTATTGCAGAAAACTATGACGATTGGCAAGAAGAGACAGGAATGAGATTAGTTGCAGTAACGATTGACGATGAAAGAAATAAACCTAAAGTAAAGCCATTCGTTGATGGAAAAGGGTGGGAATATGAAGTTTGGTATGATTCTAATAGCGAATTGAGAAGAGCTATGGGAGTAAACAACCCACCACAAACATTTTTATTGAATGGTGAAGGAGATATTGTTTATTCTCATAATGGATTTATGCCTGGTGATGAGGAAGAGCTTTACGATGAAATTTTGAAAATCGCTGACATAGAAGAATAAGCAAATTCACCCATCCCCCCAAACCTATGTTCATGAAAAAAGTCTTATTAGGAATCTTATTAGGTTCTTGTTTAGGTGTTTTCGCTCAACCCAGCCTTAGCGGAGGCCAAGTAACAGGAAACCACGAAACCACCTTCCAGTATCTGAATACAGATACCATAATTGGTGCATTTGCTCCGGAGCAAAAAGTGGTAATGAATTCCTATACCAACGTTAACTATATCAATGGCAAATTTGCTGCAGGTATGAGATTAGAATCTTATTTGCCAGCAATTGCTGGTTACCCTGCGTTCTACTCAGGTACTGGTGTCGGTTATAAATATCTTCAGTATAATGGAGATTTTGTATCCTTCACTGCTGGTAATTTTTACGACCAATTCGGATCTGGAATGATTTTTAGATCGTATACAGAACCTGCGCTAGGATTGGATAACGTAATGAATGGAGCAAGTATTAAAGTTCGCCCAGTTAATGGAATTGAATTAAAGGGTGTTTATGGAAGACAGCGTTTCAACTTTGCTGATGGTCAAGTTATTTGGTCTGAAGGAATAGTAAGAGGATTGGACGCTGATGTTAACTTTAATGACTTAATACCTAGTTTTTCGGAATCTAAGTTAAAGATTACTGCGGGAGCAAGTATTGTAAGTAAATACCAGCCTGCTAATAACGATACGTTGAGAATTCCGAAGAACGTGGCTGCTTATGGCGGACGTATCAGTCTTCGTTATTCAGGGTTCTTCATGGATGCGGAATATATCCACAAAATAAATGATCCTACACAGCTTAACGGTTATGTTTACAACACAGGTCACGGCGCATTAATAAACGTTGGGTATTCTAGAAAAGGTTTAGGTATTAACCTTACTGCAAAGTCACTCGACAATATGGTGTTTAGGTCTGATAGGGTAGTGGAAGGTAATCAACTATTCATAAACTATTTGCCTGCAACATCCAACATGCACACGTATATATTGCCAGGAACACTGTATCCTTATGCACCGAATTTTGCGGGTGAAATAGGTTATCAATTGGATGTGCTTTACAAAATCCCTAAGAAAACTAAACTTGGAGGGAAATATGGAACCGATTTGAATTTAAACGTTTCGGTGGCTACGGATAGAGTGAGACATACGAGCTCTGAAAATTTTGATGTAGATAGAATTTCTTACGAAGGTCGACCGTTTGATATGACGGATAGCTTATTCAATTTTGATTTTAACCTTAATATCACGCGTAAGCTGAATAAGAAGTGGAAAGTGGCAGCTACTTATTATCACTTCATTTTCAATAATGACGTCAACAAAGTAACAAACTTTGCCTCAGGGTACATTAAATCAGATATCATTGTATTGGACGTCACTTATAAAATTGCTAGAAAACATACGTTAAGAGTGGAAGCTCAAAACCTATGGACTGAAAAAGATAGAGGTGATTGGGCGGCGTTCTTGGCGGAATATACCTTCGCACCGCACTGGTTTGTAGCTGTAATGGATCAGTGGAATTACGGAAATTCAAATGAAAATCAAAGATTACATTTTGTACTTGGTTCAGTTGGTTATCTAACTGGAAACAGCAGGATTGCTGTGAGTTATGGTAAACAGCGTGAAGGTATTTTGTGTATTGGAGGTGTTTGTCGACCTGTTCCTGCAACAAATGGACTAACCTTTAACTTTACTCATACGTTCTAATATATAGAGATGAAAGAATTATTTGTTTTAAGTGCTATAGTTTTAGGGTTTGGATTGGTTTCTTGTGATAAGATTTCAAATCCAGTTATTGTTCAAACTACGTTAGATACGTCTTTGTATCCGGGTAATTTTGCTGGAACTTATGTGTTTCCAACATTTGGGCCAAATACAAATACTCAAAAAAATGTAATGTTAGAGGATTTTACGGGACATAAATGTACGTTCTGTCCTCCTGCGGCTACAGAAGCAGCCAATATTGAAGATGCTAATGCAGGAAGAGTATTTGTGGTTTCAATTCATGGAGGAGCTTCTAATTCAGGAATTACGGATTTCCAAGTAAGTTTCCCAGGTACTTCAAAGTATTATACAGACCATACGACTCCAGAGACAAGAGAAATATCTTCAAACTTTTTTCAAATGGGAGTTGGATTTAGTTCAAATCCTCAGGGAATGGTGAATAGAATTACTAAAGACGGTGCTATGTTCACAAATGCAGGTAATTGGGCTCCATGGACGGCAGAAGAATTAGATGCTGAATTGCAAGTGAACATTCAAGCAGTTGCTAACTATTACCCTTCTACAGGTGGTGTATTTATCCATACAGAAACTGAATTTATGGAGGATATTGATGGCGAATATAATATTGTGATTTACGCCATTGAAAATAAAAGAATAGACTGGCAATTAGATGGTGGGGTAGACATCGAGAACTACGAGCACCATAATGTTTTAATTGGTTGTGTATTTGGGGAAGCCTTCGGTAGATTGGTGACTTCTGGATCTATTCAAGCTGGTACTAAGATCGAACAAGAGTTCACTTATGAAGTTCCTGACGGATTAACCAATGATGACATGCACTTTATCGTTTTCGTATACGACAAAGCGACATTCGAAGTAATGCAAGCAATAAAGCTTGAGTTCTAAGAGAACAAAGTCTTTATATTTACCTTTTTATATATTATTGATTGAAGCTCGGCAATAGCAACACGCTCTTGCTCCATAGAATCTCTATCTCTAATTGTAACAGTATTATCTTCTAAAGTCTGATGATCTACCGTTATTGAGTAAGGTGTTCCAATGGCGTCTTGTCTTCTATAACGTTTACCAATAGAATCCTTTTCATCATACTGAAGATTGAAATCGAACTTTAATTCGTCAATAATTGCTCTTGCCTTCTCAGGTAAGCCATCCTTTTTAGTCAATGGAAGAACCGCGGCCTTATAAGGTGCAAGTGCAGAAGGAATATTTAGTACTGTTCTTTCAGATCCATCTTCTAGTTTCTCAACTTGATAAGAGTTACAAAGTACGGACAAAAACATTCTATCCAGTCCTATTGAGGTTTCGACCACATAAGGAATATATGAGTCATTGATTTCAGGATCAAAGTAACGTAACTTTTTGCCTGAATGCTCTTCATGTTGTTTTAAATCAAAATCAGTTCTAGAGTGAATGCCCTCTAGTTCTTTGAATCCCATTGGGAAATTAAACTCAATATCACATGCCGCATTTGCATAATGAGCAAGCTTAATATGGTCGTGAATTCTATAATTGTCGTTGGAGAAACCTAATGCTGCATGCCATTTTAAGCGGTATTCTTTCCAGTATTCATACCATTTCATTTCCTCACCCGGTTTTACAAAAAACTGCATTTCCATCTGCTCAAATTCACGCATTCTAAAGATGAATTGACGAGCAACAATCTCGTTTCTAAAAGCTTTACCAATTTGGGCAATTCCAAATGGAATTTTCATTCTACCAGACTTTTGTACATTCAAGTAGTTCACAAAGATTCCTTGTGCAGTTTCAGGTCGTAAATAAATCTTTGCTGATTCACCGCTAACAGAGCCTAGTTCAGTAGAGAACATAAGGTTAAATTGCTTTACATCTGTCCAGTTTTTGGAACCGGATAAAGGACATGCAATTCCTAATTCTTCAATTAATGCTTTAAGATCATCGAGTTTTTCGTTTTCTAATGCGTCACGCATGCTGTCCTCAATCTTAGAAATTTCTTCCTCTCGTCTAAGAACATTAGGATTCGTGGCTCTAAATTCTTCTTCGTTAAACGCATCCCCAAACCTCTTTTGTGCTTTAGCAATGTCTTTATTGATTTTTGCCCTAATCTTCTTTTCAATATGCTCTTCAATCAATACATCTGCACGGTATCTTTTTTTAGAGTCTTTATTGTCGATTAAAGGATCATTGAAGGCATCTACATGTCCTGAAGCTTTCCATGTTTCTGGAGCCATGAAAATAGCTGCATCAAGC
>JAKVAQ010000041.1:0-17724 GCA_022447665.1 Crocinitomicaceae bacterium
AATTTTGAGGAAGATGAAATCCGCTACAGGCTTGAAGTAAAGGAAAAACATTTGGCTACTCCCACTACGGCTCATGGTGGTTTAGTTGCGGGCTATATGGATGGTATTCTTGGTTTAGCCGCTCTTTACATTTCGTCTGAAGACGGTAATTTAGTCTCTACGGTTGAATTTAAAATCAATTACCTAAAACCTGCTCACGTTGGTGATATTCTTATTGGGGTTGGAAAACCAGTATCAAAAGGAAAGAGAATAATAGTTACATCTGGCGAAATTATCAATGATTCAACTGGAGAAACAGTAGCAATCGCAACAGGTACGTTTAACGCTTATCCTTACCAAAAAGCTGGGATAGAATTTGAGGATATTTCTAAGCTCTAATTTGCTCCTACTCTAATTGATTTTGATAGTTTTGCAAAAAATCTATTGAATGAGCGCTATATCTAACCGTGTTAAGGATTTAGCAGAGTCGGCAACTATTGCCATGGCCGCTAAAAGTAGAGAGTTAAAAAGTCAAGGAAAAGACATTATCTCTCTTTCACTTGGAGAACCTGATTTCTTCACTCCAGACTTCATTAAGGAAGCTGCGAAAAAAGCAATTGACGATAACTATAGTCGTTATATGGCTGTCGCTGGATATGAAGACTTAAGAGATTCTATTTCCGCAAAATTCAAACGAGATAACGATCTGGATTACTCAAGAAACCAGATTGTAGTGAGTACTGGCGCAAAACAGAGTATAATTAATACACTTTTGAGTCTTGTAAATCCGGGCGATGAAGTAATTATTCCAGCACCTTATTGGGTAACCTATTACGAACAAGCAAGAATGGCAGGCGGTGTTCCTGTTGTTATCGAAACGAATATTGAAAATGATTTCAAATTCACGGCTGAACAATTAAAAGCACACATAACGGAGAAGACTAAATTGTTAATGTTCTCTAACCCATGTAATCCGACCGGTTCATCTTATTCTAAAGAAGAGCTCAAGTCTATTGCTGATGTTGTTGCCGAACACCCTAATTTATATGTAATTTCTGATGAGATCTACGAGCACATCAACTTCGCTTTTAAGCACGAAAGTTTTGCTCAATTTGATAATGTGTACAATCAGACAATCACTGTAAATGGTATATCAAAAGCTTGGGCAATGACGGGCTGGAGAATTGGATACATCGGAGCTCCTGTAGAAATTGCGAAAGCTTGTACAAAGATCCAAGGACAATACACTTCTGGAACTGGGAGCATTAGCCAACGTGCTGCAAAGGCGGCTGTTGAAGCAGACCCTTCAGTTATTAAGCATATGGTCGATGCCTTCAAATCGCGAAGAGATCTGATGATTTCTAAATTCAAAGAAATTGAAGGTATTAAAATAAACGAACCAGAGGGAGCGTTCTATTTATTCCCAGATGTTACCGCGTTATTTGGTAAATCAAATGGAGATTATAAAATTAATAACGCTTCAGATTTAGCGATGTATTTGTTGGATGAGGCTCTTGTAGCTCTAGTTACTGGTGAGGCTTTTGGCGACCCGAACTGTATCAGAATTTCATATGCAGCATCTGAAGAAGAATTAACCGAGGCCGCTACGCGTATAAAAGCAGCGATAGAAAAGTTGAGCTAATGATTAATATTAAAGGCACGTTCAGGGATTTTTCAAAGAAAAAGGTCATCATTGTTGGTGATGTTATGATTGATACCTATATCCATGGAGGTGTTGAACGTATTTCTCCTGAAGCTCCGGTACCAGTTGTAAAATATTCTGATACTGAACAGCGACTAGGTGGTGCAGCAAATGTTGGATTAAATATTAAAGCGCTAGAAGCTACACCTATCATTTGTTCTGTGTTAGGCAAGGACAGGGAAGCCAGCATGTTCAAGAAATTGTTGGAGGATAATCATTTATCTCAAGAAGGATTATTATTTGATAAAGATCGGTGCACAACAAACAAAACACGTGTTATAGGTAATAATCAACAATTAATTCGTGTAGACAAAGAGGATACCCACGAACTATCATCGGAAATGGAGATTCAGTTAATTGACAAAGTCAAGAGCCTAGCCATTTCAGAAAAGGTAGATGCCATCATCTTTGAAGATTATAACAAAGGAGTTCTAACAAAAAAAGTGATTTCTCAATTGATTTCGTTTGCCAATGAAAATGGCATAATCACCACTGTTGACCCTAAAAAAGATAATTTCTTTGTTTATGAGAACGTCACTCTTTTTAAACCGAATTTAAAGGAGCTAAAAGAAGGGACTAATAGTAATTTTGATACCAACGATCGTGAAGCATTTTTGAATGCGGCAAACACCTTACAAGAGCGATTAAATCCAAAACTCTTATTCGTTACACTTTCAGCAGCCGGCGTATATATCAATAACGAAGAGAGTAAAGACATTTTTATACCTGCACATTACCGTAATATAGCTGATGTTTCTGGTGCTGGAGACACGGTAATTTCAGCCATTACCTTATGCTTAACATGTGGTCTTGATGCAAAATTATCAGCCGAAATAGCAAATCTCGCGGGAGGTTTAGTTTGCGAGAAGGTGGGAGTAGTTTCAGTAGATAAAGAACAATTAATGAATGAAGCACTTGCGCTTTAATTGGTGAAACCAATTAGCCACTTCATTGTTTAGATAGTAAAGAGAAATTGGGAACAAAAGTAAAACCATACAATAGAGAAGAGTCTTCGAAGAAAGAAGAAGTGGCAGAAATGTTTGATAACATTTCAAAGCGCTACGATTTTTTGAATCACTTCTTATCGCTTGGAATTGATAAAGGCTGGAGAAAGAAAGCCGTTAAAATCATTTCTAAGGCAAATCCAAAGATTATTCTTGATGTAGCAACTGGAACAGGTGATTTTGCAATCGCAGAATTGAAACTTGACCCAGAAAAAGTAATTGGACTTGATCTTTCAAATGGAATGCTCGATGTAGGGCGTGAGAAAATGAAAAAGAAAAAAGTTGATCACATTGTAGACATGGTTCAAGGTGATTCTGAAAACCTACCTTTTGAAGACAATTATTTTGACGCTATCACTGTGGGGTTTGGTGTTCGAAATTTTGAGAATCTTGAAAAAGGACTTGGTGAAATGTTCCGCGTTTTAAAGCCAGGAGGTATTGTTGCGGTGCTAGAATTCTCAAAGCCTAAGAAGTTTCCGATTAAGCAATCGTTCAACTTTTACTCTAAGTTTATTATTCCTACAGTTGGAAAAACCGTTTCAAAAGATAAACGTGCTTATTCTTATTTACCAGAATCTGTGGAGGCCTTTCCTGAAGGACAGGCATTTTTAGATATCATGACCAAGATTGGTTATACTGATATGAAGCAGAAGATGGTGAGCGGGGGAATTGCAAGTATTTATTACGGAAGTAAAGCTTAATTTCTATTTCCTAAAAAACGTTAATTACCGTTAAGAAACTTTTCTTATGGCATCAATATTGGTAATATTGATTTGTGAGAAAATTAGTTTTCTATAGCGCATGGATGATCACCGCATTTTTAGCGGCTTGTTTGGTGGTTATAGCGGCATTGTACTTTAGTTTTGATACTGATTATAATTTCTTACTCTCTAAGCAGGAGATGTTAGATAACCCTATTTGGTTGACTTCTTTTTATATTCATTTAGCATTCGGAATCATCTCCGTTATAGCTGGATTTATTTTATTTTTCAATCGACTAGTAAGATTCACTTCTAAGCTTCACAAACAAATAGGAAAGCTTTATATTATTTCAATCTTGTTCTTAACCGGACCTACAGGCTTCTACTTATCCTTTTACGCAGAAGGAGGGGCATTGGCTTCAATTGGGTTTATAATGATGAGTTTCTTTTGGATGTATTTGACCTATATGGCCTTTGCTAAAATTATTAAAGGAGACATTCAAAGTCACTATAAATGGATGATTCGGAGCTATTGCTTCACTTTATCAGGAATAACTTTAAGATTATTTACGCCAATTGGTGTGCAGATATTTGGGTTAGATTATGAAACGAATTTTATATTCAGCGCTTATATACCATGGATGCTAAATTTAGCTATTGGGGAGCTCCTTATTTATTTAAATCGAAAAAGTATTAAAAATTATAAACTACTAATCACTAAATCATGAAAAAAGGAAAAATAATTTTTACTGTTATTATAGCCTTGTTCTTTGGAGCAACTGTACTTGGAAAAAACAATTTGTTCAATGCTGGATTTGGATTCTTTGGCGACGATGGATCGATTACAGAAACAGAGTTAAGAGACTATGTAAATGAACAGCTCGTTATTCCAATGAAAAAATGCTACGCAGAAGCTAATCCCCACTTATTCATGACGAAGTGCTACAGCGATTTAAAGGTTGATTTCACAGGAGAAGACTGGACACCAGAAGGAGAGGAGCGTAAATTTTACATGACATCAAATATACCTGCCGAAATTATTTTTGTTGACTGTGGAATGCAAAGCCATATTTGCGATTTATCAATTAATTACCATGAAAAAAGTATAAATGTCAAGGAAGACTTTTTTGGTGGATGGGAAGACTCGGAAGATTATCTCAATACATTTTGTGAGAAAGTAAGTAAAGCCTCAGAGACAGAAGAAACGAAATAGATTTAGAAAGTAAATCCTGCCCCAAAACTAATTGGAACCCTAGCGAAATGTCCGTCAGATTCTGTTAGTGGGGTATAAAGGAATGACGTTTAGGCAAAATCAAAAAACGCTCTTCCGTTTTATGGAACTAACCGAATACCCGCCCACGTATTAAAATTTATAAACGATAATCCATCGTCAAAATAAGCTGTTGGCATCAAGCTAAGTCTTGCTCTAAAGGCCCGCGCACCAAAAATTCCTGTTAACTGAAAAGGAATTCCGTATATAGGCTTCAACTCAAGTTCACTATCTCCAAATTCATTTAATCCAGCCCCAAGCCCAAAATTAAAACTCCCACGATCAAATTGAACTATTGAGCGTTCGTAATGAAAACTAACAATCATTTGACCTCCGAATTGAAAGGCAACATAGTTTTTAAATCGTTCTGTTTCTTGAGCGCTCGCGTAAATTAAAGCAAGAAGTGCGAAAAACGTAAGAAACCTTTTCATTCTTCAATGATTTCCTTAACTCGACCAACCTCACCAGTATCCAACATCACTTTAATACCGTGGGGATGAAACTTGGAATTTGTAAGAATTTTCTTAACGCAGCCTTCAGTTAACTCTCCAGTGCGCTGATCCTTTTTTAATACAATGTGAACTAAATCACCTACATGAATATTTTCTCTTTTTCTTCCGTCCATTAAAATGCTTCTCCAATTGTAAAATAAAACCCACTTGTGCCCTTCCCCACTCCGTAATCAACCCGAATATTGATTTTACGTTCTTTATCCAACATCCATCTCAATCCTCCGCCAGCTGTCCAATGCATTACATTAGAACCAAAATCATTCACATCAGAATATACCTTACCAATATCAGCAAAAGCAACAAATCCTAACCTCCAAGGCAAAGTATGTCTGTATTCCACTTGTAATTGTGACGAATGTCTATCCCTGTGCCTTCCTTCTCTATATCCTCTCATTCGGCGTGTTCCACCAATCATACTCATCATGTTAAATGGAATATCGCCTGTAGAAAACTGCTGATTAATATGCGTGGCCAAGACACTGTTCTTACCTAAATCGAAGTAGCGCATAAAATCAATACTTCCCCATCCAAAGTCATAGTCGCTTCCTATTCTATCTGAAAACTGTAAATACTTTCCCTCAAAATAATATCCTGTGCGCGGATAAAAAACATCGTCTCTAGAATCGTATACTACCAATGGACCAAAACCACTAGTAATTCCTCCATCTCCTCCGAAACTCATAGCTGTCATTGAAGAATCACCTGGGTCTGGTATTCTATAATCCTCAAACCAATAGGTTCCTCCAACACTCCATTTGTTAAATACTCTTCTTGAATAGTGTAATCTTATTCTTGGGAAATTGGCTTGATAAATTTCTTCATTTTCTGTTGGGGTTTCATTACCAATGCCGTAGTAGTAAAAGAAGTACCTGAAATATCCAACTTCACCAAAAGCATAGTTCTTATTTCCATCCCAGAAGAGCCTGAATGGTAAATAAGTCAAAATTTGATTCTCTAGGGTGTAAGCGGCACCCAACTGTATTTGAGAATAATTTAGTGTAGAATCGTTCTCTCCGATTTGAAATTGAAATGCGCCAAAGGCTCCAAAACCGAAGCTTGTTTCAGGTGTAAAAAATGCGACAGGATAACCTTTCAACGACCAGTTTCTTGTAGTGTCTTTCTGTGCAAAAATGGTGGATGCTAAAAGAACTAAAGAAACTAGGAGTATTTTTTTCATCGCTTATCTCTAAGGTAGACGTATTCAAACTCAGAACTTTCATTTGAACTGAAATTATATCCTACTACGTCAAATCCTTTGAGATCCTCCATCTTCTGTATATCATTCTCCAAAATAAAGCGAGTCATTCTTCCTCTGGCTTGTTTCGCAAATGTCATGTTTACTTTGTACTCTCCTTTGGCGTTTCTATCCTTAAACACAGCGGTAATTACTGGATACTTAATTTTATTCAATTGAGCAGCCTTGAAATATTCTGCCGAAGCTACATTCACTATAAACTGACTTTCCTCTTCTGCTAACTCGCGTTCTAATTCCTCTCTCAACTTTTCACCCCAGAACAAATAAAGATTCTTCACTTTAGGGGTCACCTGAAATCTTGTTCCCATCTCCAATCTATAGGGTTGAATTAGATCAAAAGGTTTCAGTAAACCATAGAGTCCAGAGAGAATTCTTAGATTCTTCTGTCCTCTTTCTTGAGAGGCTTTATCCATGCTTTGAAAATCCATTCCTTGGTAAGCCGCTCCAGAAAACGTAAAACCAGCAGGTAAACTATTCTCTTCTGTGAACGGAAGGCTCCAATCTTGATAACGCTGTTGATTCAATGCTGCAAGATCGTTGCTAATGTTCATCAAAGTACCCAGTTTCTTAGCAGATACCTTTTTTAATTTCTTCGCAAGTCTTTCCGATTCTTCTAAAAAGATAGGCTGTGTATATTCTGCATTTTCTAATTCGAGGTCTTCATTCAAAGACTTAGCGGGAGAAAGGATAATTTTCATGGCCTAAATGTACTTAAAAACGTTTAGTATAAAAGTGGCAATACGGTGTTGTGCCTTTTTGCTGATAGTAATGCTCATGATAGTCTTCTCCCTCCCAAAAAGTCGAAGCCTCAGTAACCTTGGTAGCTACCTTTAAGCCATTTTCTTCTAATAAGCCAATTAACTTCTCGGTAATCTCCTTTTGATCAACATTCGTGTAAAAAACCTCGGTTCTATATTGTGTTCCAATGTCTGGACCTTGGCGGTCAACCTGGGTTGGATCATGCGTTTCAAAGAACAAACGAGCAAGTGTTTCATAATCCGTTTTACGCGTATCAAAAATTACTCTCACAGCCTCTGCATGTCCTGTAGTTCCCGTACATACTTGTTGGTAAGTTGGATTATCCTTTGTTCCTCCAATATACCCAACTTGAGTATCCACTACTCCTTCGGCTTGTTCCATGTAATACTCAGTACCCCAAAAACAACCCGAGGCAAAAATTGCTGTATCTAAATTTTCATCTATCATAGCTTCTGCTTCTTCTTCTTTTACAAAGTCTAAAGATATTGAATTAACGCAGTGTCTTGTGTTCTTATCAGTAAATCTCTCACCTTTAAAAACATGACCTAAATGCGCATCACAATTTCTACAAACTATTTCTGTTCTATAACCATCTGCATCAGGCACTTCCTTCACATTATCATTAATCATATCATCGAACGAAGGCCATCCCGTACCGGAATTAAATTTAGACTCCGAAGTAAATAAAGGTGTGTTGCAACGCTTACACGTATAAATACCATCCTCCTTATGATTCCAATATAAACCTGTAAATGCTCTTTCTGTTCCTTTGTTTACAATTACTCTTTCTTCTTCTGGGTTTAAGTCATCCCATTTCACTGAATCTTCTGCCATAAATTCTAATTTAAAATCGGTTGTCTTGGCTGTTTCGCCTGTATTTTGTGCTTGTACACAAGCTGTTAAAATAAAAAGAAAAATGAAACCAAAATATTTCATAATTATTGTTTTCTTTATTGTCGTAGCATTATTTCATGCCTTGCAATCATAACGTTAAAACCTGTTAAATTGTTGAAATGATTATTGAGAACACATTGGCCTTTGTAGAGCGCTTGCATAAAAGTGAGGACACCCCTAAAACAGTTAAAAGTATACTAGATAAGTTCATAAACAATAGAAAGACCGGAGGGCTGAAATTATTTATGATCATTTGTGCAATTATGGGTGCTTCATTTATGAGCGCTGGTATTTTTGCTATTATTTCCCATAACTGGGATGATTTCCCAAAGCATTTACGTGGAGTTTTAAGCTTCGTACCTGCTCTAGTAGCACTTTATTTCTACTATCAGACCTTGTTCAAGCATAAAGAATCAATCGTCTGGAAAGAAGCCTCTGGTTTGTTTCTCTTCTTTATGATCGGTGCATCAATAGCTATGGTTGCTCAAACCTATCAAATGGACGGTGATTTTAAAAAATTCACACTGGTGTGGCTTGTGTTGTCGACTCCTATTATTTACGTTTCTCGTACCAGTTCTATCATCCCATTTTATTTAGGCTTGGCGGGTGTATTTCTAACGCCAGATATTTATTGGTCTTACTTTTTCCCCACTGGATACGGACCAAATGAGGATCTGTACATTTTTTGGATTTTCTTCGCTGCGGTAATCCCGCACGTAATTATGGTGTTTAATAAAAATGGTAAACAAGGTGTTCGATCTATTTTTTTATCATATTACCTTGCCATATACCTAACGCTTAGTCTTCCACTTATCTTTCCTGGAGGTATTGCGTATTGGTACCTTATCTTAATCGTTGGATTCTACTTCCTGAGCAGAAAGTATTTTGTAGGTAATTCTTTACGTCAACGACCTTTTGATCTCGCCCTTTATTTTATTCTTGGAGCAGGATTATTGACCCTCTCAGCCGCCCCAGAATTTGCCGGTTCTACCTATGCATTTTTAGAAGAAGAGCCATTGTGGAGACTTGAAGATTATGATGGTGAGAAGCTTTTATTCAACATTTTAGCTTTAGTAGGTTTTCTTGCTATAGTTGTTGTTAGCATTTTGAAATTCAGAAAAAAAACAGGCTATTCAAAGCACATTCTTGCCTTGCCTCTAATTGTGCTGTTCCAACTCATTTTATTAAATGTTGAGCACTACCTTGACTTTGACATGATGTGGGTCGGTGATTGGTTATTCTACCTTTATGTAATAGGCTTTAGTGTTCATTGCTTAAGTGAAGGTGGGAAAAATGCACGATATCCAAAAATCATCTATGGTTTAATTCTAATCTCGCTTTTCCTATGGTTCCGTTATGCAGATACAGAAATGGGATTCATAATGAAAGGACTGACCTTCATGATGGCCGGAGCATTCTTCTTCTTATTAAACTTTATCGCTAAAGATGATTTGGATAGAATCGAAGAAGAAATGGAGGTTGAAACCACTACTTCAAACGATGAATTAGATGAACGCTAAGAAATTCTTATTTGGAATATTTGCACTAATAATACTAGCAGTTCCAGCATATATCATTTTTAAGTCTGAAGATGTTCTTGCCGGCGGAAATAAGCATATCTTGCACACTATTGGCTTCGATCCTGTTGATAAGTTTCGAGGACATTATTTAGATCTAAATTACGACGATATAGTTCTGTGTGATGAGGATCTAAAGAAAGGTGACCAAGCATATGTAGTATTAGAAAAAGACAGCTTAGGATTCTCATATTTCGCCTTTGCAGAGTCCGAAAAACCCGATCATAGTGATTATTTTATCTGTAAACTAAAGTATGCTCAGGAGAAAGCTAGATTGGACCTCAATAACATAAAGCGTTACTATATCAACGAGGACAAGGTTGAAAGGGCAGAAGACATAGTTCAGGATTACACAAGAAATCGTCCAAATGATATTTGGGTAGAAGTAAGTGTTTTAGACGGTGAAATCAGAATGGTAGATCTCTTCATTGAAGGAACCCCAATTCTTGAATTCCTAGACAATACGGAAGAATGAAAGAGAGATTAACCGATTTACATGCTGCGCTCTTTGAGGAGGAACAAGAAGAAAAAAGAAAGTTCAAAGCTGCCAAACTATCTCAGAGCATCAATGAACGAATTGAGAAAGGCACTACCTTATTTCCTCTTGAATTTAGAGGAAGCAGATTTGGCAGAGGAAAGACCTTGATATTTGATTTTAAATTCAATGTAAAAAGAGGATATGGTGAATTTTCTAAATCCTCTCCTATTACACTTTTCTCTGCAAAGGCTGATCATGATTATACCGGAAGAATTACTCAGTTCAAGGAAGACGAAATATCAATAAATCTTGAATTAGAAGTAGTTCCCGAATGGATTCGTGAAGGAAAAATTGGAATTGACTTACGTTCCGATTCTAAGCATTACGAAGTTCAGAAAGCTGGCGTTAAGCATCAATTAGAAAAGCCAAGCCGAGCAATCAAAGCCCTTTATAGCCTGGTGGATTTAGATCAGACCGATAAGTCTTATAATGGTGATGATCTCAATGCATCTCAGATTTCAGCAATTCAAGATACGCTAAGCGAAAGGCCATTGACCATAATTCATGGTCCTCCAGGAACAGGAAAGACAAAAACACTAGTTGCCGCAACAAAAGAATTTGTTCGTAGAAAACAAAAGGTTTTACTTTTAGCTACGAGTAATGCAGCTGTTGATCATCTAGTTAGAAAAGTAAAAGAAGTGGGCATACAGCCTATTCGTCTTGGAAACTCCCCAAAAATATCAAGCGACGTATTTGGTAATACCCTAGATGAATTAATTCGACAGGAAAATGGATATACCGCCATTCAAGAAATGTTGAAGCAGAAGGATTCTCTCGAAAAAGCAGCCTTTAAGTTTAAGCGGACCTTCGACGCAAACGACCGTAATCAAAGGAATGCTGCAAGAGCTGAAATAAGAAATTTGTCTAAAGATATTCGATTAGAACAGACTAGGTTAAAGACACATGTTTATGATAAGCACCCTGTTTTTTGTTCTACTGTTGATTCCGCAGCTTTTTCGAACTCCCTCAAAGATTTTGACTTTGAAGCCATTCTCATTGATGAGGCAGGTCAAGCCACCGAACCATCAATTTGGAGCGTTTCCGAATTGGGAAAAAAGATTGTCCTTGCCGGGGATCCTTATCAATTACCGCCAAGTATAAATTCTCCCAAAGCAAAAAACTATGGTTTAGATAAATCGTTACTGGAGATTGCAGAAGAGCTAGAATACCCCAGGAATCTGTTGAATGTTCAGTATAGAATGCCTAAGGAGCTCATCGGATTTTCAAATGAATTCTTTTACAATAATCAATTAATGAGTCACACCGACTCGATTGCTCCAATTGATGAATTTAGCCCAATTGAATTCATTGATACTGCTGGGTCTGGCTTCGAAGAAACAAAATCTGATTCAGGAGCAATTTATAACGAGGGCGAGCTTAAAATTGTCGAGAAAAGAATTGAAAGCTTGTCCGATTTTGTAGTCATTTCTCCTTATAGAGGACAAGTTCATTTGCTACAAGATAAGCTTGGTTTAATAGACACTCAAGTAAATACTGTTGATAGTTTTCAAGGACAAGAAAAAGAAACGATCATTATCAGCTTGGTGCGATCAAATGAAAATGGAACTATTGGTTTTTTATCAGAGTACAGGCGAATGAATGTTGCTTTAACTAGGGCTCAAAAAAAACTTATTGTAATTGGTGATTCAGCCACCATAGGCAATGATAAATTCTACGCATCCTTTTTGAATTATGTGGAAAAGAATGGATCCTACAGAAGTGTTTGGGAATTCGACCTTTTTTAACACTTAAAAATTAGATTTCTTTTTACCTTTAGGTCCTTGTTGAAAATAAGAAAATATATAGCCCTTGCAATAGTTTTTTTGCCGCTATTTCTATTTAAGATTGTTGCAAGTCTGTTCATTATTGAAGAAGGCAATGCTATTTACAGCTATGTCCCAATTGAAGCAGACGTTGTGATAGAAGTAAACACACGAAATTTCATTAAGGAAATCGCTTATCAAAGAATCTACGAAGAGGAATATTTCATAGAAAAAGTTTATCCAGATCCTACTGCTCAGCCTGAGCCTATTATAGAAACGGGAGTAAATTATTTTGATCGTATTGTCTTGTTCAGAGAGACATGGCCAGAAGAAAAAGTATGGTCAATGATATTCTCCTATACGAGTAAAGAAGCTTTGGAAAAATTTGCTGCTGATAACTTCCCAGATGCGCACCTGTATTACACCGATGATAATTTTGTCATCTTCCAGATTTCTCAGAGTGATCAACAAGATGCAGTAGATGAACACTTTAAACGAATTGCAGCTGGCGATTCAAAACCAATCACCGAAAAAATCAATATTCGAGAGCTATTTCCAAGAGATAAAGAAATTAACTGCTACTTCGCTCCACAAACAACAAATCCTGAAAATCAAATCATTGATGGTACAGTAAGCCTCGATTTTATGAATGATGAAATCAAAGTGGATGGTCAGTTCATTCCTGTTTCTGATTTTAATCAAAATGAAACTATTAAGTATCCTATAAATGAAGAGGTAGCCTTTTCAATGCGCTCTTCGTTGAATTTATTTCATTCGTTGTACTGGTTTAGTAATGAAAAGCTATCAAACATCCCTTCCTATGATCAAATGGCCTTTGACTATGACGGTGTCAATATGTTCTTATGTCAATACGATAGCCCTTATCCATTTAATTCTTTTCCTGTTTTACAAATGCGTTTTGATATTGGCGATGAGCAAGAAGAGTGGCAAGGGTATTTTGATGATTTAATTGAGGAACAAGAATTCAGATTAGATACAGTAATGCAAATGGTTCATACGCCACAGGGCGCTTGTTTTAAATACAACGTAAACGATGAAGTATTTGAATTTATGCGAACTGAAGTCAATCTGGAAGAGACTCTTGACGATTCAATCTACATGGAAATGCGTTTAGATACACGAAGGCTTTTCGATAATACTATAGTAGCTGCCGACTCTGCCGATCCTAGAAGTAAATTGGAATTAAATCTACTATTGTCTGGAGCGAATTCAGTAATTGAAGACATGCGAGGCATATCCATCATGTCTGAGGTAAATTTCAAATTAGCCAAAGATGGGGAAAATTTGAAGGCTTCAGGTAAAGTAGTGATGAAGGAGGAAGAGGGTAACTCAATGATTGAATGTCTGTTCTTAGGCAAAGGTGCGCTCTTTATGTTGAAAGAGTATATGTAATCGTGATCATTTATTGCATTAGTGGTTTAGGAGTTGATGAGCGTGTTTTTCGGAATTTAAATTCAGAAGAACTTGAGTTGCGGCATATTCCCTGGATAGAACCATTGCCTAGTGAAAGTTTGGAAGATTATTCAAAACGACTATTTGGCACTGCCGAGCTTCCAGAGGAGTATAACCTTATGGGACTTTCATTTGGGGGTATGATAGCACAAGAATTTGAAAAAATTAGAAAGCCTAAGAACTTATTCCTCATCTCTACATGTTCGGGGTATGATCAACTTCCTGTTCTCATTAAAATGTGTAAATATCTCCGCCTAAACAAAATAGTTCCTAAAAAATTCTTGAATAAATACAATGCGCTAATACGTTATTATTTTGGCGCTAATACTCCTGGGGTGAAGTCAACGTTAAAAGAGATTTTAAAGGATACAGATCCTAAATTCCTTAAATGGGCGATAAACGCCTTACTTCATTGGAAAAATCAATTCTCTACAGCAGGAGTTCGTATTCATGGAGACAATGACAAACTCATTCCTGCACAAAAAGATACAGTTCTAATTTCCAATGCAGGACATTTAATGATTTTAAGCCATCCTGATGAATTAGTGAATACTATTCTGACAAAGGTCAAATAGACATCACGCGAAAACCAATAAACCTTATATTTAAAAAGTATGACATTGGTAATAAATTCAATTATTGGCCTGGGAATGTTCTTAATCGTTTATTTCTATGAGCATATTCCATCCTCAATTATAGGCCTTACGACCTTAGTCTTATTTACTCTATCTCTTTCCGCGCGAATTGCTCTTAGTAAGTATTATAGTTTTGGTAGTTCAGGATTTAGCTTAGGGAGTGTACTTATGATCCCACTATTTATGTGGGCTGCAGCTATTGATCTACACGCAATTTATATTATTACCAAATCATTACATCCAGAAGGTGGTCGATTGCCACAACCTTTTAATTTTATATTAGTTGCAGCCATTGGAATTTCATTATTCGTAGTGTTTAGAGAAGGAGTTAACGCATACGGTGGGAGATTTTATTCGACCACAAAAAAAAGAATCAATAGAGCCAACTTCATTTTTTTGAGCTATGGATTAATCTGCAGTGCTGCACTTTGGAACGACTCTTTAACTCAATTAAGTTTTACTTGGGGAGAAGGCAGAGAATGGAGTCAATTGTTCGAAGCCTTTCTTTATTACTTAGTTTTTCTACTTCCCTTTGAGCGCTATTTATTAATGGAACACTTTCGTGAGAACAAGCCTTTATATCATATAGTCTTAGGATTCATTTTTGGCTTTGGCATAGTTGTTTGGACTGTGGTGCTGTAGCGTTTTACTAGAAATAGATGAGCTCTCACTAAATATATTGTTCAGAACAAGGCATTTGAGTTAACTTCAAAATAAAAACATGAAAAAATTATTTATTGCATTCGGTATTACCCTTTTTCTAGCTGCTTGTGGCCCTAATTTGGAAGATGTGAAGTTTGGAATGACAGAAGATGAAGTAACCGAGTTAATGGGAAAAGCAAATGGTACAAAATCCAATACTTCTTCTGGAACCATAAATGGCGAAACTGTTTCTTTTAGTTCTTCGGCTACTTAGACGTATAATGGAGCTGGAACAGTTGAATTCGAAGACGGCGTTGTTACCGCTGTAAACCCAGAATAAGACCTGTAACTTTTAATAATGCTCCGTTGTTTTAATTAGGATGGCAAGAGCTTTTACACTCCTTCTTATTTTGTTCTCGTTACAAGCCTTAGGGTTTAAGGATACGCTTATTAATGAAGAGTATTATCTTATTTTAGAGCGATACGAAAACGGAACCGTTAAAAAAGTGGGACAATTTATGCCCAGTTGTTTTGCTGACAGACAGGAAAAGTGTGGTTATTTTCATTCTTATAAGAAAGATGGTAAGATTAAAAACACCCAAATATATTTCTACGGAAAAAGGCACAACAAAAAGATTCTTGGAATAAAATATGGTTGGTGGGGACTTTGGGGGCTTCAGGAGAAGTACTTTCTTGGCTTTAAATCAAAAATCGTTATTGTCGATCCTTGCTTTTAAATTGCTGAAGTAAGCTTTCATTAGTTTCATTCGCGAACCGTACCATGAGAACATTTCTCCATCAACTACAATGGCCTTTTTTGAGAATTTATTCTGAAATTCTTCTACATCATTCTCTTTGAACGGGAAGGGCTCAGTACTAAGCAAATAAAGGCTAGCTGGACTTTCTTTTATTTCCTCATCTGATATTTCCTTGTATCTACCGTCTTCCTCCTCATACAAATTTGTGAAACCTAGGAACTCAATCATTTTACCAATAAAAGTCGCCTTACCAGCTGTCATATAGGGATTCTTCCACATAAAATAAAGCACCTTTCCTTCGAACTTTGGAAAGGAACTAAAATCCTCTTTTATTTCACTTACCAAAAGTTTAGCTTCTTCTGTTTTACCAACAAGCAAGCCAATATCCAGCATCATATCAAATGCAGAGTCAATGGTAAGAACATCACTCATGTAAATAGGGAATTCATTTTCTAACGACTGAATATCAGCTTTTGTGTTCTCCTCCATATTCCCAATAATAAGATCGGGGTTCAATTCTCGAATCTTATCTAGGTCTAGGTTTTTTGTACCACCCACCCTTTCTTTTGTTCGAAACCAATCATTAGGGAGAATGCAAAACTTAGTGATACCAATCACTTCTTCCTGAAGTCCAAGATCACATAAATATTCCGTTTGAGAAGGAACTATAGAAATGATGCGCTTCGCAGGAGCCGAGAGTTTCACCTCTCTTCCCATCTGATCTACGCAAGAAAGCATTAGGCTATTGCAGAGATAACATCATGACGCGTCACAATGTGATGTTTACCATCTCCTAAATCAACCAATACGGCAGGCGTATCCTTGTCTATCATATCAGAAATATCTTCAATAGAAACCGAAGCACTGACTACCGGTAAAGGTGGTTGCATTACAGAGGCCAATGAAGCATCCATGATTGCGCTATCTGCAATGATCGACTGATACAAAACAACATCATCCACATATCCTGCAATTTTACCATCCTTGGTCACAGGGATTTGAGAGACATTGTAATCTTTCATCTTAGCAACAGCATGACTCACCAACTCTTCTGATCCACACGTTAATAATGGTAAATCCCCATGCTTAGCAACAATATCTGCGGCATTCTTCAGACCTTCGTCCAAGAAACCTCTTTCACGCATCCAATCATCGTTAAACATTTTACCAACGTATCTTGAGCCATGGTCATGGAAGATAACCACTACTACATCATCCTCTTTGAATCGGTCTTTCATCTGCACTAATCCAGCCGCTGCTGCACCACAAGAATTCCCTACAAAAATTCCCTCTTCACGCGCTAAACGACGAGTCATAACCGCTGCGTCTTTATCTGTTACTTTCTCAAAATGATCAATCACTGAAAAGTCAACATTAGCAGGAAGAATATCTTCACCAATTCCTTCAGTTATGTAAGAATATATTTCATTTTCATCGAAAATTCCTGTTTCGTGATATTTTTTAAATACCGATCCGTATGTATCAATACCTAAAATCTTTATATCTGGGTTTTGCTCTTTTAAATATTTTCCCGTCCCTGAGATTGTACCTCCTGTTCCTACACCTACTACTAAATGCGTAATCTTCCCTTCGGTTTGTTTCCAGATCTCTGGACCAGTTTGCTCGTAATGGGCAAGGGTGTTTGCCGGATTATCATACTGATTCACATACCAAGAATTAGGCGTCTCCTCAGCTAATCTTTTAGAAACAGAATAGTAAGAACGTGGATCGTCAGGCTCTACAGCAGTAGGACAAACAACTACTTCCGCTCCAACTGCACGAAGAATATCCATCTTCTCTTTACTTTGTTTGTCCGATAACACGCAAACCAATTTATACCCTTTTACAATAGCTCCAAGCGCTAGTCCCATACCGGTATTCCCTGAAGTACCTTCAATAATTGTTCCTCCTGGTTTAATAAGGCCTAATCTCTCTGCTTCCTCAATCATTTTAACCGCCATACGGTCTTTAATTGAGTTTCCAGGATTAGTGGTTTCAACTTTTGCTAAAATTGTACCCTTTACATCTGCTGTAACCTTGTTTAGCTTGATGATTGGAGTATTACCAATTGTTTCTAGGATGTTGTTATAATATTGCATGTAACAGTATTTTGTGCAAAGGTATAACAAGAAAACGCACCTGCATCAATTTGAAGTAGATTGTGAATAAAAAATTGATCAAAATTATTCATTTCGTTAATTCAATAACGAACTAATATGTCTCAAGTAATGAATATCTAATCCGAGATATGGTCTTTCCTAA
>JAKVAQ010000041.1:17740-43122 GCA_022447665.1 Crocinitomicaceae bacterium
GGGTTAAATTTTGATATTCTACTATCTATTAGAAATAGAAGTGGAAGAAAATTTGGTTATTGAAGTTGTCTAAACCAGAGCTGATTGACCATCCACCCTGGCTTGTTCTATCTTCATATCTTACTATTCCTCCTGCTCCATTATCATAGAAAGGATCGAATTTTTCGTATGTTCTTGTAGCGTCTGCTGATTTGAAGAAGTTAACTCCCCATCCAAATTCAGTTCCGATACAGATTTTAGGAGCGATGAAATACTCAACTCCTAAGAAACCACGCACACCCAATCCGAAAGTAGCACCGTTTCTTATCTCTACTGTTCTACCATGTTGTGCATTATATCCAGGCATTACACCGTTATCTGTTGGTGTTAAGTTGTCCACCCCTAATGCATTACCATATGTGTATTGGTTATGAGAGTTTACCCACGATAAAACACCTTCTGCTCCGTAGAATCCTCTTACACGAGACTTACCTCTTCTCCACTCTAGCCCTAAAGACAAACGTGTATTTGAGTTATTAAGTCTCCTTTTGTCATAAACTACAGAATCTGGATCGTTTGATCTGTCATCATACACTTCATAAACCTCAGTTCGGTCTTGTCCTCCGTTAAAAAAGGTCGCTCTCGCAGCCATATCGTTAGACAGCATGTATTTTCCAAAAACACTACTTCCAGTGTTCGGGTAGTTTAGGAAAGTAGAACTTAAAGTATTGTTGGCATCGTTATTAAACATGTTTCCAACAAAACCTGATAATGTACCTAAATCAGTACCGATACCTACAGCCCATTCACCTTTTACAGGAAGCAAATCAACTCCCTTTTTATTTTGAACTTGGTCATTTGACTGAGCTGTTGATACAAAACCAACACCCATCACCAATGCCAAGGTTAAAATCTTTTTCATTCTAAATTCGTTTTAAAATTAGATAAATAATAAATTATTAAAATCTTCGTAAAAACGCTTAGAATGCAGTGAAATTCATTTCGATATCGTAACCTGTTCTGATGTCTCCGTCACCGAATGGACCTTCAGCATTGTAATAGTTGATTCCGTATCCACTACCAGACCAATCAGTTGTCCAGATACCGTTTACAGTTGTATCTCCATCACCAGCAGCATTTAATTGAATTTGAGATCCTTCAAAATCAAGAACTCCAAAATCTAAGTAAACATCATTTCCTCCTACTTCTTCAGTAGGGAAAGTGAATGAATAAGATCCATCTGCATTTACAGCTACTTCGTATACCATATCATCACTTGATGAGTAAGGTGCATAACCTGAATAATATCTCCAAACGATGTTGTATCCACCACCAGTGATATTCTCTTCAGTACCTTCTGGAGTGAATCCAGCGTCAGTATAACCTGTTACGTTTCCGTAAATAGTAGCCGATCCGTAAGTATCAGCTTCGTTAGAACCTAATACAGAAATAGAAGCTTCATCATCAACAGAAATTACAGCACCTGCGTAAATAAATACGTTAGCAGTACCTTCTGTAACTCTTACGTTTTGAGTTTCACCATCTGCAAGAGTTCTAGTAGTTAGAACATCTGAGAATCTTAACGTTACGTTATAACCAGCTTCAGTGGCAGGGATAGTTAAAGAATAAGCTCCGTTTGCATCTACAGTTGCAGAATAAACCCTTTCTTCGTAGTTATAAAAAGGATCAGGATCTTGTGACCAGTTTCTAGTATCAATGATAGCAGAAACAACCATTCCTTCAATTCCTTCAGTAGTAGTGTTTGTTAAATCTAAATCAGCCCAAACAGTACCATTAATTGTAGCTTCTCCTAATTCGCTTGAGGCAGGAGTTTCATCCTTACATGACGTAAATGCAACTGCAGCTATCGCCAAGATTGAAAAAATATTCTTTTTCATGTTTTATTTATTAAATAATTCTTTAAAATTTTTAAATCGTATTTCCTAGAAATAGAAGTGGAAGAAAATTTGGTTGTTGAAGTTATCTAAACCAGAGCTGATAGACCATCCACCTTGGTTTGTTTTATCTTCATATCTTACTATTCCACCAGTTCCATTGTCATAGAATGGATCGTATTTCTCGTAAGTTGTTACATCATCTGATGATTTGAAGAAGTTAACTCCCCATCCAAACTCAGTTCCTACACAGATCTTCGGAGCAATGAAATACTCAACTCCTAAGAAACCACGCACGCCTAATCCGAAAGTAGCACCGTTTCTGATCTCTACTGTTCTACCATGTTGTGCGTTATATCCAGGCATTGCACCGTTATCAGTTGGTGTTAAGTTGTCCACTCCTAACGCATTACCATATGAGTAATGGTTGTGAGAGTTTACCCAAGAAAGAACTCCTTCAGCACCATAAAATCCACGAAGTCTTGACTTTCCTCTTCTCCACTCTAAACCAAGTGAAAGACGAGTAATTGAGTTATTGAACCTTCTCTTGTCATAAACTACAGAATCTGGATCGTTTGATCTGTCATCATACACTTCATAAACCTCAGTTCGGTCTTGTCCTCCGTTAAAAAAGGTCGCTCTCGCAGCCATATCGTTAGACAGCATGTATTTTCCAAAAACACTACTTCCGGTGTTCGGGTAGCTTAGGAAAGTAGAACCTAAAGTATTGTTGGCATCGTTATTAAACATGTTTCCAACAAAACCTGATAATGTACCTAAATCAGTACCGATACCTACAGCCCATTCACCTTTTACAGGAAGCAAATCAACTCCCTTTTTATTTTGAATTTGGTCATTAGACTGAGCAGTTGATACAAAACCAACACCCATAGCTAATGCCAAGGTTAATATCTTTTTCATTCTAATCGTTTTAAAATTCTTAATTAGCTAATCGTAATTCTAACGACTAAAATTCATTGAAATTTAGCCAGATAGAGTATCCAGTGTAGATGTCTCCATCCTCAATGAAGTTGAAGTTGAAGTACTCAATACCAGCACTAGCTGCAGACCAAATACCATTTACAGTGGTATCACCGTCTCCAGCAGCATTCAATTGAGTTTGCGTACCAGCAAAGTCAAACATTCCTAGATCAAAATACGTTGAACCATCACCTAATTGCGTTGTTGGCATAGTGATAACGAAAGATCCATCAGCGTTGATAGCAACAGTATGTACCGTTTCATCACTAGCTGAATAAGGCGCCCAACCATCTTGGTACTGCCATACTACGTTTCCTGATGATAAGTTTTCCCAACCTTCTGGAGTAAATCCATTGTCAAGGATTGCGTAAACCTCTCCATAAATAGTTGCAGATCCGAAAGTATCTCCTTCACCTTCCCCGGTAATTGAAACAGATGCTTGATCATCGATAGCTAAAACAGCACCTTCATAGATGAAATATGATGCATTTCCTTTAGAAACTCTTACTGATTGAGTTTCTCCATCAGCCAAAGTTCTAGTAGTGTATACATCACCATACACTAAAGTAACTGTGTAGCCCTGAGTAGTTGCAGGAACAGTTATAGAATAAGCACCGTTCGCATCAACCGTAGCTGAATACACTTTTTGCTCGTAACTGTACGAGAAATCTGGAGTAGGATCCCAATCTCTAGTATTAACTGTGATTGTTACAGGCATACCTTCGATTCCTTCTACATCAGTATCAGTTAAATCTAAGTCAGCCCAGATCGTACCATTAATGGTAGCTTCTCCTAACTCACTAGTAGTGGAGACCTCTTCTTTACATGACGTAAAAGCCAATGCGGCAATCGCCATTGCTGAAAAAATTTTCTTTTTCATAACAAGTTTTAATTTATACATTTTATTTAGCGAGGCAAATATACTACGATATTCCTCAAGTTCAACACCAAATACGATGTTTTATATTCAAAGGTTTGTTTAAAACACTTATTATTAATCAGTTTAAATAGGCTTAATTAGGAATCTAATTTTAAGAACAACTAGTCTACTAGTTTGCGATACCTGAATTTACGGGGCTCTGCGCCTAATCGCTTTAACTTATTCTCCTCATATTCAGAGTAAGTACCTTCAAACCAGTAAACTTCAGAGTCCCCTTCAAACGCCAAAATATGTGTACAAATACGATCCAAAAACCATCTATCGTGAGATATAACAACAGCGCAACCTGCAAAATTTTCAATACCTTCCTCAAGCGCCCTAATGGTATTAACATCAAGATCGTTGGTTGGCTCATCCAGCAATAATACGTTGGCCTCTACTTTCATAGTCATTGCCAAGTGTAGTCTATTTCGCTCACCTCCTGATAGGACTCCTACTTTTTTACTCTGCTCTGAGAAATTGAATCTACTTAAATAAGCTCGGCTGGAAATCTTCTGGTCACCAATCTCTAAATATTCAGCACCACCTGAAACGACTTCGAAAATTGACTTCTCCGGATCCAGGTCTTTATGATCTTGGTCAACATAACCTACCTTCACAGTTTCGCCCACTTTAAACTCCCCTGAATCTGGCTGGATTTCGTCCATAATCATCTTAAAAATGGTTGTTTTACCCGCCCCATTTGGACCTATAACACCAACAATCCCCGCTGGAGGCAATGAGAAATTCAAATTATCGTACAGCAGCTTATGCTCAAAACTCTTTGCAACATTCACGGCATCTATCACATTAGAACCCAATCTAGGTCCATTTGGAATAGGAAGCTCCAATGTTTCCACTTTTGCCTTTGCTTCTTCTCCCATCATTTTATCATAGTTAGATAGACGTGCTTTGTTCTTTGCATGTCTTCCTTTAGGATTCATTCTAACCCATTCTAACTCTCGCTCAAGAATTTTTCTTCTTTTACTTGCCTGCTTTTCTTCTTGCGCCATACGCTTAGACTTTTGATCAAGCCATGAAGAATAGTTCCCTTTCCATGGAATCCCCTCTCCTCTATCCAATTCTAAGATCCATCCAGCTACATTATCCAAGAAATAACGGTCGTGCGTAATTGCAATTACCGTTCCTTGGTATTGCTTTAAATGCTGTTCTAACCAGTGAACCGATTCAGCATCTAAGTGGTTAGTCGGCTCATCCAGTAATAATATGTCTGGATTCTTTAATAGTAAACGACACAATGCTACTCTTCTTTTTTCACCACCACTTAAGGTTTTAATTTCTTGTTCCTCTGGAGGACACTGCAAAGCAGCCATTGCTCTTTCCAGTTTACTATCCAAATCCCAGGCATCCAATTGATCAATTCTTTCTTGAACTTGGCCTTGACGCTCTATCAACTTCTCCATTTTATCAGGATCGTTCATAACGGCCTCGTCCATAAAACCATTGTTGATTTCTTCGTATTCCTTCAATAAATCAACTGTTTCTTGTACACCTTCTTGTACTATTTCTTTTACTGTTTTATTTGGATCTACTTCAGGCTCCTGTGCCAGGTAACCTATAGAATAATCCCGGTTAAACACGACCTCGCCTCGGTATTGCTTATCTAAATCAGCAATAATTTTTAGCACCGTTGATTTACCAGAACCATTATTACCTATAATACCAATTTTGGCACCGTAGTAAAATGATAAGTAAATGTCCTTTATAATTGGTTGTCCAGTTGGGGTTTGCTTTGAAACTCCAACCATTGAAAATATGATCTTTTTATCGTCTGACATAATTTTGTTTTAATCGTGGTGAATTTAAAAAATTTAGAGCAAAAAAAATCCCGATCCATATTTCTAGGACCGGGATTCCGAATAATTAAAGTTTCTTATAATTCAGAGAAAGAATCGATAGAAGCTTCCATATCTGATTTGAAGTTAGATTTTTGCTCTTCAACAGTCCAAGTTAATACCTGGTAAAAAGCATTTTCTCCTTCGAATACACCTAACTGGTAGTATACGTTAACTTCACCTAAAGCTCCACGCATTTCATTCTTAACACAATCCATTCCGTTAACTGTTTCAACAACTGGATCTTCAGTTAAAACGGTATATGCATCTAATCCATCACGTAAAGACTCTACTGAGATATCTCTGTATGACATTGCATCAAACTCCATGTCTAACTCGTAAGAAGCAATCTCTTCTTTAGTTTCCATCAACACGATTAAGTAGTGCTCTTGAACTTCATATCCAACTTGCTCAACGTATCCGTATTGTAAAGCAGCCTCAGCATTTAAGTCATACATCTCTTCCATGTGACCTGGGATATCGATCTCAAAACCATCACCTTCAACTGTAGACCATTCATCATCTGAAGAAGACATTTCTTCATCAAGATTTTCAAAAGTCTCTTCAAGTTCGTTCAACGCATCAGTAAGCTCGTCTTCTCTCGAACCTCCACATGCTACCATACCAATTGCTAAGATTGCAATTACAGGGATTCTAAATAATTTCATTCTAAATTTCGTTTATAAAAGTTATTGAGCAAATGTAGTCAAATAATTAAGTAAATGGCGCAATGAAGGGATTAATCAACTAAAATCTTTAGTGAACCCAGATTATTTATTCGTCAATGAGATATTTGGCTACGATTCATTACTTATTTTTGCACGTAAACTAAGAGATGAATATTGCACTTATTGGGTATGGTAAAATGGGCAAGGCAATTGAAGATATTGCCCTTGAACGAGGACATACGATTTCACTAAAAATAGACAAGGGAGACGTTCTTGCATCACTTGATTGGTCTAATACAGATGTAGCAATAGAATTCACTGCTCCAGAGGTTGCCGTAGGTAATATCGAGTTTTGTTTAAAAAACGCTATTCCTATTATTGTGGGTACAACAGGTTGGTATGAGCGCTTTGATTCAGTTAAATCGCTTTGTGAAGAGAAGACCGGGGCCATGATTACTGCTACAAACTTCTCGTTAGGTGTAAATCTATTTTTCGCATTGAACGAAAAACTCGCAGCAATGATGAATAATCATAAAGACTACGAGGCTTCTATGGTTGAAATTCACCATACAGAAAAACTAGACGCTCCAAGTGGAACAGGCATCTCTTTAGCAGAAGGATTAATAAAGAATCACGACTCTTACAACAAGTGGGAAAATGTTAAAAAAGGCGAAAATTCATCGGATTCAGCATTAGTTTTAGAATCTTTACGGGAGCCAAACGTTCCTGGAACGCATAAAGTGAGTTTTGAAAATGAGATTGATAGTATTGAAATCACTCATACAGCAAAATCAAGAAAAGGATTTGCACTTGGTAGCGTAATCGCTGCTGAATGGTTAAAAGGTAAAAATGGCGTATATACGATGCGCGACGTATTAGATATTTAGAATGGGATATTTAGGATTATTAATCGGATACTTGATTATTTTTCTCACTCCAGTTATTGGTTTGTGGAATAAACGAATGGAAGATATGGGAAGAAAAAGCAGCGATGCTTACATTCCCTTTTACAATTACTTTAGCTTATTAAAAGGAGCCCATTTACCTTGGTATTGGGTAATATTTTTGTTATTCCCAGGGGTTCAGTTTGTGATGTGGGCGTCATTGAACGTGAGCTACATTAGAAAATTTGGACAATACGGTATTAAGGAGACTATTTTGGGAATTGTATTTCCTTTTCCTGTTTTTTGGAAAATAGCGAATAAAAAAGAAGAAACTCCTGCTATTGAACCTACAAATTGGGATATTGCTAAACAGGTAAATGAGCGAAAAAACAGTGACCATGTAGCCTTAGCTTTTGCATTACCGGTTTTAGGGCACGCAGTGGCATGGCCAATTTTCTCTGCTTTACAACGTAAAAAGAAAGCGGGTAAAAAAACCGTTTTAAAGGAATGCGGTGATGCAATTCTCTTTGCAGTGGTGGCAGCGAGCGTTATTAGAACCTACGTATTTGAACCTTTTCAAATTCCAACGGGCTCAATGGAAAAAACACAATTAGTTGGAGACCACTTATTTGTGGACAAAATTACTTATGGACCGAGAGTTCCGATGACACCATTTTCTTACCCTGTCTTTCACAATACAATCCCTTGGTTGAATGTAAAATCTTACGCTGAAATACAATCAATTCCATACACGCGATTACCAGGATTTAGTTCGGTAGATAGAAATGATGTTGTTGTTTTCAACTATCCCACTGGTGACACTTCAATTTATGACCCAAGAATGCCGAGCGGATTAATGGGCCATAATTATCACCAGATACTGGTTGATGAGGCGTGGTATTATGCTCAGAGAGAAGGCAGAAGTCTAGATTATTTTGAACAAAATAAATCTGCATACCTCAACTTAGCGATGAAATCTCTTGAAAACGGAGAAGTATATTCATCACTACCATACCCTGAAGATAGAGAGAGGGGATATACTGCTACATATGGATTAATTGCCCGTCCAGTAGATAAAAAAGAACACTACATAAAAAGATGTGTTGGAGTCCCTGGTGATTTAATCGAGATTACAGATAAAACATTAATGATTAACGGTGAAGTTGCATGGCAAGCACCCATGGTTCAGATGAAATATGGAATTGTGGGCCGAAAGCACCCTTATTTCGTTGCTCTAGCTAATTCTACAAATGGAGTTGTTGGACGTTGGTCTTGGAGCGAAGAAGACCGAGACTTAATGGAGAAAGAGTTTGGGATACTTAACATGGATTATGTCGGTTGGGACACTGAAGGGAACATTGCTGTTCACACCACTGCTGATGAAGCAACAAGACTTCTACAAGAATCAATTTTCTTACGTTTAGATAGCAAACCAAAAGGTTTCTACCATGCTGAACTTCAAAACGGAGGACGACAATACTATCCAATCTTCCCGAACGACAAACAATATGATTGGACAGAGGACAATTTTGGACCTTTAAAAATTCCAGCAGCTGGAGACGTAGTTGAGCTAACCCATAAGAATCTGCCTGTATACAAGCGTATCATTACTGCATATGAGGGTCATACCTTAGAAGAGCGAGGTGATGGTATATATGTGGATGGTAAGAAAACAACGAGTTATACTATTGAGCAAGATTATTATTGGATGATGGGAGATAATAGAAACAACTCTGTCGACTCACGTTTTTGGGGATTTGTTCCAGATGATCACATTGTAGGTCATGCAGCATTCACATTTTTCTCTAGAGCTCAGGATGGCTCAGTTCGATGGAATAGAATATTTAGTGGCATAGACTAAAACGTGAATCCTCTTCTACCCTATTCCTATTTCGGTAACATTGCCTACTTTGAGGTATTGGCTAAAAATAAAACGGTCGAAATTTCAGGGAACGAGCGGTATCAAAAGCAAACCTATCGTACCAGAACGAAAGTGATAGGAGCGAATGGCATACAAGCATTAACAGTACCCGTTGAACGTCCTAACGGAAAAGAAACTAAAAGCTCGGATCTCCAAATTTCTTACACCGAAAACTGGGGAAAAGAGCATTTAAAAACAATTGAGAGTGCTTATAGAAATGCTCCTTATTTCATTTATTATTTTGATAGTATCGAAACCCTATTAAACCAAGAATACCGCTCATACACCGAACTAGCAATGCAATCCATTGAATTCGGGATTGAAAAAGTTGGTTTGGAAGTTAATCTTGAGGAATCCGAAAAACCTATTAACGGGATTGAAATTGCATCACTCATGAACCCTAAATCTCCCTTTAACATTGATATACCACGTTACATACAGGTATTTGAAGAGCGACATGGATTTCAAACCAATCTCTCAATTTTAGATTTACTATTTAATGAGGGACCTAACAGTATCACAATACTTCTAGAGTCGAAAAGAGGCTAATCCATGTAGCTTACTCTTCCCATTTTGAACTCTTTAATTTTTCGGAGCATAAAAAAGAGTCCAACTGCTATGAATGGAAGGCTTAAGTATTGTCCCATATTCAAACCATCTGAATTTACAATTTGATTATTAACTTCTTCTGTGAACAGGTCAGTTTGATTCTCTTTTATAAATTCTATGAAGAACCTAGCAGTAAAACAAAGAACCATAAAGACTCCCATAATGAAGCCTCTAAGCTTTCCTGCATTTGTTCGCCAGTACAAGAACATCAGAATTCCAAAAATTAAAAAATACGCTAAGGCCTCAAACAATTGCGCTGGATACCTCAATGGCACCTCTGCTAAAACATGTGCAAATTGAGGATCATTCGCAATCAAAGAATAAGCTGCGTCAACAGATTCGGGCCTAGCGGCCTGCGTTAAATCCATAGCTTGTGAGGGATGAATATCATTCCTTAAAAACTGAAAACCAAATGCACCAGTAGTTTTGATTCCAACAATCTCATGATTAAATAAATTTCCAATTCTGATAAATGCAGCGGTAATTAAAGAAACTGTAGAAAGGCGGTCCATCATCCATAACACCTCTTTCTTCAATACCTTTCTTATTAAAATATAGCCGGCTATTATAATACCAAGCGTTCCACCATGACTCGCCAATCCACCTTCCCAGATGTAAAGAATTTCTACTGGATTTTTTAGATAATACCCAGGATCATAGAAAAAGCAATGACCTAACCTTGCTCCTATTACCGCACCAAGAACAATGTACAAAAAGGTCTTGTCCATGGCTTTTTCGGGCATGTTTTCGTTCTTGTATAAACGATTCATGGCAATATAGGCTGCATAAATTCCTAGCGCCCACATTACTCCGTACCATCTAGGAATATTCACTCCAGGAATAACTGAAGGGTTCATATTCCATACTATTCCGAAAATGGCGTTTGATAATATCATGCCGTAAAAGTAGCTCTTAAGTTTGGATTCAAAAAGAAAAATAATTTTGAATAGGGGAATTTCGATATTCGTCTAAAGAGAAACTTAAGCGTTGAAATCAATTTTTACCCTACTTACTTTATTCTTTTTCTATACAACATTTGGTCAGGAACCTAAAGGAGACCGTGTACTGGCTTGGCAAATAGACATGGCGGAGAATTTGAATTATGATTCGGCATTTGCTTATGGCGTTGTCACTTGGATGTGGTAGAATTTTCTCCGATGAACATTGGGAACGAACACGATATTTACATGGGGACAGATGCCGGTCAATAAGAAGATTTCAAAGTGTTTTTAGACTCTGTAGTACCCTACGCAAAAGACCTTTACTTCGATCTCCACGGAGAGGAGCTAATTGTTGGAACCACCTTTACTATGGAAGGAATTTTAGATCCAACGAAATCATCGCTTTGCCAAGACGTAAATGACGGAATGGATATTATTACTGTTACCTATTATCCTCAATCGACAACTGGAGGAACTGGTGATGAATCGTACACTGCAATTAAAGCAGATTTTGAAGAATTGATCGCTTTATATCCAGATCCCGCTCAAGAAATATACTTCTCGGAAATAGGATGGGTATCAAGCACTTATTTAGGTAGCTCCGAGTTAATTCAAGCAAACTTCTTTTCTAACCTATTCATGGCTTGGGATGAACATGCAGAGAAGATTCCATATATCACCATATTTAAAAGCACAGACTGGTCTTCAGCCGCGGTAGATGAATTAGCAGATTATTACGGGTTAACAGATTCTACCTTCACAGAATTCTTGAGAACTCTTGGATTAAGAGAATGGGATGGTGATGGAACAAACAAAATCGCTTACGAAAGAATTTTATGTGAATTACACGTTCGTGATTGGTGCGGAACTACTTGTGCATCCCTAGAAACTGAAAATATTGAATTGGAGTTGGAAGTTTATCCTAACCCAACATCAAACATTATTCAATATTCAGGTATCGAGGTAGCGTCAGTTCAAGTGTTTAATTCCTTAGGACAATCGACCTTGATTGAGACCGATAATAACACCATAGATTTAAGCCGTTTTACCAAACGAATTTACTTGATTCATTTTATTGATCAACAAGGGAATAGCACTGTGAAAAAAATTCAGAAAATCTAATTTGTTAAGAAGATTTTACCATTGTCGAAAACAATTAGGTGAATTAAGGCTTTGTTAACAAAAAAAGCAGACCTTTGTTCTGAATTTTAATCGATAATGATCATGTCTAAGAAGCATAATTTTGGTGCCGGACCTTGTATTTTACCACAAGAAGTATTTAAACAAGCAGCTGAGGCTGTATTAGATTACAATGGACTCTCTATTCTAGAGGTTTCTCATAGAAGCGCGGATTTTGTTCGCGATATGGAAGAGACTAGAAACCTAGTAAAGAAAGCCCTAAATGTTCCTGAAGGATATACTGTATTGTTCCTTCAAGGTGGAGCGAGTTTAGGATTCTTAATCACCGCAATGAACATGTGCCGTGATAACAAAAGAGCTGCCTACATTGATACTGGAGCTTGGTCTACAAAGGCTATTAAAGAAGGTAAAAATGCAGGATTAGAGATTGATGTTGTAGGTTCTTCTGAAGACAAGAACTTCAACTACATTCCTAAGAACTTAAATCTCAATGGGTCTTACGACTACTTACATTTCACTTCAAACAATACTATTTTCGGAACGCAGTTTAAAGATTTCCCAGCGTTTGATGGCCCATTAGTTTGTGATATGTCTTCGGATATTTTTAGCAGACCTATTAATGTTGCCGATTTCGATTTAATCTATGCTGGTGCACAAAAGAACTTAGGACCTGCGGGCGCTACATTATACATTGTAAAAGAGGAGTTAATTGGTAAATCACCATTAAGCATTCCTACTTATTTAGATTTGAACACACACTTCAAGAAAGATTCAATGTTCAATACTCCACCAGTATTCTCAGTGTACACTTCAATGTTAAACCTAAAGCATTTAATTGCGAATGGTGGTGTTGATGCTATTGCAGCGAAGAACAGAGCAAAAGCAGATTTACTTTATGGAGAAATAGATACCAATCCGTTGTTCGAAGGAACAGCAGCGAAAGAAGATAGATCAGACATGAACGTTACCTTCACATTAACAAATGAAGCTTTAAAAGATGAGTTTGATCAAATGTGGAATGATGCAGGTATAGTAGGATTAAAAGGACATAGAAGTGTTGGGGGATACAGAGCTTCGATGTACAATGCATTAGAAATAGACTCAGTAAAAGTATTAACAGAATTAATGCAAGAATTTGCAACTAAAAAAGCATAAAAAATGAAAGTTTTAGCAAACGACGGAATCTCAGCAGAAGGTGTTGCTGCCTTAGAAGGAAAGGGATTTTCAGTAAGCACAACAAATGTTGCTCAAGATAGTCTTGAAGCACATATAAACGCCGAAGGAATTGAGGTGTTATTGGTTAGAAGTGCAACAACGGTTAGAGAGGCATTAATTGATGCTTGCCCTAGTTTAAAAATCATTGGACGTGGTGGTGTTGGTATGGATAATATCGATGTTGACTACGCTCGTGGCAAAGGATTAAAAGTGATTAATACGCCAGGAGCTTCTTCACAATCGGTGGCTGAGCTTGTATTGGGTCAGATGTTCTCTTTGTCACGCTCTGCTTATGATTCTAACAGAGAAATGCCTACAAATGGTGCTGAGAACTTCAAAGTATTGAAAAAGAAATACGCCAAAGGCCAAGAGTTAAGAGGAAAGACCTTAGGAATTATTGGTTTTGGTAGAATTGGACAAGCATTGGCAGGATACGCGTTAGGTGTAGGAATGAATGTTAAGGCGGTAGATTTATTCGCTGAAAAGGTAAATGTTCCGGTTTTAGTAAATGGAAATACAATTGACGTTGAAATCAACCCTGTAAAGAACTTAGGGGATGTGATTGGTGAGCTCGATTATATTTCAATTCACGTACCTAAACAAGCTGATGGAAGTCCCGTTATTACGGCTTCAGAAATCGGCGCTATGAAAGATGGTGTAATCATCGCTAATGCAGCAAGAGGTGGAGTTGTTGATGAGGATGCCTTGATAGAAGGATTAAATTCTGGAAAAATTAGAGCAGCAGCTTTAGACGTTTTTGAAAACGAACCTACACCTAGAAAAGATCTTCTTGTTCATGATAAAATAGCTTCTACGCCACATATTGGAGCGGCAACCACTGAAGCTCAATCAAGAATTGGAGTTGAATTAGCTGAACAGATATTTGATATCTACGGAGTATAAATTCGAAACAATTGAAATAAATTAAGGCGAGCCAATTCTACGGGCTCAGTGACTTTGAGCAGAAACTTCAAAATATAGGTTTTACTCAGAGGAATATAAAAACAAAAAAGGGAGCTTGAATAAGCTCCCTTTTCTTTTATCTAATACGTTGATTTACATCCCTTCCATTACCTGGGCAGAAATCTCTAAATAAGTTTCCGCAGGAACAGTATTGGCTGTAACGGTTATTCTTTTCGTAACGGGTGACCCTACCTGACCTTCTTTTGGTCTGAAAATCACATCTAATTCTCCTTCTTCACCTGGCATTATTGGTTCCTCTGGTTTATTTGGAACCGTACACCCACATGAAGCTGTTGCACTTTCAATTATCAATGGATTGGTTCCAGTATTCTTGAACTTGAATGTATACAAGTTTTCACTAGGATAGAATACATTTCCAAAAGAATGTTTTTCTTCATAATATTCAACCGTAGTATTCCCTATTTCTTCTTCACCGTTCGATGCATCTCTAAATTTATCATCTCCTGTGACTACGTCAGAAGGTTCTGTATTATCTACTACAGAAGATATTCCATCTGAATTAACCGTTCCGTTTTCATCCGCAGCTTCTCCTCCACATGAGGCTAAAATCACTGCTAATCCGAATATTCCTAAATACTTCATTCTTTAAATTTTGGGCAAAATTAATGATCCAATCCTAAATTTTCAATTGTTTTTCCTTCAATTAATTCTAATCCTTTGATAAAAATCTCATTCTCTGTCTCATTGTAAATTGGATAGAATTTAGAGAAATCCCAGAGATTAGAAGCAATTCTCGCTTTGATCAACGTTTGGATCAATTTCTTTGATGTAGTATATCCTTCCTCATCATACTCAACACCCTCTTCTTTTGCAAAATCCCAGAAATCGGACATTAATAAATCCACATTGAATTTTTCTTTGTAGCCCTCAAACTCCGGATATTTTTTATTCAAATCATCACGATTCTTATCTACATAATTAAAGGTAAATAAGTTGATTACTCCTTTTCTATTCAGTTTTGTATAAAGGTCCGAAAGTTCCATCGTATCCAGAGGAACAAAGAAGTCAGGCATAATTCCACCTCCACCATACACTGTTCTTCCGAGCTTCAATGTTTTGAACTTTAATGAGTCTGCGAATTTTATACTATCAGCATGCATGAACTCACCATTATTGAACCGGTTAATTCTATCTTCATAATAATTGTCTACCCCATTTTCATATGACTTTTGAATAAACCTTCCACTTGGCGTAAAGTAGCGCGCTACGGTAATTCTGATAATAGAACCATCACTTAGTTTGTATGGTCTTTGCACTAGTCCTTTTCCAAATGTTCTTCTTCCAACAATTAGGGCTCTATCCCAGTCCTGCAAACTACCCGCAACAATTTCTGAGGCTGAAGCAGAACTTTCATCTACAAGCACCACCAGCTTACCTTTTTCAAAGATTCCTTTTTTATCCTTATGATAGAATCGATTGTAATAATCCTTGTCATTCGCAATGTATTCTTGCTTTGGCTGCGAGCGTCCTTTTGAGTATACAATCATTTTATCATCTGTCAAAAACTCATCGGCCATTTGCTTGGCAACGTGCAATAATCCTCCCCCATTGCCTTGAAGGTCTAGAATCAAGTTTTTCATTCCTTGCTCCTTCAAAACGTTGATTGCATTTGTTAACTCATCTGGCGTAGTACGCGCGAAATTCGTCACTTTAATATATCCTGTTTTCTTCGTTACCATGTAGTATGCAGGAACGCTGTACAATGGAATTTCTGCTCTACGTACATTAAACTCAAGAATTTCCGAAGCATTTCTTCTTTTAACTCCAAGAACCACTTTAGAATCCTTCTCACCCATTAGGCGTTCGCGTACACCAGAGTTTTGCAAGCCAACTCCTGCCACATTTTCGCCATCAATTTCAACAATTTTATCTCCCGCTTGAACACCTACCTTTTCACAAGGACCACCTTCAATAGTATTGATAACTGAAAGTGTATCATTCATAATTTGAAAGCGAATTCCAACGCCAACAAAGTTTCCTTCAATTGTACTGTTGGATGCTTCTACTTCTTTCGCTGGAATGATATACGTGTGAGGATCTAATTCTTTAAGCATGGCTACAATCGCCGCTTCAGCGATCGCTGGTCCATCAAATTCATCTACATAATATGAATCAAGGTAACCAAAAACCTCTTCAAACTTTAATGTAGTCGCTTCTTCATCGCTTTGCGCGAAGGTAGAAGGCAGAAAAGAGAAAATTAAGAAGGTGAAGAATAGATTGATTGTAATTCGCATGTAATATTGTTTAGAAATACTAAAATAACCAATTATGAGGTCACTTAGTTTGTAATTAACAGAATTTAAGCTTCAAAAAATATGCCGAATAAAGGTGGAGGGTTGATTTCTTGATAAGCGGTATAAATCAAGGATACCTCTGGATTATGAGTCCCTTAATACAACCGCCAGCATCATTTCAACACCTACCTGTAATGATTTTTCGTCAATATCAAAATTTGAATTATGTACTGGTGCTGTTATCCCCTTCGATTCATTCCTCACCCCTAACCTGAAAAAAGAACACGGTACTTCTTGAGAATAATAGGAGAAATCCTCTGCCGTTAATCGCAAGGGTAATTCCTCTACTTTATCTTCTCCGAATTGGTTTATTAAAGAGGCTTTAGCTTTGGCTGTCAGCTCCGGATGATTCTCTAAATAAGGGTATCCTTTTCTGATATCAACATGAACATCACCCCCCATAGACTTGGCTAGTGTTTTTGCATGATGTTCAATCGTTTTGTGTGCTTCTGCTCGCCAATCTTCGTTCATTGTTCTGAACGTTCCTTCAAGGGCTACATTATCGGGAATTACATTTGTTGCCCCCAAGCCTTCTATCTTACCAAAGGAGAGCACACACGGTATTTGAGGAGGACAATTCCTACTCACGACCTGCTGTAAGGAGGTGATTAAATGCGCCGAAATAAGAATAGGGTCAATGTTCTGTTGAGGCATGGCTCCATGTCCACCTTTACCTTTTACGGTCATAAACACCTCATCACACGAAGCCATGTACATACCCGATTTAACACCAACCTTACCCACTTGCATTTCTGGAAAAACATGCAAGGCATACATCTCATCCACCTTGGGGTTATCAAGTACACCTTCCTTTATCATTAAGCTTGCCCCTCCAGGTAAACGCTCTTCACCGGGCTGGAAAATTAACTTTATGTCATGATACAAATCTTCCTTATTCTCATTCAATATTTTAGCTACCCCCAATAAGATAGTCGTGTGTACATCATGACCACAAGCATGCATAATACCGTCGTTCTTAGAAGCATAAGAAGCACCTGTGGTTTCTTGAATTGGCAAAGCATCCAAATCTGCCCTGAGGGCGATACATTTTCCTGTTGACTTTCCACCTTTTATAAATCCGACTATCCCCGTTTCTACGAAGCCTGCTTTATAGGAAATGCCGTATTCATCAAGTTTATTCTGAACGAATTTACTTGTCTCGAATTCCTTGAATGAAAGTTCTGGATTAGCGTGAAGATGACTTCTTATCGCTATGAGCTCGTCAAGAATCTCCGTTGATTTCTGTTGTATTTGACTTTTGATCATCACTAAACGTTCCCTTATAGCCGGAGTAAATCATACGACCAGCTACATAAAGCATTAATACTCCAAATATAAGCTTTACTACGGCAGGATTGAGCCGAAGTGAAATTTTTGAACCGAAATAGGCTCCAACGATAAAAAATATTGCAATTATTCCACCGTAAAGAAGATTCATTTCGCCCGCTTTGTAGTAATTCATAACGGCTAAAATGCCAATAGGAGGAAGCATTAAGAGCAATGAAGTACCCTGAGCAGCATGCTGTGAAAGTCCTAGCACATATACCAAAGCCGGTACAATAATCACACCGCCACCAACGCCTACGAACCCGCTCAACATACCTGCAAAAACCCCAATAAGAACGAGGCTAATAAAAATAAATGCGGTCATAAATCCTGAGTTAATGAAATGTAAGCCAATGGTTTTTTAATGGCGAGGTCTTCGATTCCCCATGCGGCGTCTAAACGGATGAAGTAGCCCCAAATCTTTGTTCTAACACCAACGCCAAACCCACCAATTATAGGCTCTCTAAGGTTCTCCAATTTTATGGTCACCGGTAAGTCTTCAATAATTTGTGTGTTGAAATAATTGTCCGGATGAAATGGATGTGGCCCAGTCCATGCTACTCCGGCATCACCAAATGCAATTAACTGTAAGTGTCTTAACATTTCACTTTTAACGGGATAACTTGAGAAATAAGAAACTACCGGCAATCTAAACTCTGAATTATAAAGTAAAAAGCTATTTCCATTTCTAGCGTTTTGAATAAATCCTCGCATTGGGGTAGCGATAGTTTGGAATCCCCAGTTCAGATTCGGGTTAACATCGATATCAGGGTCAAAATCTGGACTAGGTCTAAGTACCCAGTTATCTACTCCTCCCATGTAATAGAGCAGTTTTCGATCTCCTAGCGAAGTAGCTCCTGCTAGACGGTTCACCCAAATAAAGTTTCGTTTAATTCTTGTATAGTTTCTGAAATCAAATCCTAGGTTAAATGTTGGATCATTATTTCCTCCTATCTCTTGTAAATACTCGGCAAAAAGCTTAAACCTCGTTCCTCTTCTAATGTTCAATTCCATTGGAATCGTATTATCTAAAACAAGTTCTAGATTCAATCCAGCATTATAAAAATTCTCTGGATCACGCTGCAAGGTTATTTCGTTATACGGAATAAAGACCTGGCGATCTTGTCGAGCATTCGTTGTGGCTCTTAGCCCCCAGACTTCGTTTAACGGGTATGTTAATCGGTACCGAATATCATGTGTAATCCATTTCGCGAAAGTCACATCAGAAACATTCTTTTGTCTGTAAATCACAAGTCTATGATCAAAACGATCACGTAAATGCTGCGCCATAAAAAGGAATTCTCCTCCAGAATTAAAGCGTGTAGGAATACGCGTTCCTCCGAGAAGTTTGTAATCATCAAATAGATCACTTGCACCAATCTTTAATAGCATATTTACTCCAGGGTTAAAGTAAACCGATCCAGGTCCTCCATAGGGTTGGTAATTTGGAAAAAGGAAATTGTTATCGAATTGAGAGAGCACATAGTCTCGTGCAAAATTCACCTTATAAATCAAGTATTTAGGCGGTTCAAAAGCAGGCTCTTTAATGACCTTTGAAGAATCCTTTTTCGTAGAATCGTTCTCATCAACTATTGGCTTAACATCGTCAATGTAAACGATTTCTTTCTGATACTTTTGGCCGTCAATATATAGGGTATCATTGTCTTCCGCCTTCTTTTTATCCAACCTACGTTTTTCTGCGTCAACCTCTTTTTGGCGATAAGTAGTGTTCCATAAAACATCAATCACATCGCCAGAATAATCTTCGTTAAAGAACTTATACTGCGAGTTTTGATACATTAAGTACGCATACTTTCCGTTCTTATAATCATGTTCTAGAATGCTTGTAACGTAATTAGTTTGAGGTTTTACATCATAGAAATAACGATAATGTATGGTAGTGTCGATGAAACTTATCGCAGAATCTTTTCTCGCGGTAAAACGGTTATTCAGTCCATTTTTCTCCGATAAGAAAATATAATTACCATTCTCCAATTGATAAGGATTCGACTCATCCTCATTCTCAGTATTTGTTAATCTTTCTAAGTATTTGTAAGTTCTATCTACTTGCTTAAGGTCATAAATAAAGATGTCGCTTTTTGCATCAAAAAACTCAATGTTCGGCGCTTTGAAAATAGTATCGCTCTTCCTGTTGGAAGCGAATATTACCCTCGAATTCTCATCAGCAAACTGTGGATTTAAATCATCATAAATATCATTGGTAATTTGTTTTTTCGTATTGCTCAGCACTTCGTATAAGTAAAGGTCACTCTGACCATTAAACACTCCTGAGAACACAATCTTTTTACCATCCGGAGAATAGGCAAAGGACAGCACTTTTTCCAGTTGCTTCATTACTTTAATACTTAGCTCCTTATCCAAGAGCGAATAAATACAAAACTTCACTTCTCCTTTGCGTTCCGTAAAAAAGGAGAGAGCCTGCCCGCTTGGATGCCATTCTAATGTTGGATAAGAATAATCTTGAATACGTTCGAGTTTCGACTCTGCCTTGTATATCGTGGTTGTTTTTCCTGTAATTAGATTTCGAATCTTCACTTTATACCTTCCTAAAACATTCTCCACGTAAGCAATTTTGTCACCATCAGGAGAAATCTTTAATCCATAATAAACGCTCTCTTTTTTATTCTTGATTTCTACTTGATCGCCATCTGCTTCGGACTGATTTTCGTATTCCTTAACATAACGTGCGCGGTAGAACGCTATATAATTTCTACTCAAGTTGGTATAATCCATATTGAGGAGAGAATAGAACCCCCTTTCAATATTCTTGGTAATTCTTGAAACGTAAAGAATATTGGGAATCATGGCCAATCCATGGTTTTCAGCAATATAATTCCATAACGCATGACCTGCATAGATCTTTTCTTTTTCAGTTAAATCATTGAAACGGTCAATTTTTCGCGTAAGCACAAGATCCTTTACATTACTCTCTACATCGGCATTCCAATGCTCAACAAAAAAGTTCACCAATCCTTCCTCAATCCAAGCAGGCATGCCTGAGTTCACGGTGGATTTTACTTGATCTTTCCAATCGCCACCATAAAACATGTGCTTCAATAACACATGATATACTGCCGATTTAATACTCTTATTGAACTTTTGATGATCACCTTCAAAGTACACAAACACCTTAGAACCTAGTAGTCTACCTGTTCCAGCTACATTGGAATACTCATCATTGTTTACCCCTAAATTGCTTTGACGAAATTTTGATTGGCTTTCATAAACAATCACATCCAATTGCTCAGGAAACTTGTAGTCAAGCTTGGCTTCTGCTTCAATCAAATAATGATGCATGGTTTGAGCTGTATAACTTGCTAAATCCTGATTAGCTCCACTGTAGTAAATCTTAAATCGTTTGTAATGGTGATATTTCCAGCTGAAGCCATTGTACTGAATTCGATTTTTACCAAACTCCTGTACAGAGCCTTGATAGAATTGCGAGAATCCTGAAACTGGTAAAACTAATCCTATGAGGATCAGGCAAATAATATGGAGGAATTGGGGTCGCATTTTACGTAGAGGCTAAGATACAACAAACGCCGAATCTTTACTAAATTTGCCTACTTTAAAACAATTATGCAAGTACAAAAGTTCACCTTTAATCCGTTCCAAGAAAACACATATGTGCTCTATGATGAGACCAAAGAATGCGTAATAATTGATCCAGGATGTTATGATAAGAACGAACAAGAGGCGCTAAAATTGTTCATTGAGGAGAATGGACTTAAGCCAGTGAAACTCTTAAATACACATTGTCATATTGACCATGTTTTAGGGAACTTTTTTGTAGCCAACACTTATGAATTAGACTTGTATATGCATAAGGATGATGTTGTTACACTTAACAATATTCCTTCGTATGCACATGTATACGGATTTGGCTCCTATCAATTATCTCCAGAACCATCTCATTTTCTTGAAGATGGAGATAAGGTAAAATTCGGAAACTCCGAACTTGATGTAATATTCACCCCGGGGCACGCACCAGGACATATTGTTTTCTATTCGGCTAAGGATAGCTTCGTGATAAACGGAGATGTGCTTTTCCAGGGTAGTTTTGGGAGAGTCGATTTACCGGGAGGTGCTTTTCAAACCTTAAAAGATTCGATTTTGAATAAGATGTTCACGTTACCAGAAGATACCATAGTTTATACTGGACACGGAGGTGAAACAACGATTGGAATCGAAAAGTCTTCCAACCCAATCTCTTACGCTAACTTATAAGCTACTCAATCACGTAAGCCTTGTGAGGCCTAAGAACATCCTTAATTTTTCGAGCCGTTTCTTCGTCAATAACCATCATTGCTGAAGAAAGCATATCATCGACCTTCTTATATTCTTGGCGAGACGATTCAATTTTTTCTCTAGCTATAAACTCTTTTAAGTGAATCACATGATGCTTGGCTGTACCTTCTGCATCTTCACCCATGAAGTTCCATTCAAAAAGGATTTGTCTCATTTTAGAATAACTTTCTTTTGATAATTACCATTTGCCGTTTGAATCGATAAGAAATACACCCCGGGTTCAAAGGACTGGGTTGAAATTTCTTGATAGGTAGAGATTAAGGTCGAACTGTAGACCAGTTTCCCCGAAACATTAAAGAGCTTAACACCTTCAAAGCTTTGGTTTGATTGAGACTCAATGTGAAGAAGGTCACCAATAACCGGATTAGGATAAACAGAAAAAGCACTTGAATTAATTTCCTCTAAACCTACTCCACCCCATTTATCTTCAGCATCTGGTCCTCCCCAAATTAAAGTGGCGATTTTAGGATTATCTATAAACGGATTTCTATTTCCTTGATATCCGTAAATAACATCATTTCTGTTCTCTTCCAACTCCGAAACAGGGTCTTCTGCATTCCAATCTAACAATACATCAATCATATTCGCATCCATGGCATTAACTGATCCGGCCGCCACATAAATAGGTCTACATCTTAAATCATATCGAAGGTACATGTACATTACTATTCTTGCACAATCTCCTTTCCACTCATCGCCAGGATACCAATTAGCCCCAACATTACCTGCGTTTCCACTTCCGTCAGCAAAAAGTCGGTTGCTTCTGTAGCCATTAGTTGCAACATCACAAGCGCGTAAATTATGCGCATCAGAACCAGGACCACTTGTTCCTAAATCAGGACTTCCTAGTGATTTTGGAAAAACATGTTCGCGATTCCATTCTCCGCTTGAACCTCCATTATCATTCTTATTCCTCGATCTATCATTCTCCACATCTCCATCCGAGTCGTTATATCCGTAAATCAACAGCACATTAGCTGCATTGGTAGGATCAAGATCAGATTGCTTCAAAACATCCCAAACCAAATCATAGGTAATGAAGGTAGTATGTGTATCCGAAATTCTATCAGATAAAGCATTTCTCAAATCTACCGAAGAAGCTGCAAAATTAATTCCTAAATAATATGCTGGAACCTGAGCGCAAAGGAATCCAGAGATCACCAGTGTAAAGACCAGTAAGCTAATTTTTTTCATCAGAGTAAAATTACGATTTTTTTCGCTGGCAAACTTCCATGGTATTTATAAATCGCTATCTTTCTACCATCTAACTATTTAAACACTAAATTATGCTTAAGAGAAATTTGTCTCTTTTTTCGCTTGGCTTATTATTTTTTGCAGTGAGCTGTGGTGGAGAAGAAACGACTGAAAACAATGAAGAATCAAATGATACGGATTCAGTTGCAGTTGAAACGACTGAAGAAGGTGCAGAACTTGCTCCAGGTATGACACCTTGGGATTTCCCAACTGTAGGATTTGATGGACAACCTGGTGATTATGTGCTTTGTCCTGGATACACCATGTATACAAATGCTTTGGCTGAAGAAGATCCTGCAAACGAAACAATGATTTTTTATAGAGCAGAGGTAAGCGCTGCGGGAGATGTTGAATCAGATATTGACTTCACCTTTGATGATGTTCAAAAAATGCCTAACTCAATCTTAATCGATATTCCTCAAGGACAAACTGCAGAAGTTGGAGATATCGTATTAACGTGGTGGCAAACTGGTTCTGGTATGCAAAGAGCTATTGTTACTGAAGCTTCAGACCCTACGCAACCAATGGTACGTTACCTTGATTTAGATTTTGATAATCCTGCAGAGGATAGCGAAAGTGGTAAATCAATTGGAGCAACAGAATACCAATTAAAGCCTAACTCTTTTGTTAAGTTAACTGATCCTTGGCAAGAAGGACAGTACATTGCTTGTAAAGACGAAGATGGTGATTGGAACAATGCACAAATCGTAAAAATTTCAGGAGATAAAGTTCTTACTATTGGTTTTGCTGGAACGATGAAGGTTTATGCAAAAGCTGATTGTCGTCCAACAGAAGCGAAACCTAATGTAAAAGCAGGTGATACTGTATGGGCTGATTTTGCAGGTGGATGGAGTGAAGGAACAGTTACCGAAGTGGACACTAAAATGGGTGTTGTTTGGGTAGAAATGTACAGTGACCCTTCACCAGTAAGCTACGGACTAGTATCTACAACAGAATTCAAATAAAAGAATTGTTAATCTAAAAAGAGTCCCGGTTCATCAATGATGGATCGGGATTTTTGTTTTAGTCAAATGCTTGGTTGGCGTTCCCTGCCATCTCAATCATTCTCTCATACTCCTCAGGAAGTATATCTGAATGGAAGAAGTGAATAGGGTTGATTTTTACACCATTCTTTTCGACTTCATAATGCAAGTGAGGTCCCGTAGATTTACCAGTGCTTCCTACTAATCCAATCAACTGACCACGCGTAACTCTATCACCCTTTTTACATTTAAATTCACTTAAGTGTGCATAGCGTGTAATATAACCGTATCCATGATCTATAATAACAGACTTACCATATCCCCAACTTTTAGTTTCGCAGTCTACTACTACTCCATTTCCAGTAGCATAAACTTCAGTTCCCGTATCAGCAGTAAAGTCTATGCCCCAGTGCATTTTCTTCGTTTTATAAATTGGGTCAATTCTCCACCCATAGCCCGATGCTATTCTCGTTAAATCCTTATTTGAAACAGGCTGAATAGCAGGAATACTTGCCAACATCTGCTCTTTCTCTTTAGCCAGTTTAATTACTTCATCAAACGAAACCGATTGCGCATAAATTCTTTTTTGAAGCTCTTTTATCTTCTTTGAGGTAGAAATGATTAAATCGGATGCTTCATATCCTTTATACTGCTCATATTCATCAACACCACCTGTACCCAATTCTCTTAACTCATCCGGAAAAGGCTCCGCATTAAAAACAACTCTGTAAATTTCGTTATCTCTCTTCTCCAAGTCCGTCATCACCTTGGTCATTAACATCACATCTTCTTGAAGAACTGTCATGTTATTACGCAAATTCTCATTTTCGCGCACTAACTTACGCTCAGCTGGTGAGGGAAATAATGCACTAAATAGAAAGCTAAATACCACCCCTAAAACTATCGCTGGCGCAATAAAAATCAAGGCCTTTAAAATGCGCTCTCTCCACGTTACCTGAACCTTGTCATATGATAAGGTTTCCGGATTATATTTAAACTTTTGCTTCTTCATTCTCAAAAAATTGAACGTTTTAACGTTAGCAATTCTTAAATTTCAAAGCACAAATTTACACATAAAGCATAACTTTGCAGCTTGCTTAACAATTGTTAACAGGAAAAGAACATGAAAATCAACGATATCCGCACCACGTTTCTCAACTATTTTGAAGGGAAAGGACACGAAATTGTACCATCAGCACCAATG
>JAKVAQ010000042.1:0-28052 GCA_022447665.1 Crocinitomicaceae bacterium
CTAATATCATTTTCAAAGAAGTGATCATCTTCAATTTGATCAATAAATCCTCTTGTACCGAATGATAAATTATCGATGACAAAGATTTCGTGTTTCTCGTGTAAATGCTTTATAACTGCAGATCCAATAAACCCAGCTCCTCCTGTAATTAATACTCTCATGAATATTTAAAAAAAATATGGCGCAAATTATGAATCTTTTGCAACATAGCCCCGGATAAATTTGGCGAATCCTTAACTGGGATTTGTTTATAGACTATTTCCCTTCTTTTTTCGAGTAAAGCTTCAAAAGCTTTTGAATCCACTTATCATTTTCCATTCCTTTGTCACAAAACTTAACAAAGTCTGTTTCCTCAATATACATGACAAATGCAACATTGAATTCATTGTTCATATAGGCCGCTGGTACATTCATGATATTCCAACCCCTGCCGTTTTGCTGACCAATTATTTCAAAGTATTCATCTTTCGAAAGGATTTTTTGTTTCTCACCAACAAACATTATCCTATCCGATTTAATGTCAATTAATCTATCTTCTTCCCAAACTTCAACCACTTTAATGGAATCATTATAATAGTAAGTTGGCCATTCTCCATGTTGATTTTCATTGATATAATGTCCATGTGACATTAATTTACCCTTATCCGAATACAGGGCTGTATAGGTAAATGAAGTATCGTTTTTAATTTGAGTTTTTGTTACTTCTGTATACTGTCCGCTTCTTGTATAACTACTGTAATAAATTGTATTTGGCTGCCCTACACCATGAATTGTGGTATTGAAAACATTATTCGAAAGTGTTCCGTCATGATTCAAATAATACTGAATCTCGTCAACATAAATTAGCTTTCCATCTTTAAAGTTGTGGTAATAAAAGTAGTAACGCGGATGTGTTACATAAGTGCCTTTCCCGTAGTCCCAATGCTTTTGCGCTGGCCTGAACAAAACTAAGCCTGTAAAATTTCCTGTTGCTTGGATACTATCTAGTGCGATTTTGTTTACTTCTAGCGTATCGGATTGTGCATTGACAAGACCAGATATTAAAAATACTATGACGAGTAAATACCTCATTTTTCAAAAAGATCAAATATAAACATACTTCTTTCACATAAAAACCAAATTTTTAACACGGGGTTATATGTTTGTTTTTTAAGTGTTTACAAGAACGATTAGAAGAAATTCAAAAAATATTTTCATTTTTTTCTTGGAGAATAAATTTTTTCCGCTTTACCTTTGTGGCATCAATTCGATCTGAAAAGAAAGATTGATTTATAAAGAAGAGGTGAGAGACAGGCTCGATGACCCTCTGGCAACCAACAGAAAATCTGGGAAGGTGCCAATTCCTGCTCAAGGCAACTTGGGAAATATAAATTAATTGAAAAATGCAAAACTTAATTCAATCTATTAAACTGGCATCTGCTGAACAGGTAGGAAGGTCGATCATTTCATGTACTTCAATGATTAATTGCACAGCACATTCTTGGTGTTGTTGCTAGTACTCAAGTAACCATTTCTTGAAATTAACCTCAGTCATGTCCCCGGCATGTCGCTTTAATCATTTAACATGAAAACAGAAAAATTAACATTAATACGTCCTTTTAAACTTGAATCCGGAGTTACGCTTTCGGAACTAGACATCGCATACACCATTCAAGGGAATCCAGCAACGCAACCTGTACTTTGGGTTTGCCATGCCCTAACTGGAAACCAATTTGTCAACGAATGGTGGGCAGGAATTTTTGGTGAAGGAAAAGTCTTTTCTGAAAAGGATTATTGCATCATTTGTGCTAATGTATTGGGCTCATCTTATGGAAGTACAGGACCAACAAATGCGCCAAATAATATCACCTTCAATGATTTTCCGGAAATCACTACAAAGGATATGGTGAAGGCACATAAAATTCTGGCAAATGCTTTGAGAATTGATAAGATTGATATTCTAATCGGGGCCTCAATTGGCGGACAACAAGCAATAGAGTGGGCAGCACAAAAATCAATTGAAATTGCACGTTTAATTCTAATTGCAACCAATGCTATTCACTCTCCTTATGGTCGTGCATTTAACGAAGCTCAACGATTAGCAATTCAAGGAGATTTAACCTTTGGATTAAACTCTGAAACAGCAGGAAAAGAAGGATTAAAAGCGGCTAGAGGAATAGCAATGCTGTCTTATAGAAGCTATGAAGATTTTCAACGAAAACAAGGTGAAACCGGACATGAAAAGCGCAAGGATTTTCGTGCAGCATCTTATATAAAATACCAAGGAGAGAAACTATCGGAACGCTTTAATGCTTATTCATACTATAGACTCACACAGGCCATGGATAGCCATGATATCGCTCGCGGCACTGGTGAAAGTTTAGAGGCCATTTTACTTGGAATAAAAGCTAAAACGCTCGTGATTGGCATTGATTCGGATTTACTTTTTCCTCCTAGAGAGCAAAAGTTAATTGCGAATTGGATTCCAAATGCAGAATACGTTGAGTTGAATTCACCGTATGGACATGACGCCTTTCTAATAGAGTTTGATTGGCTTAGAAATACACTTCAAAAATTTATAAGAGAAACAAGAAAAATTACAATTACAACAACATTTAAACGACAATTATCATGAGAGAAAATTTAAAAATAGGATTATTCGGTTTCGGATGCGTAGGAGGAGGATTATATGAAATTCTTAATAAAAGCAACCTACTAGATGCAAGCATAAAGAAGATTTGTATCAAAGATCCATCGAAAGATAGAAGTATTGACTCATCTAATTTTACGACCAATAAAGCTGACCTTTTGGAAGACGATGAAATCAATTTAATCGTAGAACTAATTGATGACGCTGATGCTGCTTATGAAATCGTGGTCGAAGCGTTTAAAAAAGGTAAAAATGTAGTTTCAGCGAATAAAAAACTAATCGCGAATCACTTTGCCGAGCTGAAAGAACTAAGCGAAGAATATGGTGTAAGTTTTATATATGAAGCAGCTGTATGTGGGAGTATTCCGATCCTAAGAAACTTAGAAGAGTATTATAATAATGATGCAATTTCCGCTGTATATGGTATTTGTAACGGAACCACCAATTACATTCTTACACGTTTAGTAAATGAAAATAAGTCTTTTGATGAGGTACTGAAAAATGCTCAGGAATTAGGCTTTGCTGAATCTGATCCTACACTTGATATTGAAGGATTCGATAGTCAATTTAAGTTGCAAATTTTAATCGCTCACGCCTTTGGAGTTATCGTAAAACCTGAAGATATTCTTCGTTTTGGAATTACCAAAATCCAGGAGAGCGACATCAAGTTTGCAAAGGAAAAAGGACTCCGAATTCGTTTATTGTCAAGAGCTGAAAAAGTAGATGACACAATTACTGGTTTGGTTGCTCCTCACTTTGTAGACGAAGAAGATGCAACATATGGCGTTAACAATGAATTCAACGCAGTAACAGTAAAAGGTCTTTTCGCAGACAAGCAATTGTTCCAAGGAAAAGGTGCAGGAAGTTATCCTACAGGAAGTGCGGTATTATCTGACGTGTCAGCCGTACGATACAACTATAAATACGAGTGGAGAAAAATAAAAGAAAACTCCTTGAATTTTAATAATGATTTCGCAGTTAAGGCGTATATCTCCACCACAGAATTTTTGGCTTTGGATGGGATAGAGTTTTTATCAGTTGAGGAGTCTTTTATTGGTCTTGACAATTCATACAAGGTTGGATTAATAACGCGAGAAGAATTATTGCGCATCGCTGAAAGCAAAGCTAACGTGAGCGTTGTACTTTTCCAAGATCCGATTCACGATGGTACGGCGTTGAATCAAAAACTGATTAATATTCAGAAAAACTAAAGATGAAATTACTGCTTGAACGACATAACGATAAACTAGCCTTTGTAACAACGAATGAATCTGGTTTAACAACAATTACAGATGCATCAGAAAAGGTAGGTGGAGAAAATTTAGGGTTTAGACCAATGGAATTATTGGCAACAAGTTTAGCATCTTGTGCCTCAATTGACATCCTCCTAATCTTGGAGAAACAACGTCAAAAATTGGATGATTTTAAGGTTGAAGTATTAGGAAGACGAGGAGACGAAATTCCTTCAAAATTTGAAGAAATTGAACTCAAATTCCATTTTTATGGCGAAATCGATCAAAAAAAGGCCGAAAATTCCGTGAAATTGACTTTGGACAAATATTGCTCTGTAGCAGCAATGATAGAAAATAATAGTACGCTAAAACATAGTGTAAAAATCAATTAATCATGAGAGAAGAGACATTCTTAATTCGAAATCAGCACGAGCAAACTAGTGCAAAAGAACACACTGTTCCGATATACTTTACGTCGAGTTACACCTTTGATTCGGCTGAAGAAATGCGTTCAAAATTTGCTGAAGAAGAAGAGTCTTTCTTGTACAGTAGATATAGTAATCCAAACGTAGATGAGTTTATTTCGAAGGTTGCACACTTAGAAGGTGCCGAAAGTGGATGGGCCACTGCTACAGGAATGGCTTCAGTTTTCACAACATTTGGCGCGCTCTTAGATGCAGGGGATCACGTACTGTCTTCTCGTTCTATTTTTGGTTCAACCCATAAGTTGTTCACGGAGATATTACCCCGTTTTGGAATTACCGCTAGTTACGGATCTTATGATGATGTTGATGCATGGGAGGCCTTAATTACGACAGCTACAAAATGTATCTATATAGAGTCTCCGACAAATCCAGCATTGGATATTATTGATGTTCGGAAAGTAGCTGCTTTAGCAGAAAAACACAATCTTATTTTAGTTGTAGACAATTGTTTTGCGACGCCAGTTTTACAACAACCAATAAAATTAGGTGCACATATTTCTATCCATTCAGCGACAAAATTTATTGATGGCCAAGGTCGCGCAATGGGGGGTTTAATTCTTGGTTCTAATGAGTTAATAGAGAAGGTAAAGGCATTTGCTAGACATACCGGACCAGCCTTATCGCCGTTTAATGCGTGGATACTTTCAAAATCATTAGAGACCTTAAGTTTGAGAGTAGAAAAACACTGTTCAAATGCACTTGAAATTGCTACTCGATTAGAAAAGCATAAAGCTTTACGCTCTGTTAAATATCCTTTCCTAAAATCGCATAAAGAATATGAAATTGCAGTTTCTCAAATGCATGCAGGAGGAGGTTTAGTAGGATTTGAATTGGAAGGTGGATTAGAGGCTGGTAAGAAGTTTTTAGATGCTCTAAAAATGATAAAACTTACTGCTAATTTAGGTGATGTAAGGACTATTGCTACCCATCCCGCTTCTACAACTCATTCCAAACTAACTCCAGAACAGAGAGCTGAAGTTGGTATTACCGATGGGTTCATTAGAATTTCTGTTGGTCTAGAACATGTAGAAGATATTTGGGAAGATATTGAGCAGGCTCTTGCTAAGTGTTTTACTACTTCGCAGGTGTTTTAACATTTGCTTCATAAATATTAACCCAGTCTTCTACCGTCATTTTGGTCACTAATTCGCCAATTAGCTCATAAGGGATATCATCCATTTTCTTGAATCGGATACAAGATTTTCCCATATCTAATTTACGCTTACAATGCTTAGGGTATTCGGCGACGAACCAATCTAGTAAATCTGGATTTGCATAAATACCCATATGGTAAAGCGCAACAAAGTTCTTCTGTGAAGCAATACTCATAAACGGTAACGGAAGTTTTGGGTCACAATGATAACCTCCAGGATAAATATCATGAGGCACCACATAGCCGGGCATTCTATAGGATAGTCTTTCATCAAAACCATCTGGTAAGTTTTCCAGAATTACATCTCGGAGTTTCGACATTGGTTCTATTCTATCCTTTGGTAGGGTGTCGAAATACTCTTCTATTGTGCTGGGTTGATTCGCCATAGGTTAATTTTCTAGAAATATAATAATTCTTAAAATTCAAACCTAGCCCTTCTTTTGTTGTTACCTTAGATAGGAATCTGAATGATGGAGATTGTAAACCCACGAAAACGGGCTAAAAAAGCCAACTCTACTGCACTAAAAATATTTTTTAGTTACTCCTTTCTTGTTTTCACACGTAAAATTCGAACCAAGGCTAATTACGAAAAGCGGCTGAATAAACTTCACTATAAAAATGCTAAGCGTGTTAACAAACTAGTACTGGAATTAAAAGGACTATTTGTTAAAGCAGGGCAGTTAATGTCGATGATGTCAAATGTTCTTCCTGAAGCTTATGCAGAAGTACTCGAATCACTTCAAGACAAAGCACCTGAACACACTTATGCAGAAAGTGAAGAAATAATAAAGAAAGAACTTGGCAAGCCTATCAGCGAGCTTTTTCATTCCTTTGAGTCCGCTACAATAGCATCCGCTTCCATAGGTCAAGTCAATGTTGCTCATTTAAAAGATGGTCAAAAGGTAGCTGTAAAAATTCAGCACCCATACATACAGGAAATCGCTGAAGCCGACCTTAATATTATTGAAGGAATTATTCGAAGAGTTTCTAAGTTTTTTAAAATATCCGGAATTGATAATGTTTACATCCAAGTTCGTAAGATGATTGAGCAAGAGCTTGATTATGAGCATGAAGCAAAAGTGATGGGGATTATCAAGGAGAATTTGAAGGAGCACGAACGTATCGTAATTCCGAGCACGTATAGTGAGTTTCAGACTAAGCGAATTATTGTTTCGTCATTTGAAGAAGGAGTAAAGATTACGAATATTCAGCAGCTAGATGATTGGAAAGTAGATCGTGAGGAGTTGGCTGAACGACTAATTCTCACCTATTGTGAAATGATTCTGCGCGATGGTTTTTATCATGCGGATCCTCATCCGGGAAATATTCTAGTCAACGAGAACGGCGATATTATAATTCTTGACTTTGGTGCGGTTGCTGTGATGAGTGAGAATATGCGAAAGGAAATTCCACGGATCATCCAGGCAATTATTAGAAAAGACCAAAACAAGATTTTACAATCTCTACAAATTATGGGATTTGTAGGTGACGATATTGCCTCGAAAAAAATAGCCCGCAAGCTCGTGAATGCATTGAGTAATTTCCTTCAAAATGAAATTAAGATTGACAACATGAATTTCAAGGATATCTCGATTGATGATATTCGCGGAAGTAGTATTGAACAACTTTGGAAAGACATTAGTATTAAAGAGCTTTCTAAGACTATGCAAGTTCCTAAGGACTGGATACTCTTGGATCGTACTATGGTATTGTTATCTGGGGTCTCAGCAACGCTTGCTCCAAAACTCAATCCTTTAGATGTGGTTAAGCCTTATCTTAAAAAGCAAGTGCTGAGTTTTGACGGGATTAAGGAGTTTGTTCTTGATACACTCAAACAGCAATTCTCCACTTTATTGACGATTCCGATGGAACTCGAGAAGTTCCTGACCACTGCAAATAATGGCGACTTTGAAGTAACAATAAATGTTTCCAAACTAGAACGCTTTGACAAACGTCTTCAGCAATTTGGTTATGTTATCTTCATCATTTTCGGATCATTGATGTATGAGTTCCGAGAAAACCAATTTTGGTTGGGTGTTGCAATAGGATCAGCTGTGTTTCTTCTTATTTCGCTTTGGCGAAATAGACGTTAGTTCTTAACTATTCGGTCAGACTTAATTATTTCACCTTCTGATTTAAGGCTGTAGACGTACATCCCTTTGGCATAATTGCTCATATCAACCGAATTAATTCCTTCACCTAACTGGATTGACTGAAGCCTTTGTCCTTGAAGATTAAATAACTCCAATTCATACTCTCCTTCACCTGTATTGATGAAGAAAATATCGTTTGTAGGATTCGGATAAACTGAAAGTTCCAATGCTTCCTCATCAAGTTCGGAAACGATAATACTAGAGCTTGCCGATACAATAAAGAATTGTGAAAATTCTGTGATATTACATGTGGCCGAATAATAAAGCGCTCCAGAAATCAAATCATCTGCAGCACAGATTTCAGTCCATGAATTCAAATGTTCATTTTCGCTTCGTGTATAGAGCTTCGCTTCGGAAGGATCACCAATTGCAATGGCACTATAAGGTAAAAACTTAACCTCTGTCAAAGCATCAAAACTCGCTTCGTTTCCATAATTATTTACGATCCAATAATTACCCAAATTTGGATTAGTACTAGGCAGTTCATTTGGTTCTAAGTAGATTCTTGTGACAACTATTTCCCCATCAGGATTGGTTCCAGCAGGGAACTCAATTTGCATTTGAGTATTTGGAAAATCAACAAGTCCTGAAGTTGAGATTGTGATACGATCACTATGTCCGCCACCAACAGGAGCCGAAGAAACGATCTTCTCAGCGTTGTTATTTAATGTTGCGTGTTTTACTCCAATCTTATCCGAAACTAAGGTCGAATTCGGAAGGTTAAATTGATAATATGCAACTAGATCGTCCGTATATGGTATATCACCGGTTCTGGTTAAGTGTCTGAGTTCTCGAATTTCTTCTTGCGTTAAAGATCTGTTCCAAATACAAACCTCATCCATTTCTCCAACAAAATTTCTACTACCCCAGCCCTTATAGCTTCCAAATTTCATATAATCTATTACGGCGGGTGATGGTGTGATTGAGTGCGTTGATTTTACCCCATTCAAATAAACTGAAATATCTCCTGGAGTCACCACAAGCGCTACGTGTGACCAAACATCTTCGGGCACAAATAATCCACTAGCCCACCACCATTGTCCACCTGGCCAATGATAGGCAAGTTCATTCGAAGCTCTAAAATTTAGTCCTGCACTTTCGTTATCGTTGAATACGATCCCTGAATATTCAGGCTGAATACCATCTGGTTTCACCCAAGCCGAAACGGTGAAAGTGTTTGTAGCGCCAATTTCTAAATCTGGCGTTTGCGCAAAATCACCTGTTCCAAAAGTTTGCATCGCCAATCCAGGAAGATCCTCTGGAGCACATTGATTTACTAATGTTACCATATTCGTCACCGTCTTTGTGTCTGAGTTTCCTCCTCCATCTGTAACTGTCAACGTAACGTCGTATGATCCTTCTGAATCAAAAACTACTTTAGGGTTTCTATCTGATGTTGAAGACACATAGGCCGGCGCTGGTGCGAAGGTCCATTCCCAGGTTGCACCAGCATGATCCAACACTGAATAGCAATCAAATTGAACAGTGTCACGACTACAATAAATGGTATCGGTACTTGTCATTGGCTGCGCTATCGGTAATGATGTTTCTACTAATGGCGAAGACCAAATTCCACGTCCACTGCTTAGGCGTAATTTCGAATCACGGTAGAATGGTCTAAAATAAAGTGCTCTTGTAATGAATGGAAGTTGATCACTATAGTTAATCCATTGGCTTGTGGCATCATCCCAATGAAAAACACCATAAGTAGTGGCTAAATAAACTACATCATTAGTTCCAGCTTGATAAAAGATGTCCTTAATTTGATGGGAATTCAATGAACTGGTGTATCGATCAATCCATGTCATACCGCCATCTTCCGTTGAATAAACTTTCTCTCCTTCAGCTGCGTAATAACTACTTACCCAAAGTTCATTTTCATCTGATGGATTTAACGTCAAATCCAACCTTGAGCGATTTAATGCTGGAATAGTATTGGTTTCACCAAAGGAATTTCCCCCATCTGTTGATTTATAAATTCTGCCTGTTGTAGTGCTTCTAACCAAACAATATATAACATCCGGATTAGAGCGCGAAACCTCAAATTCTAAAACTCTATGTCCTGTAGAAAAGGCATATAATTCTTCAAAGCTTGCTCCACCATCAGTAGATTTATAGAAAATATTATCTCTTCCTAAATAAAGGTGATTCGCATACCTAGGATCATACTCTACTTCGCTAGAGCTGAGTAACCCATAACTTTCGTTGGGATACATGCTGAAATTGGCGATATCCGTTGACGAAATCGAAAGATCGTCAGGTGTATATTTATCACCTATATCAGAATAGTGCGTTCTTCTATTATTCAGAGGGTTTATATAACCCGTGGCTGTTTCGGCTCCTCCCATAAACATGGTTTTTCCAATACCATAATTCTCATGCCATACCGCATTACCATTGTGGTATCTTCCTCCGGTCCAAGTATCTTCATTCCATCCTTGATTAAAGCCCCAATAGGTGCTTGAAGTGATGTTATTATTTCTTACCTCAACGGTCAAGCATTCATCATTCGAATAATTTAAACCACCGTCTGATGCCACCCAAATCTCATTACCAACAACATCAATATCCTGAATGTCGGCATGCATTTCTAAACTTCGAGTTCCGCGCACATACTCTATGTTTTCCCCTCTATTTGAAGACTCACAAAACCATATTGTTCCGATCCATATTTTATCCGGATTAATTTGAGAAACATCTAAATCAAAGTTGTACCAGCCCTGGTGATAGCCATCACTATATCCAGCTACATACCAATTCGTAGAGGCATCTGATCCAGGATCATAAGGTCCACCATCAATACCATCAGCATTAACCCAAGTGTCAGCTCCATCCAGCGAATAGTATACTCCTATCCAACCATTATCGCCTGCTTTACTATCGCCAATTAAACCGGCATATAATCTATCAGGGTCCGCCGCCGTAACACCTAATTTACATCCAATATCACTCGCCGAACCTGGGACTGCCGGCATGTACCAATCTGTATCTTTTAAAGTCCATGTATCACCACCGTCCTCTGATTTAAAAACCTCTGCTCTGTTCAACGATGAATTATGTGTAGATAAATAAAGCGTATTTGGATCAAGGACATGGGCTTCGATATCCCAACATCTTTTATTAAAAATGTCCGTCCATGAACCACCTGCATCAATAGATCTAAATAGTCCATTGGCCGTGGCAGCAAAAACCGTATCTGAATTGTTTATATTAATATAAAACTGCTCAACTGTACTAGGTGTTGTGAAGTTCAAACTCCAGACTAAACCACCATCAACAGTTTTATAAATATCATCTCCAGAAGCTGCGTAAACGATATCTTCATCAAAGGGATCCACCTTAATATCTTGGCAATTGGTGAAGACTTCATTTAAGGTAACCAAGTCCCATGACATTCCATGATCAATAGATTTGAAAATTCCTCCACCTTCAGCAGCACCGTACATTACGTCATTATCTGAGGGTGCAACCGCCATTGTAAAAATATTAACCTGTGTTGGGCGAAGGTTTAAAGACCCATCGTTCTTATAAGTTTGATAAGGTCCAATATTTTCCCATAAAGCAGAACGAGATGATGATATTTCGCTACGTTGACTTCTTAAAAATGTCAATTTTTCAGCCAATTGCTCTGCAGATGGCTTCAAAATAAAACCTTTTGGAGTCACCATTTCTTCTGTTGTTCTTAACCAGTATTTGAAGTTTTGTGTATGAATATTCTTCTTGAATTCATGTGTTTTATAATACCGGTAGTAAAGCTCTTCAACCAAAAAGACATTAGCATTGGGTGCATACATTTGCTGTACCCAAGCAGGCTCAGAGCCATTTACTTTAGTGAAGACCTTAAAGTATTCGCTTTTGTTTTGAGCTATGCTCAGTGAAGAAATTAAGAGCGTAAGGGCAACGACAATCCTTGACATAGTGGGTGTTTTATCATGCCAAAATACGACTAAATCGTTTTAAACAGAAGGGAAAAGAGGAAAGGGTCTTGGAAAGCTATTTATCCTGAATCTCTAGTCCAAGGGCATTTAACTTGTCACGAATCAGGTCAGACAATACATAATTCTTTTCTGCCCTCGCTTGAGCGCGAACTTCTCCAAGAATATCAAGCAATTCATTTTGATTATTAGAACTACCATCTTCTTCGAACTCTATTCCTAAAATATCAAAAGTGAAGTTCGAAAACTCTTCTTTCAAATTATCTAGCGCAACTTTATCTATTGTGCTGAGATCAATTTGATTGTTAGAAATTGCATTAAACAATGCTGATATTTCATTGAGCTTAGCAATAGTTTGAGCAGTATTGAAATCATCATTCATGAATCCATACATCTCATCAATCACCTTTTGCCAATTTTCCGCAAACTCAGGAGAAGATCCAAACTGACTAGTGTCAACTTCATTAATTCTTTTCCAAGATTCTCCTAATCGCTTTAGCGCCTTTTCAGCACCTTGAAGAGCAGAATTTGAAAAGTCAATTGGACTTGAATAATGAGATAATAGCATGAAATAGCGAACTGTTTTCGGATCATAAGCTTGTTCTAAAAGTTTATGATCTCCGGCGAAAAGCTCGCCTAATGTTATGAAATTCCCTTTAGACTTTGCCATTTTTTGACCGTCTAAAGTCACCATATTATGGTGCATCCAATAATTACAAGTCATCTTACCTGTAGCTCCTGCACATTGAGCAATTTCTGCTTCATGATGTGGGAATTTTAAATCCATTCCTCCACCATGTAAATCAAAAGGAACCCCTAAATACTTTGTACTCATTGCAGTACATTCCACATGCCATCCTGGAAATCCAACGCTCCAAGGCGAAGGCCATTTCATGATATGTTCAGGAGCTGCCTTCTTCCAAAGCGCAAAATCAACGGCGTTTTTCTTTTCCGATTGATTATCCAACTCTCTCGTTCCTTCCATCAACTCGTCAATTCGACGACCTGACAACTTACCATAATCGTGCTCGTCAGAAAACTTTACTACATCGAAATAAACAGAACCATTTACTTCATAAGCCCAACCGTTGCTGATTAAATCTTCAGTAATTTTTATTTGTTCAATAATATGTCCAGAGGCTGTTGGCTCTATTGAAGGATCTTTAATATTCATTTTACGAAGAGCCGCTCTGTACACGTTTGTATAGTGCTGCGCCACTTCCATTGGCTCCAGCTGTTCTAGTCTAGCCTTCTTCAGAATCTTATCTTCTCCGGCGTCGTTTTCTTCATCTTCTAAATGCCCAACATCCGTGATATTTCGGACATAGCGTACTTTATATCCAATTTCTTGAAAGTATCGAAAAACTACGTCAAACGTTAATGCTGAGCGCGCGTGACCCATATGTGGATCACCATATACTGTAGGTCCACACACATACATACCAAGACGTCCTTCAACAATTGGCTTAAATTCTTCTTTTTCTCCCGTGAGGGTATTTTTGATGAATACTTTTTGCATGTGTATAGTTATTTACTATTCAAAAATAATGTTGTTTTCAATACAAACGACGGATATTTATTAATGTTCGCAGCCTCCATCGCACTTCTTTTTTCTTTTTGGATTTTCGGGTACCGGATCATAACCTCTTGTTCCCCAAGGATGACACTTAGATAATCGCTTCATTCCTAGCCAAATACCCTTAAATGGACCCCATTCATTTATGGCTTGAATAGTATAATTAGAACAAGTGGGTTCGTGTCTGCATGAAGGGGGCAAAAGTGGAGAAATAATCCACTGGTAAATTTTTACAGGAAATATGAAGATTTTCTTTAGCACTATTTTTCAAAATCCTTGTACAAATAGCTTGGCTGAATTCCTTTATTCTTTTGATACTTCCCGCTTTTATATCCTTCGTAGTCTCCCTCAATACTGTGGAAATAAATTTGACAGATCTCTACGTTTGGATAGATTACTAAAGGTTGGACTACGAATATTTCTAATGTCCAGTAACCTTCAAATCCTATGTCGCCAAATCCTGCGGTAACGTGAATGAACATACCCAATCGTCCAATTGAACTTCTTCCTTCTAGCATCGGAACAAATTCTGATGACTTCGTGTACTCAGCCGTTCTTCCTAAATAAAGTTTGCCAGGTTCTAGTAGTAATCCTTCCTCTGGAATTATAAGCGATGAAGCGGTATTTTCTTTCTTCATGTCCAGCACTTCAGAATCATATTCCATCAATTCATTATGAAGACTCAAATTATAGGAGTTTGGATTGAGTTTAGATCTATCCCAAGGAGTTATGTCTAATCCTTTTCCAAGGTTCTTTTCTATTTCTAATCCGCTTAAAATCATACTTCTTTAATTAGGGGGTGTAAAGATAGTTTCAAATACTCTTTTCGAGATGAATTCCTAGAATTAATTTGAGTGACTAGATACTGACCTTAACATGCGCCGACGTTCCGCCATCAAATTCATAATGAACGCTTCCATTGATCGCATTTAAGCGTGTTTCCATGTTCAATAATCCCTGTCCATCTCGAGTTCTTGGATCAAAACCTTTGCCGTTATCAATTACTAAAACATGAATTTGATTTGATGCCGAATGGATTTGTAATTCTACTTTGCTTGCCTCCGCGTGCTTGATCACATTATTTACTAATTCCTGAGCAACACGATATACTCCTAGTTCAACTTCGTCAGTGAAGCGGCGATCGTTAATGTTCAAATCATCATATTCAAAAGCAACTTCACTTAGCTGGAAAGATTTATCCATCATTTCCTTTAATGCAGCAGACAAACCAAATTCAGAGAGTAATTTCGGCATCATCTGATGGGATAAGTTCCTTACCTCAATAGCAGATTCATCAAGTACTTTCGTTAGCTCAATAAGATTGGATAATTCTTCAGGATTGGACGCGCCCAACTTACTCGATAATCCGCTCCATGCGAGCTTTATTCCGCTTAATTGTTGCCCAATGCCATCATGTAAATCCTTAGAAATTCTTGCTCTTTCTTTCTCTTGTGTTTGAATTACTGCTTTAATTCCCTTATCTCGCTCAACCAGCACTGCCTTAGACTTTTCTTCTTCCTTTTTCCTTCTGAATCGTTGGAAGAAAATTAACCCAACCAAGATACTTACAACTAAAAAACTAGTTATAGAAATAATCCATACGTTTCGAACTGATGTGGCAAGTTCTGCCGACTTACGACGCGCCGTTTCTTCAGCATTCTCCTTCGCTAGTTTTTCGTTCTCTTGTTCCTTCTTAGTGGTTTCATAAATGGTCTCCAATTCATTAACTTGATTCTGTAAATTTTCCTGATACAACTCCTTTTCTTTTAATGAAAACAGGCCATAGTAATGGTATACACTATCGGCATTATTCTTAGCAGCATAAAGCTTCGCAAGTTTTTCATACGCTGCCTTTTCCTTATTAAAAAGACCACTTTCTTTTGAGATTCTTAGACCCTCATAAAGGAGTGTTGATGCTCTCGAATAGTTACCTTTTTCAGTATAAATTTCGCCTAATATTATGCTCGATGATGATATTCCCCGTGCATCGCCAAGGGCCACGCGAAGATCGTATGCCTCATTTACAAAAGTTAAGGCTTTATCATACTCTCCCATTCCAACATAGAGGGAGCCAAGATTATTAAGGGTTACTGCCAAGTCATTCTTAAAGTCATTCTCCCGATAAACTTTAATGGCCTCATCGTAATGGTAAATTGACTTTGCCGTATCTCCCATGAACTGATAGGTATTCGCAATATTGGAATGAGAACCCGCAATTCCATACCAATCATCAATGCTTTTTCTGAGGGTTAAGGCTTTTTCGTGAATCTCCAATGCTTTTGGGTAATTCAGCATTTTAAAGTGGACATTTCCAATGTTATTTAAACAAAATCCGATGTTCGGTTTGATATCAAATTCCTCATAAATGGCTAAAGCGCTCAGGTGCTCATTTAATGCATCTTCCAATTTCACTTGATGCTCATAAATAATTCCTAGCTTATTATGAATGGCGGCAACGCCCATTTGGTCTTCCAATTCAACTCGAATGTCTTTTGCCTGATTAAGAAGTAATATTGCCGTGTCCAAACTCCCTTTATCCATGTAGATAATGGATAGGTCATTCAAGTTCCTTCCCTCACCAAATTTGTAATCTATTTGACGAGAAAGATTAATTCCCTCTTGCCCGGCTTCGATCGCCTTTTTCTGATCAATCAATCGATATTCCCAACATAAATCGGAATATGCCAAGCATTTCAAAGTGTCATGTTGGTCCGATTCTGTTACGGTTATTAGACTATCAATTACCGCGTTCTGGCCATAAGAAAGGCCTGCTCCAACGAAAAAGAGCGTAATTTTTAACCGAATTAGAAGCTTTCTAAAGCGGAATGTTTCCATGCTTCTTTTTAGGAAGGTGAGTCACTTTATCTTTTAACATTTCAAAAGCACGAATAAGCTTTTTACGTGTTTGCGCCGGCTCAATTACCTCATCTACAAAACCATGGGCTGCAGCATTATAAGGATTTGCAAAAAGATCTGCATATTCAGCTTCTTTCTCTTTCCACGTCGCTTCAGGATCATTAGAATTCTTAATGTCATTTCTGAAAATGATTTCAGCGGCTCCTTTAGCTCCCATTACCGCAATTTCAGCTGAAGGCCATGCATAATTCATATCAGCACCAATGTGTTTTGAGTTCATTACATCATAAGCACCGCCGTAAGCTTTTCTTGTAATAACTGTAATTCGAGGTACTGTAGCCTCACAGAATGCATATAATAATTTTGCGCCGTTCTTGATAATTCCATTCCATTCTTGATCTGTTCCAGGCAGAAATCCTGGCACATCTTCCAGCACCAATAATGGGATGTTAAATGAATCACAGAAGCGTACAAAACGCCCCGACTTATTTGACGCATTGTTGTCCAATACTCCAGCTAAAAACGCAGGCTGATTCGCAACAACACCAATACTTTTACCTCCCAAAAAGGCAAATCCACAAACGATATTCTCAGCATAGGAATCTTGCACTTCATAAAAAGAACCTTCATCTACTAATGCATTAATTACGTCCTTAATATCGTAAGGTGTATTAGGATTTTCCGGGATGATTGAGTTTAAATCTGCTCTTAATTCATTTCCAGGAACATATTCATATTGAGGTGATTCTTCCTCACAATTTTGAGGAATATATTGAAGTAATTTTTTAATATCGTTAATACACGCAAGATCGTTGGCAACTGAGAAATGAGATACTCCCGATTTTTCAGAATGTGTAGAAGCTCCACCCAATTCTTCAGAACTAACTTCCTCGTGCGTTACAGTCTTAACAACGTTAGGGCCTGTTACGAACATGAAGGAAGAATCCTGAACCATGTAAATGAAATCAGTTAACGCAGGAGAGTAAACCGCTCCACCCGCACATGGCCCCATAATCGCGGAAATTTGAGGAATGACGCCAGAAGCTAATGTATTTCTGTAGAAGATATCTGCATACCCACCCAACGAGACAACACCTTCTTGAATACGCGCTCCTCCAGAATCATTTAAACCTATTAAGGGTGCACCGTTTTGCATCGCTAAGTCCATGATTCTTACAATTTTCTTGGCATGAATTTCAGCAAGTGAGCCTCCAAACACGGTAAAATCCTGCGCAAAAACATAAATTAAACGCCCATTTACTTTTCCATATCCAGTAATCACACCGTCACCAAGAAACTTCTGTTTATCTAGACCAAAATTAGACGAGCGATGGGTTGCCAACATTCCAATTTCTTCAAAACTTCCTTCATCTAAAAGTAGATCTACACGCTCTCTTGCGGTTAATTTTCCTTTTTTATGTTGAGAATCAATTCTCTTCTCTCCTCCACCTTGTAGAGCTTCTGATACTTTTGAATCAAGGATGTCCTGTTTTGAACTCATGCTATTCCAATTTTGAGCAAATAAAGTTAGCACTTATTCCGTTTAATCTTCTAAAATGGTCTAGAAAGCCAAAAAAGACTAATTTTCACCTATGAAATATCTGATTCCTGCTACGGCATTAGTGTTATTAAGCTGTAAAAAAGACAGCATTAATTGTGGTGTTGAGTGCTACTAAATGGAAGAACATATGTTTCAAACTTCATTCAATGGAACAAGTTTAACGAACGATGATTACTCGAAAGTTAATTTCTCTGGGACTGATACGGCCTATTCAGAATTCAACAATTGGGAGAGTTTGGAAGGGCATTCGAAAGTAGGTAAGGTACAAATTTCATATGAAGATGGGGAAGATAGTGAACGACTTGCCTCGATTATTAACGAAGGGGGCAATTCATACATGAAGTTCCAAATTATGGAGCCTCATATACAGGAAGGGTCTATTGATAAAGGGCGTGTTCAACTGAATTTATACAACAATCAATGCATAAAGGAAATTTATCAAACCGTGCGGCTCAAACTTCATCCCGATTTGGCCTATTTGAAAGATTGGGAGGAACGTGTTTCTTGGTTTTCCTTGTTTGAGTTCTGGAATAATGCCGATTGGACCAAAGAAAAATACCCATTCAGAGTAACCGTTAATTTATTCAAAGATGATAAAGGTCCAGTTGATGACATGCGTTTTCATGTAAAGGGAGATTATAAAAAGAACTGTAAAATCTGTAAATGGAATATAGACTGGGAGCAAGAAAACACGAACTTCTCAGTTCCTTTTGGTGAATGGATGGAAATAGAAATTCATTTGAAAGAAGGAGATGAAAACAGTGGGAAATTTTACATGGCTGTAACACCAGAAGGCGGAACCAAAGAAGTAATTTTTGATCTAACAAAAAGAACCCAACATTATAAAGAAAAATGTCCTGACGGCTTCACCCATTTTCAACCCCTGAAACTCTATATGGGCGATAAGACCATCGATTACATGAACGAGGGCGGAAAAGAAATAAGTGTTTTCTTGGATGACTGGGACTTCTGGGTCAATAAGGCGCCCTAAAAAGCAAAACCCCGAAGCCAGCTAAGACTTCGGGGAACAGATTGCTATAAAAGACTGAAATTAGTTTTCGAGTATTGTAAACTCTACACGTCTATTTTGCGCCTTTCCTTGTTCCGTAGCGTTATCAGCTACAGGCTTTTCCATACCATATCCTTTGGCTACCAACCTATCAGCAGCAATTCCTTTAGATGTTAAGTAAGCTAATACAGCATCGGCTCTCTTTTGAGAGAGGGTTTTATTCATTCCTTTGTCTCCTACATTGTCAGTATGTCCAGAAAGTTCAATCTTTACTGTTGGGTTATCGTTTAAGAATTTCACCACACGATTTAACTCTGAGTATGACTCGGCCTTTAATTCATCTTTTCCTGTTTCAAAGAAAATGTTGTTCAGACGAACTGTTGCACCAACTTCAATTGGAACTAAGTATAAGTCCATCTCAATTTCCTTGTATTCACCCACCTCAGTTAGGTCAAGATTATCTGAAATTCCTATGTAATCTTTAGCTAAAGCAGTGAATTCATAGTTTACTCCGTAAGGAAGTACGATCGTGTATTCTCCAGTTGCAGGATTGGTTCTTGCAACTCCGTAGTTCTTACCATCCGTTAGTCCATTATAGCTTAATGTTGCGTCCAACGGCTCTCCTGTTTTCTTGTTTAGTACTTTCCCTTTTACAAGAACTACTGGGTCTGGTTGTACTTCTTCGTGTAACTCAATTCTTACAATATCTTCGTTTCCTACTGAGTTCTCACTACTTGCCATATAAGCATACTTACCTTGTGCGTCAATCGAGTAATAGGCATCCCAAGATTCAGTATTCACCTCACTACCTAAGTTTACAGGTTCCGACCATTTTGTCCATGAATCATCTTCTCGTTTAGTCATCCATATATCATTGCTCCCTAAACTTCCATCTCTGTTCGACGAGAAATAAAGCGTTTTTCCATCCGAAGCCATGAAAGGTGAATGATCATCTGTATCATCGCCATTGATCGTGGGTCCAAGTGGAATTGGACCAGAATAAGAACCATCGTCTTGTAAGTGAGACACATATAGATCCTGATGCTCACCGTTTGTCTCTTCACTCATTGAAAGAATTAAGTGTTTTCCATCCTGTGTCCAGTAGGCTCCCGTGTAAAGACCTTTAGACATGTCATCATAACCTTTTACATCCAGTGTCTTTGGTGTAGTCCAACCAGTTTTCGTTTTGTAGATTATAGAATATCCTCTATCAATTTTTGATGCATCGGCACCATAAATCCCTTTAATTACCATGGCATTTCCGTCAGGAGACACACCGGCTATCATGTTGTACTTATTTTGGTTAAATGGATCTGTTAACCTCGTCGCTTCACCATCTAATCCATTCGAAATATCAGCTACCCAAATATCTTGAGAAGCGTAAGAACCTTTTGTATTGTAAGGATGGTCTGAACGGATGAAATACAAGGTTCTACCATCAGGCGATACAATTGGAAGTATTTCCGTATACGAGGTGTTAATTCTTTTGTCGTAAGTATTTGCAAGCTCAGTATCAAAATCAATAAATTCACGATCGTCTTCAGCCTTTCCAAACTTATACATTACCTGTACTTGACCTCCGAATGAAGAGATTACCGAAGCATTATCATCATTCATAGAAGTTCCTTCTGCTAAACCAAATAGATTGTCATTTAACGTATTAAAGTCATGGCGAGGGAAGTTTATTTGAGCATAACCTCTTAAACCAAATACAACTGGAACTTTTTTAAATGGGTTAATAAACAATTGTGCATTGTAGCTCAATCCACCATTAATTCCTGAACCTACTTTTGTTTTTCCTGTGGTAGCATCATTGACTGACCATGAGGCGATGTTTGCATGAATTCCCCATCCACGGTTAAAAACGAAAAGGTTATTTTCATTTCCAGCTTTACCTTTTAAAAAGTTCACTCCAATAGTGTGCTGCCCGAACTTAACATCTGAGAATGCAGGGTTTTCATACTTAACCCCTGCCGATCTATTTTGATAATGAATTTCAACAAAGTTCATGTCGCTTGTTTTGAAACCTGCAAATGCTCCAAAACCAGTCATTCTATTTGTCTCTTCGTTAGTTCCGTAACCGTCAATTACGTTATTGAATCCAGCCATACCTGACCAAGCAAAGTCAAATCCAGCTCCAGCATACACTGGTGACCAATTGTCTCTTTCAGGTCCAAATGGCCCTTTAGGCCCATCGTATAAAAGCATTGAAAGCAGGTTCGGTGCAATGTTTTGGTAGGTCTCTCTATCTACAAAGTGCATTAGCTCTATTTGCCAATCGAACTTTAAGTAGTTTAGCGCACGAACAGCTGTTTCTGTATCCATTGCTTTTAAAAATCCGGCAACTTTAGAACGCTTGCAACTGGTTAAAATCGCAACTACTTTGATCTGTGCATCTTCATGGTTTTCATTCTCATATTGATCCATGAGTAATTCAACCCCGAGTGCCGCAGTTTCATCATCCATATCATTAATTATTGTCGCCGTTTCAAAATTCGGCGCAATGGTTTCATAATGTGGCTTGTACCTTTCGTGAAATTCTTCATAAGACATTTGTGCGTTTACAAGTCCTCCAAAGAACATCAACAGGAATAGTAATCCTCCTTTTCTAAAATTAAAATTGATTAAAGACATAGCTTCTGTTTTTTGTTTAGAGCAAATGTCTACCAAAGGGTGAAATGACCTCTTCAGGTGTTTACCGTAATTTACTACGGGAAATACCGCAGTTTTCTCTAGAAACCCCTAATCTAAAGGGGAAGAAGGAATCTGAACATTCGCTTCATATTTCTTAAAATTCTTATCAGAATATGAATAGTAATAAAGTTCTGACTCCCCAGTTACTGTATTCCAGACCATACATTCGTAATAGGTTTTATCTTGAGAAGGAACATGAACTGCGGTATAATCCATCATAATTTTTCCACCTACTAAATCAAATCCAGGTTTAGGCAACTGAACATTGTCTTCGTAGGCCTTGAAACTCTTTGAATCATAGCTATAATAATATAATGTAGATGCTCCTGTTGAAGTGTTCCATACCATACACTCGTAGTAGGTTTTATCTTGCGAAGGAACATGCACTGAAGTATAATCCATCATTATATCTCCTCCCCCTACAAAACTTGGCACTGGTAATTGAACATTGTCTTCATAAGCCTTGAAAGATTTGTCTGAATAGCTATAATAGTAGAGCTTAGATTCGCCTGTAGATTTATTCCAAACCATACATTCATAGTAGGTCTTATCTTGAGAAGGAACGTGCACTGAAGTATAATCCATCATAATATTTCCCGAAGCCGTAGCCAAAAAATTAGGGCTAGGATTGTCTATTCCCTGATTTGCATTAGCCGGTGAAAGAAGTGAAATAAAAAAGCTTCCAGAAAGAATCAATAGTGATAAAGCTAAGCTCACTTTTACAACATTTTTAGAATTCGGTTTCATGATGATTATTTAAAATTTGAATCCAAACTTAGTAATTATAGTAGTTCAAAATGGGCTCTCTTAAACAATAGACCTAGTTTGTTTACGAACGACTTATTCCCAAAGAAAACTCCGAGTCCACTTTAACTCCCAAACAAATTCACTAATTTTGCCCCTTCAATTTATTGAACAAAACATGAACAGTAAATATCCTGAATATCAAGGTCTCAACCTTCCTAACGTTGCCGAAAAAGTTTTACGTGATTGGGAAGCGAATGACATTTTCCAAAAAAGTATGGATACCCGTGAGGGGAAACCATCTTTCGTTTTTACTGAAGGTCCGCCTTCAGCAAACGGATTACCGGGGATTCACCACGTAATGGCGCGCGCTATTAAGGATATTTTTTGCCGTTATAAAACACTTCAAGGATTTCAAGTAAAACGTAAGGCTGGATGGGACACCCATGGTTTACCCGTGGAGCTTAAGGTTGAAAAAGAACTTGGAATTAACAAAGAAGATATTGGTAAAAAAATCTCTGTTGATGATTACAATAAAGCTTGTCGTGAATCAGTGATGCGATTTACCGATGAGTGGAAAAAGATTACCGAAAAAATGGGGTACTGGGTGGATATGGACAATCCTTATATCACTTACGATCCTAAATACATGGAATCAGTTTGGTGGTTGCTAGGTCAAATTTATGACAAAGGATTGATGTACAAAGGGTACACTATCCAACCCTATTCACCTAAGGCCGGTACGGGACTTAGTTCACACGAGATTAACCAACCAGGTTGTTACCGCGATGTAAAAGACACTTCTTGTGTTGCACAGTTCAAAGTAAAACCAGGACAGAATATTCCTTTTGAAGGATTCAATGATGATCAACTTCACATTATTGCATGGACTACTACTCCATGGACGCTTCCTTCAAATACAGCACTAACTGTTGGACCAAAAATAGAATACGTTTTAGTTCAAACTTGGAACCAATATACCCATGAACCTATCCAAGTTGTACTAGCGAAAAACCTAGTTGGCAAACAATTCGGGAAGAAATTTGAATTAGCCGAAGACGCTTCTTCAATGGCCTATTCGAAAGGAGATAAGAAAGTTCCTTATGCAATAATTGGAGAATGTGTTGGTTCAGATTTAGTTGGCATTCAGTACGAACAATTACTAGACTATTGCCAACCATTTGAGAATGCAGATAAAGCATTTGTTGTTATACCAGGTGATTTCGTAACTACTGAAGATGGTACAGGAATCGTTCATACTGCTCCTACTTTCGGTGCTGATGATGCCTTGGTCGCAAAGGCCGCTGGAGTTCCGGCGATGCTCATCAAAGATGAAAATGATAACGCCGTTCCTTTAGTTGATTTACAGGGAAGATTTAGAAAAGAACTTTCCGATCCAGTTTTCGGGTTGGGCGGTGAATATGTTAAAGCAGAATATTTAGAAGAAGGGGAAGAAGAAGTCGAACTTGCAAAACAAAGAGAAAACCTTAAAGAAATTATTGCGGACCTTAAATCTTACTTGAGTGTTGATGAAAGAATTACACTAAAGCTTAAGATTGAAAATAAAGCGTTCAACATTGAGAAGTATGTCCACTCCTACCCGCATTGTTGGAGAACAGACAAACCAATTCTTTACTACCCGCTAGACTCTTGGTTCATTAAGGTAACCGATAAAAGAGCACGTTTAGTTGAATTGAACAAAACCATTAACTGGAAGCCAAAATCAACAGGTGAAGGACGTTTTGGTAATTGGTTGGAGACGGCCAATGATTGGAACTTATCGCGTTCTCGTTATTGGGGTATTCCAATTCCTATTTGGACATCGGAAGATAAGACAGAGCAAATCTGTATTTCTTCTGTTGAGCAATTGAAAGCGGAAGCACAAAAAGCAGTGGAAGCTGGTTTAATGGATGCTAATCCACTGGCCGATTTTGAACCAGGGAACATGAGTAAGGAGAACTATGGCAAAATAGATCTTCATAAAAACTATATGGATGATATCATCTTGATATCGCCAACTGGTAAAGCTTTAAAACGTGAAGCTGATCTTTGCGACGTATGGTTTGATTCTGGTTCAGCGCCATTCGCACAACAACACTATCCGTTCGAGAACAAAGAACTGATTGACAATGGTGTTGAAGCAATGCGAACTGGAAATCCTCCTAAAGGACCATCGGCTTTCCCGAGTGATTTAATTGCAGAAGGGGTTGACCAAACAAGAGGATGGTTCTATACACAACATGTGATTGCAGCATTAGTTTTTGATACCGTTTCTTACAAGAATGTTGTTTCAAACGGACTGGTGCAAGACAAAAACGGACAAAAAATGTCGAAATCAAAAGGGAATACAGTAAACCCTTTTGAGACCTTAGATACTTACGGACCAGATGCTACTCGTTGGTACATGGTAACCAATGCACAGCCGTGGGATAACTTAAAGTTTGACCTTGATGGGATTACAGAAGTACAGCGTAAATTTTTCGGAACGCTTTACAATACCTATTCATTCTTTGCTCTTTATGCTAACATTGATGGGTTTACATATGCCGAGGCCGATGTAGAAAATCGTCCTGAACTTGATCGATGGATTCTTTCAAAATTGAATTCATTAATCAAAGCGGTTGACGATGCATTCAATGATTTTGAGCCGACTAAAGCGGGTCGTTTAATTCAAGAGTTTGTTACTGATGAGCTTTCCAACTGGTATGTAAGATTGTGCAGAAGACGTTTCTGGAAAGGAGAATATTCTGAAGATAAAATCTCTGCCTACCAAACACTTTATCAGTGCTTGGAAACAGTGGCTATATTAAGTTCACCTATTGCGCCATTTTTCTCAGATCAACTATTCAACGATTTGAATTCAACTTGTGGAAGAAATGAAGTCGACTCTGTTCACTTGGTACTTTACCCAGACTGTGACGATTCAAAAATCGATACGGATTTAGAAGAGAAAATGGACATTGCTCAAAAGGTATCTTCAATGGTATTGAGCTTAAGAAAACGTGAACAAATTAAGGTGCGTCAGCCATTACAACGTATAATGGTTCCTGTTCTTAACAAGGATTTTGCTAGACGTTTGCAAGATGTTTCGGATATCATTCTCTCTGAGGTGAACATCAAAGAAATCGATCTTTTGGAAGATACTGAAGGCGTAATCTCAAAGAAAATTAAACCAAACTTTAAGTCTATTGGGCCTAAATATGGAAAGCAAATGAAACAAATTGCTGGTATGGTTAACCAATGGGGGGCTGAGGAGATTGCCAATGTTGAAGCCAACGAAGGATGGAAAGGTGATATTGATGGCGAAACCATTGAGCTTGATTTAAATGACTTTGAAATTGTTACCGATGATGTTCCTGGGTGGTTAGTTGCATCCGAAGGAAGAATCACTGTTGCACTTGATATAACACTTTCTGAAGAACTAAAATCTGAAGGTATTGCCAGAGAATTGGTGAATAGAATTCAGAATTTCAGAAAGGATTCTGGTCTTGAAGTAATGGATAAAATCAAGCTGACTTTTGATGCCAATGAGGTTGTAAAGTCAGCGATAGAATCCAATGCGACATACATCAAAAATGAAGTACTCGCATTGGACATATCTTTTAGTTCTCTAGAAAATAATCAAGGAACAATAGCTGATTTAGAAGAAGGTGACACCCGCTTCGATTTAGTAAAGGGTTAATTCCCTGTTCCTTCAGAATCTGTGTCTTGAATTAAATAAGGTGTTCCACCATCGGTGATAATCACCTTAGACCCATTAGACTCAGCAAGTCTAATAAAAGCTTCAATACTTTTTAACTGAAGTATTTCATTCGTTAATCCTTCAGAAAGAATTAATTGCGCATCTCTTTCACCTTCTGCTTCAACAATTTTACGTTGAGCTTCTAGTTTTTCTTGTTCTAATAAAAACTGCATTCTGAGCAATTCTTGCTCTGCTTTCAATCTTTCCTCAATTGAATTGTAAAGTCCTTCAGGTAAAGAAATATTTTTCAAAAGAACCGCTTCAATGATGATACCTCTTTCTTCTAAAACTTCAGACATTTTTACCTGAATTTGTGCTTCAATTTCTCCTCGTTTTCCTGAGTGCATGTCTTTCGCCATAAACTGCGCACAAACATCTGCCGAAGCTGAACGGAATACATTGGTTATGATATCTTCATACCCATCACCGATATTTTCGATAATGCTTGGCACCATTTCTTTATCTAAACGGTAAAGGATTGAAATGTTTGAATTAATGTTTAGACCCTCCTTAGAAGGCAAGTTTAAATTGATTTCAATGTTCTTGGTTCCTATTGGCATTACAATTAATCGAGTTCCAAATCCTGTGAAATAGGCTCCGGGTTCTAAAACCTGACCTTGTAATTTTCCAAATTTTGATTTCACTCCAACAAATCCGGGCTCAATAACTGTGCATGAGACTATTAATACCATCAAGAGTGATGCAAGTAAATTTCGAGTGTTCATAAGTGTTTCGTTTTATATTTTAACAAAAAATTAACAAATTTTGTGCCAGTATAAAACGGGTTAAACATCAATGAAATTACTGCTGAAAAAATATAGTATTTATTAAAATTCTACTCCGGACAAAATCCCTTCAACTAACACCGTTTTTGGTGGTGGCTCAGAATTATCTGGATAGTATGTGATGTCACTCGATTCTTCATGATTTGAAGATAGAACTTTAGCACCAATTACTGTAAATTTAACTATACCGCCTCCAACAGCATTAGAAAAGTTCTAAGGTTTAATTCCAGCGCTTTAATTTCTTTCGACGTAGGTATTCGAGTTGAAATCAAAGTGCATTGGTCAACCGTTAAATCAACTTGACCAATGGCATGAGAATTATGATGAGAAAAATAGATTTTAATTATTTCTGGAATATCAGCATTTACAGTTTGGCCAATGTCAAGCATTAACCCCGAATAATTCCGATTTATATGCGGTTGCAAATCTTTCCAAAAAGTTAAACGATAACGGCTTTGATTTTCCTCTCCCACTATCAAGTATTCCTTCCTATCTTCACTATCCTTAACCACAATAGGCTCCTTAAATTTCTTTGATAAATCAAATGCTTGGCCGAGCAACTGATAGTTATCCTTGATTTGATGAAAATATTGAAACGATAATCCTTTGTTGATTTGGACGCCTTCTATCTTAAACTCATAATTCAATTCAAGATCGTCTCCAAAGTAGTTTAAAATATCATTTACAAATTCAAGATGCTCTCCCAGACATTACATTTTAACCTTGACTGCTGGAAACTTTTCGTTGATTTCAAAATTCGCATTATCTATACTGAAAGTATTGACATAGTAATGAAAAGCGCCCCTTGTACCATTATCCTGATAGCACCGCTTATGGGTGATTGGGGTGATCAATTCAGAATTAAAAACCCCTTGGGTTGTCGCTTCATAACCTGCACCTAGCTTTTCTACTTCATACTCATAAAGCTCGTCTGAACCAGTAATGCTATTCAAGTACTTTGAATAAATCAATTCCTTCAAATCCTTTAAGGATGACGGGTTTTTATCCAGTTCAATCTCTAAATAATGCTTCTTCATAATAATTACATCCAACTACACTATTGAAATTACTAAAATTCCTATTCTTTTATCTTTGCTTAGATTAATACCTGAGAGGTAGAACTATTGAAGAAAGATAAAAAATACGGATTTAAGACGGCTATACTTCCAGTTGGAACTTTACTCTTACTCATTATTCTAGGGCTTTTGGTCTTTCCCCAAGTTTTCAAAATCGAACCTGTTCCGCTAGAAATCATCTTCATTCTAGCAGGTACAGTTGCAATTACTCAACTCTTTTATCTTGGCTTTAAATGGGAAGAAATATCCGAGAGCATCGTAAGTAAATTGGCCAAGGCCATGCCTACCCTTTTGATTCTATTGGCCATTGGTTTAATCATTGGGTCTTGGATTGCGTGCGGTACTATTCCAATGCTCGTTTATTACGGAATTAAGTTAATTCACCCTGATTTTATTTACCTCATCGCATTCATTGTACCTGT
>JAKVAQ010000042.1:28062-41084 GCA_022447665.1 Crocinitomicaceae bacterium
CCGGAACTTCATGGGGTTCAGTAGGAACAGTTGGAGTCGTGATTATTGGCGTGGCCGTTTCTATGGGCGCCAACTTACCCATCACCGCTGCAGCGATAATTGGAGGGTCCTTTTTTGGAGATAAGCTTTCTCCTCTTTCAGATACAACGAATGTGGCTGCAATGGCTGTGGAGATAAAAGTCTTGGATCATATTAAATCCATGCTTTACACTACAATTCCTGCTGCCTTAATCGCTATTATCATCTATTTTATTTTAGGATATACTCACCCAGTGGCGAATGCCGGAGTTCATAATCCCCTTATCGCAACAACCTTAAACGAGACTTCACAAGCCTTTAACTTTAACCTTCTTCTTTTACTTCCTCCAATCATAGTGCTAATTGGTTCCATTAAAAAATTTCCAACATTGCCGGTGCTTATCGTTTCGAGTTTCACTGCAGTTATCCTGGCTTTCATTTTCCAAGACTTTGGTTCTAACACCATTCTTAGAAGTTTATTGACCGGGTTTGATACCGCGGCTCTCGACTTCAGGGTTTCTAAAAATGTTGCTCAGCTCTATACCCGAGGTGGAATGTATAGTTTGAAAGAGCCCTTAATTATTTCAATTTTAGTATTTGTTTTTGTAGGGGCTATAGACAAGATTAACGCCATGCCCATTATCGTAAACAAGCTATTTGGTTTTGTTAAAACTTCTGGTGCTTTGGTTCGATCAGTATTGATTTCCACTGGAATTACGAATGCCATGACTTCCAATCAATACGCGACAAGTTTTATCGTGGGTGATGCATTTAAAAAGAAATTCGACGATAATAATATTGACCGAAAGGTGCTTTCACGGTCTTTAGAAGATACGGGGACCATTATCGAATCTTTAGTGCCTTGGCATCAGTCCGCCATTTTTATGGCTTCGACATTAGGTGTGGCCACCGCTGATTATTGGTTCTGGCAATTCTTTTCACTCGGGAATATTGCTATTGCCTTTATCTACACCTTCATTGGATTTGCCATATTCAAACGAGCATAAAAAAAAGACCGCCCTTCCCAAGGCGGTCTTAACCCAAAATCCATGAATCACCCGAACTGACGTCGGGTATAGTCTAATTCGAGTAGTGTATTGAAAATTCTATGCCAAAACGAACCAAAAACTAGGTGTTAAATCTCCTTTAACTAATTTTTAACAAAATTGAGCTTATTATACTTCTGATTTACAGTGTTTTGTGAATCTATTTTAAGACAACCTTAATTCCTTTATGCAGGCATAACGAAAGGGTAAACCTGCTTTAATACTATCCAAATCTCTCCAAAATAGCTTTGCGTTAAACTTAAATTTTAACGTAATGAAACAAATTTACATGTTAATCTCTGGGCTTTTACTTTCCAGTTTTGGAATGGCTCAAGGATTATTAATTTCTGAGGTCAACAACAACCCAAGTGGTTCTGATGGAGCTCAAGAATACGTGGAGTTATTAGCTACAGAAGCTATTGACTTTTCTACTACACCATACACAGTAATCGTTGCCAATATGGGAACCGCTACTGCGAATGGTTGGGTTGAAGGTGGCTCACATACTTATGCATTTGAAATAACTTCTGGTACAGTAAGTACTGGTGATGTTGTATATGTAGGTGGAACAGCAATGGCGCCTACAGGAACTATTATTAGAAGTATTGATGTAACTACTACAGCTGGTGACGGCGGAATTGGTAACTCTACTTCTTCTGGTATTTTTGGAAACGGTGGTGCCAATGCAGATGGTGTCGCAGTATTCAACGTTGGAGTTGGATCTATCACTGCATCAACTGTACCTGTTGATGTTATCCTTTGGGGAGACGGAATTGGTGGAGCTGAAGTATCAGCAGCAGATGGCTTAGAGTTAGCAGTAAACGATAACTACACTGGTGGAAAGATAATTTCTACTTCATATCTAATCGCGGACGATGAATTATTTATTGCTACCGGAGAATACGATACCGTTGCTAATGCTTTTACTATTAACAGAACATTTGCGGGAGGAGCAGCTACGGCTACTTCTGAAATCGTATTAACTGGACCATCTCCTGAATTAACACTAGACACTGAAGACATTACTGTTGATGAAGATGCAGGAACAATTTCTTTCGATGTATCCATTGCTTCATCTAATACCTCTCCAACAGAAGTAGACATTGTTTTAGTTTCTGGATCTACGGTTACTAATACTGATGATTTTGTATTGTTAGATACTACAATCGTTTTCCCTGCCTCTGCAACAGGAACTCAATCATTTGAAGTAGAGATTGTTGATGACATGGAGGAAGAGCAATCTGAATACATCGTTCTTACAATGGACAATTTCGTAAACGGTGAAGTTGGTGGAAATGATATGACAATCATTTACATTACTGATAATGATAGAGAAGTTCTAACTGCTACTAACGAATTAAAACTTGATTTAATCACAAGCTTTAGCACCGGAACTGAAGGTTTAAGTGCTGCTGAAATCGTTGTTTACGACGAAGGAACTTCTCAGCTATATGTGTCAAACTCTGAAATGAACAATCTAGATATCATTGATATCACTACTCCTGCTACTCCAGTAATTGTTGAATCTATCAACTTTGATTCTGTGGGGGCAATTAATTCAGTGGCTGTTTTTGACGGACTTGTAGCTGTTGCTTTAGAAGCGCCTGTTGCAACGGATAATGGATTCATTACTTTATTAGATTCTGATGGAACATGGTTAAATAGATTAGAAGTGGGTGTTTTACCTGATATGGTTACATTCAACCACGCTGGAGATCAATTAGTAATTGCTTGTGAAGGTGAGCCAGATGATGACTACACTGTAGACCCAGAAGGTTCTGTTTCGATTATTAATATTGATGACTTACCTGAAAACTTAACTGCTGCAAATGTTATAGATCTTAACTTCCTTGATTTTGACGCTTTAGAAGCTGATTTAAAAGATGATGGTGTTCGTATTTTTGGCCCTGGTGCTTCAGTATCTGAAGATTTAGAGCCTGAGTATGTAACAATTCTTCCTGGTGATGAAACTGCTGTTATAACACTTCAAGAAAACAATGCAATTGCCGTAGTTGATCTTGTTGATGAAGAAATTACTGATATACTTCCTCTAGGTTTCAAAGACCACATGCTATTTGGAAATGGTTTGGATGCTTCGAACCAAACTTCTGGAATAAACATTGCAAATATTCCAACGCTTGGAATGTACCAACCAGATGCAATTTCAAACATTGAAATTCAAGGTGAAGTTTATTTAATTACTGCCAACGAAGGAGATGCTAGAGACTACGATGGTTATTCTGAAGAGGAAAGAGTAAAGGATTTAGTACTAGATCCAACTGCTTATCCTAACGCTGATTACATTCAAAACAGCCTTTGGGTAGGACGCATGAAAACTACTACAGCTACAGGTGATACTGATGAAGACGGTGATATTGACCAAATATACACTTACGGTGCACGCTCCTTTACAATTTGGGACACTGATGGTGAGGTTGTATTCGATTCGGGTGATATGATTGAGTACATCATCGCAAACGACCCTGCTTTTGTTGACCTATTTAACATGGATAACGATCCAGGTGAACCACAGAAGAACAGAAGTGACGATAAAGGTCCAGAGCCAGAAGGAGTAGCCACTGCTATGATAGATGGAAATGCTTACCTATTCGTTTCACTAGAAAGAGTTGGTGGTGTAATGGCATTCAATATAAATGATGTTGAAGAACCTATTTATATCGGATACTACAACAATAGAACTTTACCGTCTGACGGACCAGATAGAGGTGCAGAAGGTATGATTTACATTGATGCAGCTTCATCTCCTACTACAGACGCTTTATTAATTCTAGCGAATGAAGTTTCTAGTACCCTAACTATATACTCGGTAGAAGCTTGTTCTGAATTATCTGGAATTAACGTAGGATCAGTTTCAGGTGACGTTGAATTTTGTGAAGGTGATTCTCTTCAAATTCAAATCACTTCAACAGGTACAATTTCGCAAAACTGGATGCTTGATGGAGATGAAATAGATGGTGCAACTGACATGATGTATTACGCACAAGACGGCGGTGTTTACAACGCATGGTATGAAAATGCAACTGAAGGATGTTCTGGAGTTTCCGATTCCTTAATGATTACTGAATTTCCTGCTCCAGTTCCAGTAATTACTGTTGCTTCTGCAGTATTATCTACAGGTACATTTGCTTCATACCAATGGTATTTTGAAGGAGCTGCGATTTCAGGAGCTACTTCAGATTCTCATACGCCTGATGCTGATGGGGAATACACAGTAGTAGTAACAAGTGACGATGGTTGTGAAGGCGAAGCTTCTTACACAGTTAATTTCACAAGTATTGCAGGTTTGGAAAACAATAAATTCTCTGTTTATCCAAATCCAGCAAGCGGAACAGTTTTTGTTTCTGCTCAAGCTCCAGGTGAAGCTATAGTAAGAATTTACAACATAGCTGGTGAGATTGTATACAGTGAAACAATGTGGGCTTCAAAGGCAAACCCTGCTAGTATAGATACCGAAGAATTAACTTCAGGTTTATATATCATTGAAATTACACAAAACAACAACGCCCAAAGTCAGAAGTTAATTATCAAATAATCTGTCTTTTAAACATACAAATTACCCCGTCAGCGTACTGGCGGGGTTTTTTATTTGTAGGCCTAATGTTATATATTCTTAACCCTTTGTTAAGGCGAAAAAATAACCTAGGCCGGGGATGTAGTATATCTTTGAACTGTAATTAAACGAGCGATAATTAATTACAAAAAATCTTCGTAGTAAGCGGATTTTTTCATGGACACAGGTAAAAACTCGAGAGCATCCCTCTCGGGTTTTTAGTTTTTACCAGTTTGGACAGGTACCACAGCCGTTTTTCTGCTGAAAGAAAGAAAATCCAACTGTGAAATCTACTACAGTTGGAAAACGATAGTCCAAATTCAAAGATGAAGGTGATCTCAATGGATCGTCGTTCCAATTTCCCGCTGTTTTCATTTTATCTACTGTAAGAAAGGTTTGAGAAATAGATAGATCAAATGAAAACTGCCTAACTTTTTGAGATAAAACAATTCCTAGAAATAACTGATGAGTCTTAATAATATCTAAATCTCTTTCGTGCAGTATTGGTACATATCCTGCAGAAGTTGATGGTTGATCACCATATCTTAAAACATATTGCCATCCTATTTGAGGTCCTATCCAAAAATTATTAAACACTCGAATCTCATTTCTCAGCACGACTTGAGCCAATGATTCACTACCTAAATGCTGAAACGAACCTCCTGTTTGAGTTGAAATGAACTCATCTGAATAATAATTGTTCGCATTAGGGCTAATTATCCCGTTATCACCGATTCTGTTAGTGTTTGCAGAACTATTATATTGGCCTCTGCCTACTAAACCTGTTACATCCAACTGGTATGATGATTTACTTATCACATTAATTCCGAGACCTGCCTGAAACCCATAAGATGCACTAAAATCATAATCAGTTTCCCAAGATTCCTCGGTGTAAACCACATTGTAAATTTCATCTGACGGATAAACTATATCAGACGATAAATTAGTTACACCGGTATACAACAGTGACTTAAACCCAATATCCAAATCAAAAATATAATGTGGTGCCTTATGCTTTCGCTGCCCAAAAGCAGCGACAGAAATCAAGAATACCAATAGAAAAACCGACCTCATATACAGGTTAAACAGTCGTAATTGCCAATAAGTTACAGGTTTGCGAAATCCTGATCTACTCAATTTGAATTCGCACCGACTTTCTTCCTTTCTCAGATTCAATTAAAAGGAAATAACTTCCGTTTAAATTTCCGGTAATAATCTCTCTACTTTCAGGTATAAAATCCTCTTTTACATTTCGTCCAAGTATGTCATAAATAAAGTATTTGGAGCCAACTTGAACCTCATTTGAAACTTTGAATTTTTCACCAGTTACAGGATTAGGGAATATAGTTACGTTATTGGTTTCAATATTGCTCATTGAAGTATAACCAATGGTAAACGTAATAGTATCTTTACTCGACCATATCGTATCACCGCAATATCCATGGGCGTAAAGTATCGCATCATAAACTCCAGGCGGTTTGATTCCAAGATTGAATGTGTCTGTCCTTTCTCCATAAGCGGTTAACATTCCAGATGCGTAACACGCATCCACAATAAAATAACTGCCTGAATCAGAAATTGTAATAAAATCTATGTACACAGGTAAGGTGTTCATACCCACAGTTGCTACGAATAAAATAGAGTCACTATCCGAAAGAGGCTCGGGTGTTATCTCCAAACTGCTTATTGTAGGAATTTGGCCAAAACTTAGAAAGCTTGAAGAGAACAAAATTGATAGTAGAATAGATTTCATACTTATCAAACGATGCTAGTGTTTAAATAGATGCACTCCTAAAATAAGTTCTCAAGTTAACTTACCAATCTGGGCAAGAATCACAAGCGTTTTTGGTTCTCAAATAGAACAAGAACCCTCCTACCAATTCCCATTGGCCAAAAACAAACTGTTGTTTCGCATAATGGTCTTGATACTCTATGGTTTCGTTTTTAGGTAGACTGATATAGCCGGCCGTCCAGTTCGACATTAAGAAAAAGCGGTTAAAGAAATCAAAACGAACTCCTCCGTTCAAACTCATTCCCCAACCTGCTAGGTGAAATCGTGATTGATGATCAACCCCATCCCAGGTAAATCCCGTTTGGGTAACTACAGGGCCAAAACCACCTCCGAATCTGCGCTGTACCGCAAACTTTCTATTATTTGTTTTGTACAATGGCGCGGTATTATTCAACTGGAAGCTGATATAGTTAAGGCCGTTCGTATTCTCATAATGTAAATCTTGCTGGCGAATAGGAATTTGTCCAGTGTTTACATTGTATATCCCACTTAACTCACTCGAAGTAGTTCCATTAATATATCCTTCAATATACAGGGTTTGATCCCCATCCATAACATATTTCATATGGTCATACCCCAACGAAAAATCCCAACGATGCTTATAATACCATCCCACTCTTACATTGAACTGCGGTACTGTGAATTTTGTCGGATTAAAATAAGTCGCCAATTTATTAACTGGTCTATCGCTCGCTTTTACATCTAAAACAGTAAAATTATAGTCAGGGCTTGTGAACTGAATATTACTGCGAGTATAGATTGATCTATTATACCCCCAATAGAAATACACTGTGTTTTGTTGCGTCCCAAACTTCTTCTTATGAGAATACATTTGGGCAAATCCACCTAACGAAAATTGGAATAGAAATATGAAAACTAAAAGCCTAAGCATACAATCTTATAAGGATTCGCAATAATTTGGTTACTGTTGCGAATTCAAAATTACGACTATTTTTGGTGCTATGGCAGAGCACAATGCATTAGGTATTAAGGGTGAAAAGTTGGCAAAAGAATTTTTGACCAATAAGGGTTATGACATAATTGAAAGTAATTATCGGTTCAAACACCTTGAAATAGACCTCATTGCATACGATAAAGATGAGCTAGTTATTATAGAAGTGAAGACTAGAGCTAACGATTTTATGGCTGATGCCCACGACACTGTTTCTCAACAAAAACAAAAACATTTAGTTAAGGCTGCCAATGCTTATATCGAAGAAAAGAATCTAGATGTGGAAACCCGTTTTGATATTGTTTCGGTGCTAATTCAAGGTCATGAATGTTCGGTTGAGCATATTGAAGATGCTTTTTACCCGGTTTTGTAGATTAAGTGGACTTCGAGCCATTCGACTCCCCTAAGGAGAAACTTAGCGAGAAGACATATATCGCTCAATGTGGACACCTCGACTCCGCTCGGTGGCCACCCAAATACTACCTCAACTGCAAAAGTTCTTCAAAGACCTTCATTATATCTTTGAAATCCGAATGTGCATCCGTTCCGTCAAAATCCAATGATTGATAAGTTGAATCTTTGGTAGTAAAATACAATCTTCCATACGGTGCCTGATCAGTTTGTCTTTTATTGGTTGGTGATTTAAGGTTTCCAAGGTTCTTCAACTCTACCTTCTCCATTCCTTTATTTAAATCAGTCCATGTTTGCTCTGGCGTTACAAATGCATTTCTCGAGGGAGTGCCTCTACCTGTGTACGACTTTATTATTGAATCCTGAGTTACTGCAATGGTCATCCTACCCATCATACTTGATTGGGTGTATTTATACTCAACAATTTCTTTCGAAGAACCGCAACTAATAATTAGTAGGAGGCTCGCGACAAATAATAATCCTTTCATCAATAATTTGTTTCTACAAGTGTAAGTCCGAAAAAGTCGAAATAAAAATAGGCCAGTAACAAACCAAAAAGTGTAAAGATAACCCACATTGTTTTATCCAAAATCCTCAAGCTTTTCCAAAGATCCTTAAAGTTTCCTTTTACACGCTCTTTCCTTGCTGGAATTGGCGGTCCTTTAATATCTACCTTATATTGTTCTGTATTCTCAACTTCAATTATTGGACCAGGAAACAAGACCATTCCCAAACCCATTCCTAAAAGCACAAAACCGGTGAGTGTGAGCTTTACCATGTAATAACCTTCTCCCGTAATTAGGTAGGTGTTGATCCCTAAAAACAATACAGCTGCAACAAGCAAACCTATGCCTAACCCTCTGGCAGTGAGCTCTTTCTTTTCCATTCAAAAACAAATATAAATGAAATGCCGTAGAGTAAGAATATGCCGTAATAATTTGTACCTTTGCGGACTTTTTTAATTTTAGAAAACAGCACATGAAATTATCAGCGTTCAACTTTGATTTACCTGAAGAATTAATTGCCAAACACCCTGTAGACAATCGTGATGAATCACGTTTAATGGTGCTTGATAGAGAGAAACAAACTATTGAGCATAAAATGTTCAAAGATGTATTGGATTACTTCGACGAAGGTGACGTAATGATAACCAACAATACTAGAGTTTTCCCGGCACGTTTATACGGAAACAAGGAAAAAACTGGAGCAAGAATTGAAGTATTCCTTTTAAGAGAGTTAAACAGAGAAAGTCTTCTTTGGGACGTTTTAGTAGATCCTGCTCGTAAAATCAGAATTGGTAATAAACTCTATTTCACTGATGATGATTCATTGGTAGCCGAGGTTATTGATAATACTACTTCGAGGGGTAGAACTATTCGTTTCTTATTTGACGGAACGTATGAAGAGTTCAAAGCGAAGATCACTGAATTAGGAGAAACTCCAATTCCTCCATACATTAAAGCTCAACGTGAAGTTGTTCCAGAAGATGAAGAACGTTACCAAACAATTTACGCCAAAGTAGAAGGCGCGGTAGCAGCGCCAACTGCAGGTTTACATTTCTCAAAGCAATTATTAAAGAAACTAGAAATTAAAGGAATCGATTTTGCTGAACTTACACTTCACATTGGTTTAGGAACTTTCCGTAATGTTGAAGTTGAAGATTTAACCAAGCATAAAATGGATTCTGAGCAGGCGTTTATTACGCAAGAAACTGCTGATTTAGTGAATTCTGCAAAAGCCAATAAGAAGAAAGTTTGTGCTATCGGTACTACTTCAATGAGAGCCATTGAATCAAGTGTTTCAACTGCAAGTACACTAAAGCCTTATTCTGGTTGGACCAATAAATTTATTTTCCCTCCTTACGATTTCTCAATTGCTGATTGTTTAATCACCAACTTGCACACGCCACAGTCTACATTATTGATGATGATTTCGGCTTTTGCGGGACACGATTTTGTAATGGAAGCTTACCAAGAAGCTGTAAAAGAAAAGTATCGTTTCTATTCTTACGGAGATGCGATGTTGATATTATAATAGGACTATTTATTCCAAAAAAGAGCCTCAATTCAAACCCACGGATTGGGGCTTTTTGTTTTAGGCCACCTGAACTTCTTACGCTTGAAGCTTCAGAGGTTGCTACGGGCTTTACACTCTAGCCCCCAAAACATTGGGGGGCTGCCGTTTCAATCCCTGGTGGAAAAAGTTTACCTTTAAAATTAATGAAAGCCCAAAGATTCTTTCTTTTATGTATTTGTATTGGCATCCTCAGTGCATGCAATCAAACTATTGAAAAAAAGATTCCCGTTCCCAAAGAAACTGTTGAATATACCGACTCCTTTGTATTTGATGAGTCTGGAATTAAGGTGAAGTTTAATGACTTTGGTTTGTTTGATACTTCCTATCAAACTTATTTTTATCATTCCAAAAAGCGAACAGATTCAACTGGCTATAAATTCTCTAACATACTTTATTATCAAAAAGATACAATGGAGTATCTCTATAGTTCAGGGAAAAATGATACCGTTCAAGAACTTGAATTTAGTGAAAGTAAGATATCCAGCAAATACGAAGATTTAAATGATTTCTTTAATGAGTCTTTTATTCGAACTAGAATTACAAATAAGGCACAAGGTGGAGATGATAAAAAACTGAAGTTGAGTGTTATTTATAAAAATGGTCTAACAATAGCTGTGGACACTTATGACAATGAAGGGGATTATAAGAGAGAGTATTGCTACATGCGAATATATTCCGTAATTGACTCGCTATATTTTGAGGGCTTCTTCAAGTATACAGGACAAACAAAAAATATGCTAGAAACATTTCAAGATATATTCAGCTCATCATGTATTTCTAGAAATTAATGTTGTTCATTTTCTTGAGCGACCAAGAAAACGAACCAAAAGAAGTCGCCACCATCGACAAATTTTCCGCTCCTTGTCGCACGAACCATTACCACCTCGCCGGAGCTCCAAAATTTCGCACCGATCGTGGACGCCCATCGCACTCAAATCATTCTCAACAAGATTAATCATTCGCCCAGTTGACTTTCGATTTGACTAATCTCGCGGGGTTGGAATATAGGTTCCATTCAACCACTTCTTCATATTATCATCTGTAGTGAAGGTGCCCACCCACCATGATTCTGAATCTGATAAAGCCTTACTTATTGATGCTATTTCTTTATCCGGTCCTTTAATCTCATAATAGTTGGAGTGCATAAACCATAAACGATTTTCCCGCTTTAAAAACATACCTACATGTGAATCTAAACCAACTATATATAAATGATCTTCCCGCGATTTTAGCTCTAAAATCATTGCTGTTTTATCTGTGTATTGCTTTATATCTGGGGTAATGGTTTCTACAATTTGTTTCGAATACATTTTAGCCAACTCATAACGGTCCCAATTAAAACCCATATGTTTCAAAGGTGTTGAAACAAAATACCCGCAGGCTATTAATTTTCCTTCTCCAGGTGTATTCGTATACCCATTATAATCCCAAGTTGTGCCCACCCAATGCGGAAAAACTTTGTATTCAAAAGCATCTAAAAAATAGGTACGGCAAGAGTCTATTACAATACTGTTTTCCTTTAAAGATTCACGATCTTTCTTAATTTTTGAAAGGGTCGTTTCGTAAGGTTCTGCTGGTTTTTCAACTTCAGCGTACTTTAAATATGTAGTCGAAATTTTTGCAATAGAACATTGGCTAACGTTCGCAAAAAGCACTGTAGGGGCAAATAGTAATAAAAAAGTTAACCGCATCATTTTTTCTTTTAGAATGCGCAGGAATTGCAAAAGTAACAGAATAGGAAAAGATTATCTTTGAAGCCTGTTAATTGACCATCCAAAATCTGTGAAAAAAATAGCGAAAAGCAATCCAAGACTTATTTCAGGTGGAATTGGCGCAATGCTCCTCTATGCTGGATTATCAGTAGAAAACGGAGCGCTTGCATTCTTTGGTGTAGTACTAATTATTATTTCGATTCAGTCATTCGTTCATGACGGTTATGTCAAAAATCGTAACAAGGACTCGCGGAAGAAGTACGCGTTCATTGCAGAAGAAACCATCTTTAACAATACCCTTCTCATTTTAATCGCCTCGGTAATTAAAGTAGATGGTTACCAAAAAGATCCCGAAATCAAATATGTAAAAAAGGCTTTAAGTCTCCATTTTCATGAAAGAAAGGTTGATCGGGTTATGGAGCTACTGCAAAAATATTGCAAATACGAAAGGTTTAAATACCTTGATATTGCCCGTGTTGTAAACCTTAATTTCACCTTTGGTGAGAAAATTCAATTACTTCATTTCCTGATCGGAATAGTAACTGCAGATGGAGTGCTGACTAAAGCTGAAGATAAAATTATCCTGGAGATTGCGAGAGCAATCCGAATCCCTGTTCCTTCACTCCGAGGTATCTATAACATGTTCTCTTTCATTACCGAGGAGGAATTAAACAATAGGAAGAAAAGGAATGAGGAAAAGAAAACTATTCATAAGAGTTCGTCTAAGCTAAAACGCTCGTTAGAAATTCTAGGGCTAATGGAATCAGCAACGGTAAAACAAATCAAAAAGGCCTACAGAAAATCAGTATTAACCCATCATCCTGACCGCTTAATTCATTTAGGTGAAGAACATAAAAAATCGGCAGAAAGTAAATTCCTTGCGATTTCAGAAGCTTATGAATACATCAAAGAGTATAAAGGATTTTCTTAATTTTAAGTTGTGCGTTCTCTATTCATACTCATACTGTTCTTCTCATTCAGGGGTTTAACACAACAAAACTTTTGGTCCTTAGAACTGGGTAGCAGTGGTGGCATTGCATCCATCAATTTCGAGCACAAGGTTCTTGACAAAGACAAACTTGATATTCATATGCGTTATGGTTTTAGCCTAGCTCCTGTTAATCCTAACAATGGAACCAACTTAGTTTTTCCGATCATGGGTCATTTTATTTATGGTGCGTATAAGCATAAGTTAGATCTTGGAATAGGACAAGCTTTATCTTTAACGACCTAAGGGAGTGTTTTTATTACAGCACCTTTATCCTTTGGGTACCGTTTACAACTCGAAGAAAAGAACCTTTATTGGCGTTTTTCTTATACTACACTTATCTCCTATTTAGTAGATTTTCAGTGGCAACATTGGGGCGGAATAACTTTTGGTTATCACTTTAATCGTAAAGCAAATGAATAGATTAGTGCTCGCTATGGCTTTTATGGTTCTTCT
>JAKVAQ010000043.1:0-34281 GCA_022447665.1 Crocinitomicaceae bacterium
AAACAATTTAATTCCTATTTCTATATTCGATGTCAATTTAATTGCGTACCCGCTATTCTTTTTCGTCTCATGTATTCCAATCGGAATATGCGATAATCTTTTCAACCCGAGTAAAAAGTTCAGAACATACGGTCTCATAAGCAATATTGCTTTTTTTGCTATTTTCTTTTTTTATTTTCTCTTTCTGAGTCAATTGGAATTGAATTATGCATTCGCTGCTACTTCAGCAATAATTATACTATCAGTAATTTACATGCTTTATAAAGGTCAAGGAGATAGCTGGCTTCCTAAATACATGGGGCTGTAGGAGAATAGACTTAAAACGGGCTAAAATTTCATCGTAGCAAGAGAGCCTCCTAAATCAGCTCAACTAAGGATTACAGAAATCACAAAACTGTGGTGACTCTACTTCCTTACCATTAGGGAATTCAACGGTCTCGATGTAACCGCATTTTTGGCATTCTTTTTCTTTTCGCAAGATTGAGCGTGTGGGAGTTGAACAAACAGCACAGGGTAAACCAGGAATTGACCTTACAATAGAAAAGCCAGGTGTATTACACTTAGGACAAGTACACTTTACTTTATCAATTAAATCTTGGGTAGCTTCTTGTATGATTAGTTGCCTTGTGGGGTTATGCATGGCACGCATATCCGTTTGCACGAATACTCGCTGTTCGGACCTAAGCATGTCTGCGTAACGTTCCTTAAGTTGAGTTTCACAGGTAATCCCTTTTACAATGTTCTTAGGAGCAACATCACAATTTTTGAGAATTAACGCGTGAGAGGGGAACTTTACTTTTTCTGCAAATGCCAGCAACTCTGCTTCAGACGTAATTTCTTGACCATCCATATTTGTGGACGTAGACAAGGCCTGACCCACAATTTCTAGGTCATTATTAAAGTCTTTAAGCATTACTAATTCTTCATTGGCCTGAGAGAGCCAATAGGTAGGATGAGTTCCAAAACTACCTTCACTTGCCACGACCAGACCGTCATGGGCTTTTTCTTTACCAAGTTAACACTTTTTACAGAGTGTTTCCAATGGTGTTAATTCACGATTAGCTTCACCGTCAAAAGTGCCTAAGGTATCCGTGTCATTACCCAAACTAAGATCAACCTCTAAACCAAGACTACTTAAGAAAAGAGGAGCGATTATCTCCTCTTTTCTATGCTTGGATATAAGTAGTACTTTACGTCCTTGGAAAAGTTTGCTCATTCTTTTGTGTGCATCTACCTTCCATAATATTGTGGGTTGTTAGAAGGTAGTATCTATCTGCAGACACAAAAAAGCTATGAACTATTTTACTGTCCTTGACCTAGAGAGAATCCTCTTTCTCCGTCAAAGTGGTATAAGTTTTCAGTTTTGATAGCATCGAATCCATGTGCTCCAACGCTCTTCAATAACTCAATTACTTCGTTATTTGATACCGTTTTATCATCTTTCGTTACGAAACGACATCTCCAGTGGTCAGTACAGAATGTTTCGCTGAATCCCGCTGGCCATACTTTTACACCACGGTTAGTAACAAGGATTAATTCAAGATCTCCAGTGCTTGCTTCTTTTAATTTATTTCCGAAATCAATAGCATCTGTTCTTGAGTCGTGAACGAATACATCAACACCTTTTAATTCTTTCTTGTGCATCTTTCTTTCGTACTTCAAGAATTGGATAGTATCATTATTTTCACCTTCAACAGCTTTTAATTGCGATGGCTTTTGACCAAGTCTTTCAATTACTGCTTCAGCAAATTCTTGTGTATTTACTTTTTGAGCACTTTGCCCTTCTTCGTAAATATCAGCTGTATGAATTTTATCTTCTAAGGTCTTTAGCCATGCGTTTTCAATCTTGTTTGCAATTTCTTGCTCACCAAGGTGTCTTAGCATTAAAATTGCACCGTTTAATAATCCACTTGGGTTCGCGATCTTCTTTCCTGCAATATCTGGAGCAGAACCGTGAATTGCTTCGAACATTGAACAAACTTCTCCAATGTTACTTGATCCACATAAACCTACAGAACCTGCAATTTCAGCAGCAATATCAGAAATAATATCTCCGTATAAGTTTGCCGTTACAATTACATCAAAGTTTTCTGGGTAGTTAGCCAGTTTAGCTGATGCAATATCAATAATCATGTGATCGCTTTCAATATCTGGATATTGTGCTGCGATTTCATTAAACACTCTTCTAAAAAGACCATCAGTTTGTTTCATGATGTTGTCTTTTGAGAAACACGTCACTTTCTTTCTTCCGTTAACACGAGCATATTCGAAAGCGTACTTACAAATTTTCTCACATCCAGGACGCGTGATCAGCTTTAAACACTGCTCAACCTCATCAGTTTGACGGTGCTCAATACCAGCATATAAATCTTCTTCGTTCTCACGTACAATAACCACATCCATTACTTGGTGCTTTGTATCTACGTACGGGTCATAACTTTTTACGGGTCTTACGTTTGCAAAAAGGTTCAACGATTTTCTCGTTGTTACGTTAAGACTCTTGTACCCTCCACCTTGAGGAGTAGTAATTGGAGCCTTTAAAAATATTTTGTTTTTTCTAATTGTATCCCAGCTCTCTGTTGAAATACCTGAAGAATTTCCAGACAAATAAACTTCTTTACCAATTGAAATTTCATCGTACTCTAGAGGTGCTCCAGCAGCTTTTAAAATAGAAAGCGTAGCATCCATAATTTCAGGTCCGATTCCGTCTCCTTTGGCAATCGTTATTCTTCTTTTTTCCATAAAACGCGTTTTTTATTGCTGCAAAGATGAGAATTTCTTTGCTTAAGATTAATTTATGTTGGTTATACTTTAATTAAGATGTTTTATATTTCATTTTAATTTGGGGACACAATTTAGTGAATTTCAATCGATTTTTAACCTAGATTTAAAACATGGTATTTATTTGGCGCGGGGGCGGTATTATCGTTCCAATATTTTTAGTCATTTCTGGTTGGTTAACTGGTTATGCGTTTGACGATGTTCGTTTTGGAAACAACGTATTTATGGGATGGACCATGATTTGGGCCAGTATCCCTCTTGGACTTTTAGGCTTAGCCTTTATAGGTATGAACGCGCCAGACCCTGAAACTGGGGAGCAACCGCCTAAATCAAGACATGACTTTTTCTTTATACCGGTATGGATCTGGGCATTATTTTTTCTTGTTTTTGGAATTTATTGGGTGAACAAAGACCCGGATCCAGGATTCAATTACACGAACGATGTTGTAGAGCAAACGGCAGATAATGAAGATAGAAACGTATCCAATAATGAAGGATCAAATCTTCACGAACAAATAGTAAACTTTTACAACCCTTATGAAGACACTGTGAATGTTCAAGTAGATAGTGAAGATGGAGAAGGTTTAATGGATTCAGATATTCCTCCCGGACATATTCGGTATTTCAATTTAGAAAAAGGTCATTATGTAGTGAAGCATTATGGAATGGAAGATGAGATTTATGTAAAAGGCTCGGAGGCTGTGGATAGTACCACTTACGATGAAGCTTGGTTTGTCGCTGGTGGTGGTTATGATCTTATATTTTTAGACGTAACAGAAGCGTGTACCGATGCAATTAATAAAACAGAGCTACGCGACATAGACTGGACCTCACGTGTAGAAAAACGACATGCTGGAAATGAGATAATGTTCCCAAGAGTTTATGGTAACGGGAAAACCAAATATCTCATCAAAGAACCAGGATTTACCTTACCTACCTCTGTGCAAGAAAATCAAAAGGTTTTTGCTCTAATTCCTATCAAACACTCACAAGAAACTACAGAAGAGTATTTAGATGAGATGGTGATTGATATTTGTTATTAACTCAAAATTAATTTTTAAAAAAACAACCAATCCCCGGCTGGGGTTTTTCTTTTTAAATCATCTATTTACCGATCATCAAGCTAATGCTATCCTGCTCAAATAATTACTTTTGCAAGCCCAAGTACTGACTTACCTTTAAATAAAAGATTTACTCATGAGAAATTTGATCATTACCACTGCTGCTTTATTTCTTGCAGCTGCAGCATTTGCACAAGGAGGAAAATTAGAATATCCAGAAACGCTTAAAAGAGATTCTTCTGCTAAGTATTTTGGAACGCTAGTTCAAGACCCTTACAAGTGGTTGGAAGATGACATGAGTGAAGAAACGAAGGACTGGGTTATTCGTCAAAACACTTTTACTTTCGGATACCTCGAAAAAATCACTTTTAGAGAAAAGCTTAAAGATCGTTTAACGAAGCTTTGGAACTACGAAAAAGTAGGAGCTCCCTTCAAAGAAAATGGCGTAACGTATTTCTATAAAAACGATGGGCTTCAAAATCAATATGTACTATACTCACAAGATGATAATGGTGTTGAAAAAGTATTCCTAGATCCAAATAAATTCAGAGAAGATGGAACAATATCTTTAGGACAAGTGAGCTTTAGTAAAGACGGGAAAATTGTAGCTTATGCTATTTCAGAAGGAGGATCGGATTGGAGAAAGATCATAATTATGGATGCTGCCTCTGGTGAGATTTTAGAAGATACTATTCGTGATGTAAAATTTTCTGGTATTTCGTGGAAAGGATCTGAAGGGTTCTATTATTCTAGTTACGATAAACCAAAAGGTTCTGTGCTCTCAGCTAAAACTGATCAACATAAACTTTACTACCATAAATTGGGAACTCCCCAAAGTTCAGACAAGGTAATTTTTGGTGAGAAAGAAGAAGAAAAAAGAAGGTATGTAAGTGGTTATACCACAGAAGATGATCGTTACTTAATCATTTCTGCCTCTGTTTCAACTTCAGGTAACGAATTATACTTTATTGATTTAGAATCTAAAACACGTTCCGCAGGACTAACGCCATTCATTACGGGTTATGAGAGCGATACATATGTTCTGGAAAACGAGGATGATAAATTTTACCTTGTAACTAATCTAGATGCTCCAAATAAGAGATTGGTGTCTTGCTCAGCAGAATTTCCAGATCAAAACAATTGGAGAAATGTTATTCCAGAAACCGAATTTGTACTGAATGCAAGCACTGGTGGTGGATATTTCTTTGCCTCTTACATGAAAGATGCCATTTCGCAAGTTAAACAATACCAATATTCAGGTGAACTTGTGCGTGAAATTCAGTTACCTGGTGTAGGCACAGCGAGCGGCTTTGGCGCTAAAAAGGAAGAGAAAACACTTTATTATTCTTTCACAAACTATTGAAAATGGTAATTCGGACCTTTACTGGGAACCTCAAATCGATTTTAAAGCAAGTGACTTTGAATCAAAACAAGTCTTTTACAAATCGAAAGATGGAACCAAAGTACCTATGATCATCACCTACAAAAAAGGAATAAAAATGGACGGTACAAACCCTACTATACTTTATGGATATGGAGGATTCAATGTAAGTTTAACACCTAGCTTTAGCCTATCAAGAGCCGTTTGGATGGAAAATGGCGGTATTTGGGCTGTTCCTAATCTTAGAGGTGGCGGAGAATACGGAAAAGAATGGCATGATGCCGGTACACAGATGAAGAAACAAAATGTATTTGACGATTTCATTGCAGCAGCAGAATACTTGATTGATAAAAAGTATACTTCATCAGAATTCTTGGCAATCAAAGGAGGATCAAACGGAGGACTATTGGTAGGTGCTGTAATGACGCAACGTCCAGACCTTATGAAAGTAGCTTTACCAGCAGTTGGTGTATTGGACATGCTTCGTTACCATAAGTTTACAGCAGGTGCAGGATGGGCGTATGACTACGGCACGGCTGATGATAATAAAAAAATGTTTGAATATTTACTCGGTTATTCTCCTGTGCATAATGTAAAAGAAGGGACTAAGTATCCTGCTACCATGGTAACTACAGGTGATCATGATGACAGAGTTGTTCCAGCGCATTCATTCAAATTCATTGCTGAATTACAAGCAAAACAAGCTGGTAAAAACCCAGTGCTCATAAGAATTGAAACCAATGCTGGTCACGGTGCAGGCACACCGGTATCAAAACGAATAGATGCAGCTGTTGATGAAATGGCCTTCGTGTTCTATAATATGGGTATCACTGACCTTTAATGGGTAAGGAACATTCAATAACACATACCGCTAAAGGCTGTAAACCTGAAGAAAGACTTTCCGATTATGTGGTGGGTAAATTCTCTGAATTGCCATCCCGTAAATCAGTCAAGAAAGCCTTAAAAAAGGGGCTCTTTAGACTAAATGGAAAACCGACAAAGTCTGGAGACTATGTTGTTGACGGAGATTTGATTCTTTTAAAACTCGAACCTAAGCCAGTTTTTGAATTTGAAATCCCTGTTCTTTTTGAGGATGATTTTATAGCCGTTGTAGATAAACCTGCAGGAATGATTGTGAGTGGGAATACGTTTAGAACAGTTGAGCATGCTTTACCCTTTAACTTGAAAGATACACCTAGTCAGGATGCGTTGCTGCAGCCAATGCCAGCCCACAGATTAGACTTCCCAACCCGTGGAATTCTTTTGGTAGCAAAAACTAAATCGGCCTTAAACAAACTAAAAGAGGCCTTCGCTGCAACTTCAATTCAAAAGACTTACCATGCCCTGACCATCGGTGAGATGGAAGAAAAGGGAACGGTATCAAACCCTATTGATGGGAAAAATTCTGTCTCACATTTTGAAATAATTGGATTTAAAAATTCTGGAAAATACGGTAAAATTAATCTTGTACGAGTTAAACCAATAACAGGCAGAAAACACCAAATCCGAAAGCATCTTGCTCATCTTGGACATCCCATTTTAGGGGATCAGGATTATGGAAGCGAAGAACATTTACAAATGCACAAGGGGCTCTATCTCCATGCAACAGAAATCCAATTTGATCACCCCATTACAGGAGAACCCTTAAAATTTGAATTGCCTCTTCCTAAGAAATTCACCAAGTTGATAAAAATATGAAAGGACCCCTCTCGACCAGGTTGAGAAAGGTCCCTTCATTCACCCTATGATTTTTAGTTCTTTTTTGTATTCCCTGATAAGGACCATGTAATTCCGAAGCCAACTTCACCTAAGGTATAAGAACGTGCCCCTCTTCTAGTTTCAAAATCTGCATTAGAAATCCGAGATTTATTATCCAAATAACATCTAAGGCCTAATCGTTCATTTACAGCATAAGAAGCCTCAATTCCGTAGGTGATATAATTGAATCGTAATAATCCCTCAATTACTTCATCTTCTTCACCATCGTCTCCTGCTTCTGTAAAAGAAAACTCAAAGGTTTTGTATAGTCTTAATGTACTGGCTAAGTCCGCATTAATCTTCCACTTTCCTTTTCTAAATTCAAACCTAACACCATTGGTAAATTGATTAAACCCTAATCGGTCATGACTCCTATCTATTCGGTTTGTATAAGTTGAATTCCAGTATAATTTGGCCGTTTCTCCAAGTCTAAACTTTAAACCAACACCTCCAGTAAAATAAAGCCAATCTCTATTCAAGGAATTATCGCCTTCAGTTTTTGAAATAAAGTATCTACGCTGGTTAACACCCCCGCTAAACTCCAACCCAACTTTCTTTTTAAGCTTCCAATTGCGCTGGTAGGCAACCTCTCCGCCGTATTTAAAATAAGTGAATCGATTAAATCCTTCCATGGAGTAAAATTTAGACTCCACTAAAGGATTGAAGATAAAGTGGTTCTTTTTAGATAACTTCCAATCTATACGCTCATTTAATCTCCATCTTTTATAAGAAAGAGGAATGCCAATCAAATTATCCTGGTCTACCCCCGAACGTGTAAAATCCGTATAACTTAACTTTGAGCTAAGGGTTAGCCCTTTCTGTAAAACAACCTTGTGGTTAACACCATAACGATGTTCTCCTGCTTCAAAATTTTCGCCTGAGGCCAAGAAGAATTTATTACGGACATCAATGCCTATTTTATGTCTCTTATTTCCAGGAGAAAATGATGCCGTCAAACTATTTCCAATAAAGGCAGAGTTCATCCATAAATCACCTCGTTCCAGCTCACTTGTATCATTCATATAAAACGATGGCGACTTCAGCAAGTTAAAGGCATAGCCTCCAGTTGGGTTTAACTTAATATTATAGCTTCCTTGCCCGTAACTATGAGCAGAAAAAATTATACTTAGAGAGTGAATTAAAATTTTATTCAGTTTCATAAGAGCGGGTGTTTTGAGCTAATACTTCTAAATTTTCGTTGTAATCATTTGCAGAAGCCCATGCTTCATTTATCGGTTCTGATGATTTTTCTGGTGTAAAATCAACTAATGAAATTGCAATTAGTAGTCCTATTAAAATTAAGTATGGTCCTGATGGTTTTAAGCATTTCATAATCTTTGTTTTTAATGTTTGTATCTAAAACAGGGAGGGATTAATTTACCCCACCCCCCTCTTTAATTTTTTCGTCAATTTTTTCTAAAATTGGTCTCAAGCCTTGTTTATTTACCATTTGAATTCCAAGCCCAGGACGAACGTTAACCTCCATAACTAAAGGACCTTGTAACTTATCAATCACAATATCAACCCCTAAATATTTAAGCGGGAAATGTTTTGCCGTTTTTAAAGAAAGGGCTAATATTTCTTCCCAAAAAGGAAGTTGAACGCCGTTAATTTTTGCTCCCGTGTCTGGATGATGATCGGTATACTTTTCACCATCATAGGCCATGGTCATTTTTCCGGTATTAATGTCTACCCCTATTCCAATTCCACCTTGATGTAAATTCGCCTTTCCATCTGATTTTTTGGTTGGCATTCGCAACATCGCTAAAGCAATTTCCTCTTTGTACAGGATGACTCTAAAATCAGCTACCCCCTTTGGAAATATGTCATGAAAACAATTGTGCGGATTAATGCATTCTTCAATTAAAATCTTGTCTGTACTTGTCAACGAATACACTCCCATTATAATGTTGGCCAAATAGAGGTGAAGGGCATCTTCATCTACTACCTTGCCACCTTCAGTCCATTCATCGTCCTGATTTTTACGTAAAATTTTGATGCCTTCTCCTCCACTTCCATTGGCTGGTTTAATGGCCAAACTTTTATACGCCTTCATCTTCTCCAACACTCCAGGTATATTGCCAATTTTCGAAATCACGGCGTATGTTCTTGCGCACTGGATATCATTTAGCTCAAGTATGCGCTTAGACTCCACTTTATCATCAGCAAGTTTGTAATGCTTTCTTTCATTTGAAGGGAAAATGTACCCTACGTTTCTATGGTTTAACCCTAGAAATTCTTCTTCAATTTTTCTAATACTATTCATAATCCTCTAGCTTAAAATCCATCCAAATCTTCTGTATTCTGATATTCTCAATCCAATCCACTTCCCAAGCATCAGAGATAAAGCCCCAACAATTAACAGCACTTCAGGAAAATTCATCGTTATCAGAAAAATCGCATCAGAACTTATTATCAGCAAACATATTAGGGTTACTACAAGGGTTTGAGCCAAGACCTTAGTCGCATTACCAAATCCTTCTTCAACCACTATTCGTGCGTACTTTTCTGCGGCAAACGTCAAAATCACAATAGGGAAAAAGGTAAGTCCATCTACCGCTGAGATTCCTAACTCAAGTCCCGAATACATGAGTACAATCATGAGGAGTACTATTCCACTTAACATAACCACTAGCTTTGGAACATGCAGCACTCCCCATTTTTGCAGTGGGTAGTGCAGAATGCTTATTATCAAGAGCACACCCACGAACGCAATTATTCCTGTACCAACCCCCGTTGAGATAAAGGAAATTGCCATAAGCACTGGTAGAAAAACACCAAAAGTTTTTAGGCCAACAACATTTCTGAATATCGCGACTATCAATGCTCCAAATGGCAATAAAATCAGAAGCGACAATACATTAACCCCTATTCCTAATTTCTCAGAAATATAATACAGATTAAATCCTTCAAAAAAACTCGCATTTCGTTGAACCTTAGTGATTGCATAGTTATAATCAAAGGCTAAATCAGCAGAGCGCATTACCAAAAACTCATCTCCTTTATATATTTCGAGGTAGTTTATTGGAATAAAGGCATAGTATCCGTTTAATGCATCAAATGGTATCCATTTACCATTGATAAGTACTTCAGCCCATAAATGAGAAGTCTTTTTTCTTTCCTCGTTGAGGATTAATCCACCTACTACTCTCGCAGGTATATCTAAACTTCTGCATAAAGCAACGAATAATCTACTTTTCCCATTACATGATGCAGCATTAATCTCTAGTGCTTCTTTCGCCGTCATGAGTTCCTTAAGCGATTGTTTAGGCATCTCATACACGTAATTAAATAAGGCTGTTAGAATATCATTTGCGTTTGTTCGTTTGCCTTTAAGTCGCGCAGCAAGGGTTTTTATCTCTGGATCTTCCGACTCAATAAAAACACCCGGCTCAACATAAGGCGTGTTCTTAGCTGTAATATCATTCAGCTTTAAGCTTTCGTTTACTTCAAAACGTTTCTGGAATAAAGTCACATGAAAACTACATTGTATATTATCTTTAGTAGCCTTTTCTCCTGACCATTCTCCCACTTTATTAATTCCTAAAACATATTCTTCAAATTTTTCTGTTTCATGTTTATTTGAAGTCAGTTTAATTTCTTGTCGGTTTGAATTTTGAGGCAAGTATGTTTTTACAAAATACTTTTTGTCTTCACCTTGTTGCAGATCAAAGTCATAAGTAAGTGCATATTCTACACCATCTTCATATTCCGTTAAGTGAAAATTTCCTCGATATACTTTTACTGTAATTAAGATTACCGCAATCAATGAAAGTAAAGCGGCAATGTTTGGTAGTGATGTTAATTTCTTCATAGCGTGAAATTTTTATGGTCTTTATTCTGAAACAGACCTATTCATTTTTACCCTACCCCATCACCAAATATTTTTTAAAATTTTTAGTCCTACTTTTGTACCTCGATGAGTAAGAATCTAGAAAGCAACGTTTGCGAAGAGAACATTTATAAAGGGCTCTTTGAAAAGTATTCGCTTCAGATTCGAAACTTCCTTATATATAGAGGATGTGAATTAGAAAAGGCGCATGACCTGGTACAAGAGGCTTATGTGAAAATGTGGGAGAATTGTTCCAAAATTCTTCCTGAAAAAGCAAAGAGTTTCTTATACACTGTTGCTTCTAATGCATTTAAAAATGACATAGCCCACCTTAAAGTAAAATTAAAATATCAGGAAAGTGGGGCAAGTAGCAACGTAAATATTGAGACGCCAGAATTTCAGTTAGAAGAACAAGAATTTAAAAAACGACTCGAAGATGCTATTGAAGAAATGGTACCTACGCAGCGAGAAGTTTTTTTAATGAATAGAATTGATAAAAAGAAATACAGCGAAATAGCTGAAGAACTAGGGGTTAGCGTAAAAGCAGTAGAAAAAAGAATGGGTAAAGCACTTAAGTTTTTAAGAGCAAGAATAAAAGAAATTTAATCAAGGGGGTGGGGTAAATACTTTCTCGCTTGTTTTAGATACGAATGGAGTCAAAAAAAGAAATAGAAGATGATGCTTTAGGTCGATGGCTTAGCGGCGATATGAGCCCTGAAGAACTCAAGGAATTTGAGGCTTCGGAGGCTTTTAAGACCTATGAGAACATCAAGAATTATACAGAAGGTATGAAAATGCCTGCGTATGATCTGGAGAAAGAATTTGCTCTATTAAACGATAAGCGCAAAGGAAAAGTAGTTCAGTTAAACCCTATGCGAAAATGGACTATTGCGGCTTCTATTGCAATCATTCTTGGACTAGGCTCATTACTTTTCTTAATGCAAGGTGATGATATTTTGGTTTCTCACACTACCGCTCAGATGGAAACGGATACTATTGCATTACCTGATCAATCAACGGTTTACTTGAACGCTGATTCTAAACTTGATTACAACGAAAGTTCTTGGGAAGAGGAGAAGGTTGTTGAATTAGAAGGTGAAGGTTATTTTTCTGTGACTAAAGGAGATCAATTTTCAGTAAAAACTGACCAAGGTACTATTCAAGTTTTAGGTACTGAATTTAACATTAGAAGCAGAAGTGATCTAACAGAAGTTACTTGTTATTCAGGTAAAGTTAAAGTGAGTGATCAAGCGTCGGGAGCCATGATTCTAGAACCTGGTATGTCGTGTAAAATAGTTGATGGAAGCTTAGTAAATGAATGGACTCCTAATTTTGATGAAAAGGTGAGCTGGTTAAATAGCGAAAGTACGTTCCACGAAGCTCCTTTTATTATTGTTATTGAAGAATTAGAAGACCAATATGGTGTTAGCATTGATGATGAAGATGTTAGTATTAAAGAGCGAGTATACACAGGTACATTCCCTCATGGAAATTTAGAAGATGCCTTAAAAATCGTCTTTGATCCTATGAATATTCAATACGATATTCTATCTGAAAAAGAGATAAAGCTTCGTGAATGAGACTATTGATTTTAACAGTACTACTTATACTTTCTACAGGCTCTTTCACCCAAACCAAAATCAACGAAAAATTTACTGAAGAGCCCTTAAGTGCTGTGTTTGAAACTCTAGAGAGCAAATATGGTTTAAGCTTTGCTTACGATCCTAAGCTTATCGCGGATAAATCAATAACTATCACATTAATCAATCTTGAAGCTGAAGAAGCATTAACTGCTATTCTGAACAACACAGGCTTGAGTTATAACCTTGTAAATAAGGAGTTTGTTATTGTCCCTTCCAGAGTCACCTGGAACATTTCAAGTAACATACAGAATTCTAATGGAGAAAAAGTTCCATTTACGAAAGTACGGGTTGTTGGAACCTATAAAGGGACCTACGCCGATGAGAACGGAAATGTAAACCTTTCTTACGTGAATGATTCAGAGCCAATTTTAGAAATATCAAGCATAGGCTACAAAACTATTCGAGTACCGGCATCTCAACTGGAAAATGGCGCTACCGTGAAGTTAGAACTTAACGTAAAAGAGTTTGAAACTGTGGTAGTAGAATACCTTTCAGAAGGAATGTTCATTAATGAAGATATTTCGCGTATTTCCATTAAACCTAAAAAGCTTGTTGCCGTTCCTGGAACAACAGATCCAGATATATTTCAAATGGTTCAAAACGTTCCTGGAATTAACTCTTCGAGTGAAACCGTTTCTGAAATTCAAATTCGTGGTGGTACTGCTGACCAAAACCATTTAATATGGGAAGGAATTACCCTTTATATGCCAGGACACTTTAATGGAATGATCTCTTCGATAAACCCAAACATAATTGACAGAGCCGACATTTACAGAGGTGTTTATAGCCCTTACTATGGAGGAAAAATAGGCGGTTTAATTGATTTATCTTCGATTAATTATCAGCCTAAAAAACTTAATATAAATGTTGGTTCCAATATGCTATATTCAGATGCAAACATTGAAACTCCTATTGGAGAAAAGATGGGCTTTTTGGTTTCTGGAAGGCGATCATTAACCGATTTATGGCTTTCTCCAACGTATACCCAATACGCCAATAGAGTTTATCAAGAAACAGAAATCTTGAGTCCTTCTGAGTTTGAAAACGAACCAGGATTTGAAGGAAGCGAGGTGAATGAGCAAGAAGTAACGAATCAATTCTTGTTTTACGATGCCAACGCAAAATTTTTCTGGCGACCTACAGAAAAATCGTACGTATCCATGAGCGGCATGTACGCCAAAAACTCACTTTATTACTCAACTATTTTACCTGAGGATGGGATTAGCGAAGAGAATGATATTGTTTCAAGCAGTTTAGGTTTTGGTGCGGAATACAAACAAATTTGGACCGAAAAAATAAGCTCCAATCTTGAATTTAGCTGGTCTAATTATGAATACAATTTCAGTAAGTTCATTTTTGAAGAGAGTGAAGACACCACAGACATTGAAGAATCTAACAATAAAAACAACCTCGTAAATCACTTATCATTGCGCACTGGTGTTGATTATAAATTAAATGAATTCAACTCCTTTATCTTCGGATATCAACTAGAGTCGATTAGTATAAATTATTCAATTTCTGATTTCGAGGAAGAAGGTGAACTGATTCAAGAAACAGGCTCGAATGAGGGCATGATACACAGTGTTTACGCGAATCATATTTTCTCTAAAAATAGATTCTTTACCAAAGTAGGTGCCCGGCTTGGCTATTATGCGCTTACCTCAGATTTATTAGTAGAGCCTCGAGTTCACTTACAGTATAAGTTAAATGAATTCATGAACTTAAATTTGGGCTTTAGTAGACAAAATCAATATGTCAACCAAGTGGATGAGATAGACCAGTCAGATTTAGGTTTATCTAACAGAATTTGGGTAATGGCAGATGGTGATGAGGTTGAGATTTCCTCAAGTAATTTCTTTGATGCGGGGCTCTCTATGCGTCTTGATAACTGGTCTTTAGATGTAGAAGGATACTATAAAGACATGCGAAACATTGTAAACTTTTCCTCTAATCAAAATCTATCTACAGGTTTCGTAAGAGGTGATGCCACGGCTTATGGAGTTGATTTTATTTTACACCGAAATTCAAAATTCCTCAAAACTTGGCTTACGTACACCCTTTCTACAACGGAGTATAGTTTTCCTGAAATTCAAGCGGAGTCATTTATTGCGCCTTTTGTTCAACCTCATCGACTAAAGTTTGTGAATGTACTTTCGTGGAGATCATTTCAGGTGGCTGCTAGTTTTAGAATTGCTTCAGGGCGTCCTTATACTGGAGCAACGGGGTATCAAACAATTCTTCCTGCTGATCCTGAAGAAGAAGAGAACGAATACATCGTGAATTACCAAAATTTCAATAATAAAACGCTTCCCCTATTCCATCAACTTGACTTAACCATACTTTGGAATTTTCCTAAAAATCCAGATGTGAAATGGAAAGGGCAATTAGGCTTCTCAATTCTAAATGTATATAACAGAGATAACCTATTGAATAGAACTTTCGACGTGGATTGGGATGAAGATGATTTTGGAAATGAAATAATAGAGGTTTATGCTATTGATCGTTATTATTTAGGTTTCACGCCTAACGCCTTAATCAGATTCTACTTTTAACATTGAGTTAATATACTTCAACCAACCATTCAAAAGCAATTACTGTAAATATGAGTATGAAATGGAATCTACTCAAAACACCAGTCTTTATAACTGCATTATTGTTATTGCTCTTGAATGACTTCGTACTTAAGTCGTCTTTTAGCAATGTAATTACCGGTAAACTCTCGGACTTTGCAGGTGTATTCATTTTTGCAGTGTTTTGGTTGGCGATATTCCCAAAAGCTAAAAAGCAAGTCATTCTCTTAGTTGGACTCTTCTTTATTTGGTGGAAATCACCATTATCTGAAGGATTTATTCATTACTGGAATTCTCTTGGAATAATCGAATATGCTAGAGTCATCGATTATTGGGATTTAATGGCATTGTCAATGCTACCTCTTGCATATAAATATGCGAGCAAATATGATGGGCAAGATGCACAGTTTAATACCCTTGCTTTTTCATCCCTGCTTGTTTCATGTTTTGCATTCTTTGCTACGTCTAAAGCCAGTGAATATGTTGATGCGAATGAAACTTATGTTGTTAACCTGCCAAAAGATACGGTAGTTAATAAGCTCTATCATTTAGATGATCTTGTATTTTATTCAAACTTTAACAACAGTCTCGAAGTGGATACCGCAAATGGCTATGCCGTGAATATTTATACTGGCGATTCTTTAAGCTTATATATGGATGCTGAAGGCAATTATCATGAACCATTTATGAGTGATACTTTAAATTGTACAATTGCCTCTAATTATTGTAATAACAGTTTTGAAACCAGATTTGGGATTAGACCATCTTCTGATTCAACCACTATAGTTCACGTGTTCTTTTTTGAGTACTTCTGCGATAAAATTGAAGGAGATAAGGAAACACTAAAAGCAATTTTCGAGAACAAGGTCATTAGCAAACTTGAATGACAGGGACCACAATAATAATTTTTTTTCTTTCGACATTTATTGGATCATCTGGAGCTTATTTAATTAATGAAGCCTACTGCGCATGGAACACTAATATACCTGAAGTTTTCATTCAAAGTACTATGTTTCAATTCATCGAATATTTGGGAGTCTATTTGATTACACTCTTTTTATTCGTCTTAATTCATCTAATAACAAGTGTTGCATTATTCAGGAGAAGAAAGATTGGTAAAGCAGTCTTCTTAATGGCGCTATTAATTCCATTTGTTACTGGGCTGATACCCTTACTTGTCTACCCGTAAGTAACTGGCGCTTCATCATCGATTAAGGTCATTACTGTAATTTCAGGCCAAATTCCTATTCTACCAGGATAACCGATAAAACCAAAGCCTCTATTGACATATAGGTATTGATCTTCTTCTTGATAGAGACCTGCCCATTTAGAATAGCGCAATGAAACAGGACTCCATTTAAACCCGTGCGTTTCAATTCCCATTTGAGCACCATGAGTATGTCCACTAAAAGTGATATTGATGTCTGGGTATTGACCCTTTACTTGCTCATCCCAATGAGTAGGATCATGTGATAATAAAAGCTTCACTGGAGCGTCACAACCGTACATGGCTTTCTTTATATCACCTTCTTGATGAAAACCTGTACCCCAGTTTTGTACTCCAACAACGGCAATTTTATCATCTCCTTTTCTCAGGTATATATGCTCGTCCATTAGAAGTCGCCACCCCAATTCAAAATGAAGGTGTTTTACCTTCTCAAAGTTTTCTGATTTAGCGATATCATCATCCCAGGCACCATAATCTCCATAATCATGATTCCCTAAAACAGAATAAACACCTAATGGAGCTTGTAAACGACTAAAGATATCAATGTAAGGCTTCATTTCATCCGCCGAATCATTGACTAAATCACCAGTAAAGAAAATAACATCAGGCTTTTGACTTAAGATTAAATCGATCCCTTTATTCACCGCTTCTTTATCGTAGAAACTTCCAGAATGAATATCAGATATTTGAACGATTTTAAGTTTGTGAAAGCGTTCGGGAAGGTTCTTAATTTTAACCTTATGCGCATGCACCTTATAGCTGTATGGACCATAAATCATTCCCATTGGATAGGAGATTGTTGGAATCAATGAAGCAAATAAGCCAGATTTTAGTAAGAATTCTGATCGCGAAATCTTAAAATCAGGTAGCACTTCGTGTTCAGCGCGTTTTTTAAAAATTCTTCTTAACAGCACAATTAACCTACGAACATCATCAATTAATAAGAAAATAGCGAAGTTGAGCTTGATGAACATGTTAATCATGATCGGTGCGAATAGAAAATTTCGCTGCCACTTCTCAAATGATTCTCCGAAGATAAATAAGGCAATTATACTTCCAAATGAAGCTAATAACGACAGCCAAAAGAAAGTTTTAGTAATGATTCTCAAAGCATTGCTAGACTCTTTCCATTTAGCTTTTAGGCCACGGTAGCAGTAAAACTCCAAAAGTCCAATAATTAGGACTACTATGGTTAAAAATAAAATCACTCGTTCAAATATCTCATTAGGTCTTTGGCTATTCTATCTGCATCTTGTTTATTCATACAATTGAAATGCTTTTTAGGGCATTCATTGTATCCAATTTTAGAACAAGGTCTACAACTTAGCTCAAGTTCATGAAGCGTGTAAAGATCTTTATTTTCAGGTATATATGGATACATTCCTAAATTAGAAGTTGTATTCCCCCATACTGTAACCAACGGTATTTTAAATGCCGAACCTATATGCATGAGTCCTGTGTCCGATGTTAATGCCGCTGAAGCCTTAGAAATAACAAAAGCCGATTTACGCAAAGAAAGCTTACCGCAGTAGGATTTTACATGACTAAATCTTTCTTCAAGTCTTTGCCCTATTTCTTTATCTTCATCTCCACCTAAAACAAGAATTTGAGTTGAAATGTTTGAAAGTACTTTAGAGATCAAATCGAAAGGCATTCTCTTTGTAGCAAATTTGGCACCTGCCGCAATAACCATAAACTTCTCTGGTAAACCTTCAACAGTATCTGTATGGGCCAATTCCAGTTGTAATCCCTTTTGATCATTCTTAACACCAAATGCATTTACTGCTTCAAAATAACGGTCTACAATATGCACGTCTGGCATGCGGTTTACCTTAAACCTTGTGAGCATAAATTTTTGGAAATTTAGCTTAGAAAAGGTGGAAGATTTGACCCCTAATTTTCCAATGAGTCTTTTGGTCCTCAAATTCTTATGCAGATCTACTATATGGTCATACTTCTCTCTTTTTAACTCACCAATTACCTCGTCGATATCTTTTTCAATGGAATAAATTTTATCGATGTTAGGATTTCCTTGAAGCAAGGATACATACGTTTTCTTCGTGAGGTAATGAATCTCCACATTATCCAATTGATTTTTCAAACACCTAGGAATCGGTGTAGTGAGCACTATATCTCCTATAGAGCTAAATCGAACAACTAAAATTTTAGACACTTTCTGCATTAAGCTTAACTAGATTACTATACGCAGATTTTTAATCTTTGTTTTTAGTATCTATCAGTATTGTTAGTGGGCCATCATTTACAAGTGATACCTGCATGTTAGCGCCAAATTCGCCGGATTGAACTTCTGTAGAAATAAGTTCACCTAAAGATGCTTTAAAATGTTCGTAGAGAGGGATGGCCTGCTCGGGTCTAGCAGCTCTTATATAAGAAGGACGATTACCTTTTTTTGTTTTTGCATGAAGGGTAAATTGACTTACCACAATCACTTCTCCATTCACCTCTTGTAGGCTTAAGTTTGGTAGCCCATCATGGTCATTAAAAATTCTAAGTTGCGCTATTTTCTTACTGAGCCAGGTTGAATCCTCCTCTCCATCATCATTTCCTATTCCTAAAAGGATAAGTAAACCTTGATTAATTTCCGCTACTGAATTCCCGTCTATTCCAACAGAGGCTTTACTCACTCGCTGTATTACTGCCTTCATCTATTTCGTCTTTCTCTTCTTCCTGAATTTGATTTGATCGGAATGCTGTTGGGATCATATCTGGAATAACCTTAAGCACAATAGGTAATATCAAGGACCCACCCGGAAGTAGAAACAAGGTAAGTGATGGTACCGTTCTGGCAATATCCCTGAATTGAGTCTTTACCTTTTCTTTCTCTTCTTTGGATAAATCCTCAGATCGGGATTTATTAATTAACATGACGAGATCCTTACTTTCTCGGAGTTCAGCCGCTATCTTATCCTTATTTCTTCCGATAATCTTTTTCCAGCGCTCGGTAGCACCATTTACCAGAAGCTCCATATCATTATTCCCCTTAAAAAATGGAATGGCATTATGGTTCTGCGAAATAAATGCTTGAATCGCAATGAAAGATTTGTCTTTTTCCTCTTCGTCAACTTCTAATTTAGCAGTAATAGCGTCTAAAAACTCTTGTTCAGTTTCTGTAACAATTAAATCCGACCAAACCGTCAATACTGCCACTTCAACGAAGTAACGATTTAAGATCCATGTTCTATTATATCTAAAGAAAAGGTCCTCTATTGTTTTTCCGCCTTTCCAAAAACTCTCTGCTATTTCCTCATGTTTACCTCCAAGATCAGCCGAAGCCATAAACACATCGAAAATGGCCTGCTCTTCGTCTTGTAATTCCCCATCAGCGTGCGCCGCAAGTGCAACCACTTTAATCACGTCTAGCATTATATCCAGGCGCTTGCGTGAAACGAGTTCTGCCTCCATACCTTTACTAAACTCATTGAAGAGGATTATATCGGTATAAATAAGACTGTTATAGAGGTAGCTGGTCCAAAGCTTATGCGAGAAGCTTGTTTTTATGTCAACTCTTCTGTTTATAATAGATTCGATTTTTTGAAAAACATTCAAGTCTTTAAAATCGAACCAACCTTTTTTTGCTTGTTCTATTTCAGCAGTTTCATAAAAGCGTACAAATCGCTCTAGTATATCTTCTAAATTATCGAAATCTATTTTACCCTGATTAAGGTACTCTACAACCAATAATCCTTCGATGAGAAGAATCTTAAACTTGTCTTCATTAGACAAATCTTCAATTTCTTCGGTTAAGAAAAGTAGCTTAGTTGGGTAACCATAAATAATACCTGTAGGCTGAAGATTGGCATAAATTAACTCCTCCTGAGAAAGGTAAGCCCCCTTGTAAAGTCGAATACAACTTTCACATCCTTTAATCATTGATAGGTATTTTCTTACCCATCCTTTTTTACTTGGTGCTAAGCCAGCCATAAAACAAAAATAAAGGAATTATCAATAAAAGGGCATTTCATTGAGACCCAGCTCAAAATAGAGCCTCGCTGGTTTAACTTTTTGTCCTTCTTTATACAAATATTGTTCTCCGTTTTCCATGAGCATTGGAATCTGATATACTTCTCGTTTCATCATAAAATCAGGGGCAAATGGAGCATTGTGAATAAGCTTATTTTGCATCGCATTCCTTATATGTTCGCTATCAATTCCCAATCGGATTTGAGGTATTTGTTGTAAGGGTCCCAAATAACGTATAGATCCGTAAAGTAAACCAACTGTCGTATTGCCATATTTGGCCTTTTCGTTAAGTCGATATCCCCATCTGGATTCATAATCAGGATCATCATTTACAACATCGCACCCCACATAATCTCCGGTCCAAAACAAGGTTACTAGTCCAAATTTCAGAGAGTCGTATTGATACTCCACGTAGAAAGTTCCCGTTCTATACCTATCTCTCCATCCTTTGCCACCTGCAAAGAGATCATTCTCGGTTACAAATTTAAAGTCCCATAAGTCCACCGTAAACATACCCGTAGCCTGGGAGGTTTCGTTCTTATCCCAGTAATATAAGTAGGAATAGCCAATGGCACATGAATGGTCGGTATTTTGCTCCATTAACCCAATGAAACCATTTCGATCTGAAAGTTCATTAGCAAATCCAAATTGAACACCAATACCTGTTTGAATTTCTGGAGTTTTCTTTTTGAGGGCGAATGATTGGAAATTGTACAAAAGATTAAGTGATGCATTAACTTGAGCAAAATCGTAACCATAGAATCCTGCTCCCATAATACCTACGCGATTGGTATGTGTCCCAAAACTAAAATTAAGCCCTGCTTGCCAGCCGAAGTTACTAACCTGACCAATGGCAGTGCTACCAAGAAGAAAAAAAACTATGATTAATTTTTTAGGAGTCATGGTATGTATGATAAACTAAGTTAGACAAAATTGATGCCTAAATCATTTATCTAATACTCAATTCCATGAGCTTTATCGAACTCTATTTTCTTAAGAAGTTTCAGGAAATCAAAAAAGTTTCTGATATCTCCATCGCGCTTTGCTCCCGAAATACCTCGTATGTAACCGTCCTTATCTATGAGTACTAAACAATTGGTGAAATCATATTTCCCTATTTCTCCCAGGCTAGGCTGAGAAGGAATAGTGAGAAAGTTTTGTCCTTTATGACTCCAATTGTAAAAGGGTTTGGGATCACCTTGAACCAACCACCAAAAATGCGGATCATATTGACTCATTTCGTCCATAAGAACTTCTGATGGAGGATCATAGATTGGTTGACCATTCTCATCTGTAAGAATAGACATGACTCTTACATTCTCATAACTATCCCTTGTTTTAAGAATCTTTTCGAAAAGGAGTTCGTTAAACATGTAGATGCCAAGAGCGCATTGATCTAAGTCAGGACAAGGATTCTGAATTGTTGTTAAAATAATGAACTTATCTTGAATAGAATCGCGTGTAATTTTTACACCATCAAATCTAGTAAGTTCAAATTCAGGAATTTGATAAGCTGTGCTATCCTCCACATTCCCCTCTTCATCATAAATGTACTCGTATCCTAAATAGGGAGGCTCAATAAACTTATTGCGCACAGTTGTGGCAATGAAATAGATGATTAAACCTGGACCTAAGAATATTAGGAGTACAACGAGTACTCGCTTAAACCCTGGCATATAGTTTTGTGTGTTTAATGAAGGTTAGTCCACGCCTCGTTAACGTGAGTAGCCTCCATGATACAGATAAAAATTAGATACAGTATAAAAAGAATATACGGTACTAAAATCATGCTCTTTAATGCTTTCTTTTCATCGCCTAAGTGCATAAACACCATAACGATGTACCCAGCTTTGATTATAGTTAGGATAATATATCCGTACTTAATCGCAATCCAAGCACCCTCAGAAACCGAAGCCTTAGGAAAGAAAATACCTGTAGCTACTTCAACGATTGTGATTACTGAAAGCAAGAAGGTTACAAACCAAATCTTCTTACGTATTTTAACGCCTTCTTCTTCTGAATGGTGACCGTCTAATGAATATTCGTATACGTCGTCTCTTATCATTGTTCTGAGATTAAATCTTTAAATTATAATTACACTAGGTAGAAGAAAGTAAATACAAATACCCAAACCAAGTCTACAAAGTGCCAATAAAGTCCAACTTTCTCGACCATTTCGTAGTGACCACGCTTATGGTACACTCCTCTGATCACGTTTCTTAAAACAAGTCCGTTGAACACCACTCCTGTGAATACGTGGAATCCATGGAAACCAGTAATAAAGAAGAAGAAATCGGCATACAGTACCGGACCGTAGGAATTGTAGGCGAGCGTTGAATTGTCTGCCCAAGTTGTTAAATCTCCATCAGGACCAGCAATAAAAGTGCTCCACTCCCAAACCTGAGAGCCTAAGAAAATTAAACCACCAACTACGGTCCAAAGTAACCATTTGATTACTCCCTTTTTATCCATTCTATGTCCTGCTTCAACCGCTAACACCATTGTTACCGACGATACAATTAGAATGAATGTCATAAAAGCCACGTAGATTAGTGGTGCAGGGGCATGCGTGAAAGGAATGTGCGTAAACACTTCTTCCCCCATTGGCCACGCTCCAGCAGTATCTACCGGATTGGCAAATTTCGCAAAACCTAATGCCGTTAATAATCCACCAAATGTTAGTCCATCCGATACAAGGAAGAACCACATCATCATTTTACCGTAACTTACTTGAAGAGGTGAGGTCTTTCCACCCCACAAAACTGACTTATCAATTTCTTTGGAAGCTGCTCCAGCCATAGTGCTCAAATTATGTTTACAAAATTAATGAATTATTATTAAGAATAAATATAAATAAAGCCATAAAATGCCCAAAAAATGCCAGTAGCGAGCAGCTACGAGAACTCCTAAATTTTCTTCCGCCGAGTACTTTTCACGGAACCCTTTGATTAACAGAACTAAAAGAGCGATCATTCCGCCAATCCAATGCAAGAAGTGTACAGCAGAGAAAGCATAGATATAAGAACTTGCTGTATTTTCAGCACCATAAAGTTTGTTCATAATCGGCGCTGAAAGTAGCTGCCCATTGTACATAAACTCTCTGTTTTCATACTCAAGACGCTCGCCTTGATAGTTCACCCAAAAATCCTCTCCATATATTCCTTTCATTGAGAAATCACCCCTACCATTCATTCTGTCAAAAGCAAATCTTTTCAAATGTTCACGTTGAAGAATTGTTAAAGCTTGACCTCCAATTAAGAACTGATTATTCACCAAAGTCACAACCTGATCTTCATTGTAAAGCATGAATTCAGCTCCATAATTTGGAAGATTCATACCTTGACTATTCGAACGTAAACTTTTATAGATTTCAGCAGAAAAATCGGTCATTGATTGGTAAAGTTCAGAAGACATTTCTTCCCCCTTGTAGATATACTTTCTACCATCAAAATTAATTTCTTTACCTTGAAATGTTAAGCTATAATGCTCTCCATAACGACCATCCAGATTAACAATTGGGTTACCTCCACCTAGCGCATATCCCTTATCAATCATCTGTCCCCAACCTTTAAACTGAAAAATGCCAAAAACTGCTCCGAATATGAATGTCACGAGCATCGCGATTTTAAACATTTTCTTATCTCCATTCTTAATAGCTCGTTGCCCCCAAAATAGAGAAGCACTGCTTGAGAGAATTATTACAGTGGAAACTGCAAAGGCTTGTGGCATACTTAAAGAAACCCAAAACAACTCACCTTTTGAAACGATATAACCACTGGTTAAACCTCCAAATAACATGATAATTGAAAAGATACCTAACCAGAGTAAACTTAATTTTGTTTTTCTTCGAATTTCCGGAGTGTATTGGTCATCGATTATATTACTCATACTTTATCAAAAACGTATAAAAATTGAATTATCGGTAGGTAAATGAACGAGGCAAACATTAATGATCTTGCTGCTTTATCGCTCAGGGTTGTATGTAGTTTTAATGCTTTATAATAAAACCAGCACCCAGCAATTGCTCCTACAATCAACGAGGTTGTTCCTGTAAAACCGAAGAACCAAGGAAGGAACCCGCAGAGTACTGTTATTATAGTATATAACAATATTAGAAAAGAAGTGTTTTTAGATTTTTCAGACTTTAATGGTAGCAAACGGAATCCTGCTTTTTTATAATCATCGTTAGCGAACCAAGCAATAGCCCAGAAGTGCGGAAACTGCCACATAAACTGGAATAAAAACAAGATACCTACAGCTAAGTTAAAGTCACCTGTAACCGCAACCACACCTAACAAAGGAGGTATTGCTCCTGGAAAAGCACCAATAAAAACTGCCCATGGCGATATCTTTTTCATTGGCGTATAAACAAATACATAAGATAGTAAAGCGCTTACTCCAAGTATTCCTGCTAAATCATTTAAAGTAAAAAGCAAATGAGCCCCTCCAATTCCTAGAAGTGAAGCAAAAATTCCAGCTTCTATTACCCCCATTCTTCCTGCAGGTAATGGTCTGCTTTTGGTTCTTTTCATGAGTTTATCTGACTCACGCTCCCAAATCTGATTAAAAGCATTTGAGGAACCAGTAATCAGGAACCCACCTAGACAAAGTACAAGTAAATCAGCGTTAAAAAGTCCACCACCAAAGAAATATCCAGCCACCGCCGATATTACGACTAAGACTGAGAGCCTTAATTTCATTAACATCATGAAATCTTTTACTCTATACAATACTCCTGTTTTCGCTATAGCTGTTTCTTCCGCCACACTCACGATTTGTAGGTGCAAATTTAGCGAATTTAAAGGTTAAGACCTTCAAAAAATAGAGTTTTTAAAAGTCGGTATAACTATTCCAAAGGCGAGATCGCAGCCCTACAGAAATAAAATGTTCATGAATTGTAGCACTACTTTGCCACTCCATTCTCCAATTATACTGGGCAAAGGCAAACAAATCTATCGCTTCAAATATTGGATAATGGAGGGTTATTGTTTCATTAAAAACTGTTTTTCTCAAGCCTTGCCCAATGGTATGTCCATAATCACTTTCTCTGTCGGAATATGAAGAGAATATATTTTGCCCATTATTTACCAATCCCGTATCAACCCCAAAAGAGTTTACCACAAGCTTATTTGTTATTCTGAAATCACCCTTTCTATAACTCATGATATTCAGCAATTCATAAAAATTAGCTCCAAGGGGGTGAGTCACCGAAGCATTAAGATGACCATAGTTTTGGGTTGAGAATTTATGAGAATATGTAAATGGCCTAACCACATTGAATTCAGTTTGAAAGTAAAGATCTTCTAACAAAAAGGAATTTGACTTATACCCCAATTGAAATCCAAATTTATTTCCCCACCAACCTTCTTGCGCTTGAATTTCTGAAAGTAAAAACTCATCCAATAAAAATTGGGTGTAAACCTGATGATTCTTATTTATCTTCCCAGTTAAATTAATACCAAGCAAAACATTGTCTGCCGAACCAATACCGTATTCCACAGACCTATAAAACACAAAGGGATTTAAATAATTAAAGTCAAAAGTTCTGTTGACTGCGCTATCTTGATTTTGCCAAACTACTGTTTCAAATACACTTAGGTTTATTTCTCGCGTAATATTCCAACTTAAGTAATGGGTTGCGGAGAATTTATATTGATCTTGAGAACGGTCTAGAGGAGCGAGGGGATTGTCGGTCCACATTTGAAAAAGGTTAACATACTTAATTGGTCCAAAGGTAGTTTCCATTTTTGCAAAGGGCTGTGCGGTGGCGTTATCGGAAAGAAGCATTGACCTATACCCTTCTCCAAAGAAATTTTTGCCGTAGCCTCCTAACAGTGTAAAAAACTTATTGGCCTTGTAGGCAGCGATCATTTCGCCTTGAAAAAATAAACTTCCATTAAAACTTCTCATGCCTCCTGGAGCGGAACCAAGACTATTCTGAATTTGAGCCCCTAAAAAATTTGGAGCGGAAAGAAAAGGCTGAAGCTTTGTGGTTAAAAAGAATTTCGAATATGAAACATCAACCCCAACTCCCAAGCCAGCGCTGTATGTAGCATTTTGCTGGCTGGAAAAACCTGCCGATAAATCCGTAATTGGATAAATTCTTAAATGACGGTTATCACCCCGAAAAGCGGACTCTTCTTTTTTAAACCACTTATCCCATACTATAGAGTCCTTACTGAAACGAACTTGAGGATAAATACCTGAATGCACATAAACCTTATCCTCCATTAAGGTCTTACTATTTTCAATTTTGGAGATGTAATGTAAGTTGCCTAGACTCGTTTGACCAAAGACGGAAGTCGTTGACAAAACAAGAATTATTATTGAAAAACGAAAAATCACTTTTTATTACTCAATTTCAATCGAAGAAAAACAAACGCTATAAACAGTAACACGAAGCCAATGCTTATAAGGAAAGAGAAATTTGGATTTTTAAACTGAAAAAGCACTGTCTGTGCAATCATTATCATCGAAAAAATATAGATGATGAATACCGTTGTTTTATGATTACCTCCCACATTCATTAGTTTATGATGAAGGTGATTTCTATCAGCACTCAATGGAGATCTTCCCTGAAAAGCCCTTATCACAAACACTCTGAACGTATCTACAAGAGGATAAGCCAAAATTGTCATGGCAAAGACTGGGGTTGATATATCCTTGAAGTGAGCAGGGATTCTTTCAACTGGTGTTTCAATAAGCTTTAATGCCAACACACTAATAACTGCGCCAATTATTAAAGAACCAGAATCACCCATAAAAATTTTGGCTGGATTAAAATTGAAAACTAAAAACCCTAGCAGAGCTCCTGACAATGAAAAAGCCATTAAAGCCCAATGTTTGTCTCCTAAAAACGCAAACCATAATCCAAATGCGACAGTTGAGATTAAACCAACTCCGGCAGCAAGACCGTCAACACCATCGATCAAGTTAATAGCATTCACGATTACGATGTACACAAAAATCGATATAAAATAACTGGCGTACTCCGGAAGTTCAACATCTAATCCTAATAAGCCATGAAAACCTGATATTCTGATATTACCCATTACACAAAGGATAAAACCAACCATGAAATGAGCAAGAAGCTTTTTCATCGGCGACATGCCGATTATATCATCCTTTACTCCAACAAAGAATAAAAGAATGAGGCTTGCCATTAAACACATAATCTGCTGTAGATCAGCCCTTGCATGGATATTGTCATCTGGAAACCAAAGAAAACTTGAAAACATGAACGCAGAGAAGATGATAACCCCTCCGATAGTAGGCACAGATCTATGATGGACTTTGCGCTCTTCACTTGGTTCGTCGACCAAATGCTTCAATTTTGCCACCTTTATCAATGCTGGAGTAGCCATTAGGACAACGCCAAAGGAGGTTATAATGGATAATATTAAATGATAATCATTCAAAAGTCTCTGTATTTGTTTTGTAGTCTAGTTCTTATACCGAAATAAAGGTAATTTGTTTCTGGTTGCACATTGAACCCATACTCTCTGCGATGAATCATGCCAGCGAAGGCTTGTAAATTATACTTTTTATTGAAGCGATAACCAACCTCCAGTTTATTAAAAAAGACATTCTTCGTAGCGAATGAACCATTATTAGATGTTTGATTCATCAAAATATCATTGCCTGTATTTATGGAATCCACAGCTATTCTTTGATTGAAAACCATATGATTATTTATAAACCATCGTCCATTTGAATAATTCATTCTAAAAACAAGCTCTTGAAAACCAGCTGTAAGTGGGTGAGCTAGAGGTAAATTAAAATGACTATAATTCATCCTATTGTATTCTGATAAATAAGTATTTGAATTCACTTTATTGTATTCGAACTGCGTGCTTAAGCCAAGAAGAATTGCATCCGCACCTCTCACCCCAATTTGATATCCGCCAACTTTCCCTTGATCAAAGACAAGTTGCGTGTAAAAGAATGTCCCGAAAAGATTTAAACGAGCATTCAAACCCAAAATCGAATTAAATTCAAAATTTTGAGTCTTTACTGCTGAATTCAATCCTATAACTGGGTTGAAAAACATTGGATCTAAAGGTTGTGTTCCCGAAGAGTCCACCCGTTGAAAAAGACTACCCTCAAAGACCCCAATGTTTAAGCTGCGATTCACCGCAAAATCTAAATAATGATACGCTCCAAGCTTTCTCTCATAAGTCGCTTCAGGAGTTGTATGAAGTGGGATTCTATATAGATTTTGGTGGATTGCATTTATCGTAGTGTATTGAATTCTGCCTTTCCATAAATCGGTTTGAAACTTAACAAAGGGATAATTAGGAGCAAAATCACTTAACAATAAAGAGCGGTAGCCATCACCTACAAAATGTTTACCGTTTCCAAGTTGGATATTTAAGTGCTGAGACGGAACCCAGGACAAGTTACCTTCTGCCATATTAAAATCATACCCCGTTGTTTTAAAGGGTTTTGTTCTAGAAAAACCTGGAATAACGGCGTTATTCTGCGTATACACAGTCGCAGCAGGATTTGAAAAGAACTCTCCATGTGCGTCATAATAATTACCCTCATATTCTGGAACAAAAATCTGATTTTCGAAAACTACAGTATTAAAAGCGACAGTATTGAAGAACTTAGCCTGAACTCTAGCACCACGAGTATTCCAATACAATAAACTTAGTGAATCGGCCGAAAAATTTGTCCCCGCTTCAAGATCAAGAATTGGATCAACGGCACACCAAAAATCTTCTCCCTCAAAAACAAGAAAATGCTCCTTAAAAAGTTTCTGAGTTATCCAGTAATAATAAGTTCCTTCATCATTATAAACCTCCGCTTCATTGACTCTAGAATCAAGGATTGGCTTTAAACTAATATGAGAATTGAAATAAGTGGAATCAGAATGATATTTTAACTGATTATAGGCTGAGTTTGTATAATACATCTCTAGCGGCAAATATCTCTGAGCAGAGACGCTTACCGCAAACACCAGTGAAATCAATACTAAAAGTGATTTACTCATTCCGAATAGTCTACGACTAGAGATCATTAAAGGTTGTGGAAATGGTTGTCTAAATTAAGCCTTTAGACAAAGCATCTTCATAAGCCAAAGCTATTCCTGTCTCAAGATCAATTTTTGGAGTCCATCCTTGAGACCTCATAATACCGCTATCCATGAGCTTTCTAGGAGTGCCATCAGGCTTCGAAGTATCGAACTTAAGCTCTCCCTCAAAACCTATAACTTTTTTTACAGTTAACGCTAACTCCTTGATAGAAACATCAGAGCCATAGCCTACGTTAACAAACTGCTTCTCGTTGTAGTTTTCCATTAGGTAAAGACATGCATCAGCTAAATCATCAACATGTAAGAACTCTCTTAAAGGTGAACCGGTACCCCAAATTTCAACATGAGGTGCATTCTCTTGTTTTGCGATATGAAACTTCCTAATCAAAGCTGGCAGAACATGAGAATTTTCAGGATGATAATTATCGTTCGGACCATAAAGGTTTGTTGGCATGGCCGAAATAAAATTAGCATCATGCTGGTCTCGATAAGCTTCACATAACTTGATTCCAGCAATCTTGGCGATCGCGTAAGGCTCATTAGTTGGCTCTAAAAAACCACTCAGTAAATATTCTTCTTTTAAAGGTTGATCTGCAAGCTTTGGGTAAATGCAAGAACTACCAAGAAAAAGTAGTTTTTCAGCTTTATTCTCGTGAGCAGCCTTTATGATATTTGAAGCAATCATCAAGTTATCATACAAAAAATCTGCTCGGTAAACATTATTGGCCAGAATTCCTCCAACCTTTGCAGCGGCCAAGAAAACAAATTCTGGTTTTTCTTTTTCGAAAAAACTATCCACCTGTGCTTGATCTCTTAGATCTAGTTCAGAAGATGTACGTTCAATTATATTTGAGTAACCTTCTTTTCTTAATAATCTTGAAATTGCCGAGCCTACCATTCCTCGATGTCCTGCTACATAAATTTTTGAAGTTTTATTCATTGTACTGAAATACTTTATGACCGCCTTCTAGAAGATATTTATCTCTTTTAAACAGATTCATATCAGATTGAACCATTTCTTTTACAAGAGAATCAAATGTATACTCATATTTCCAACCGAGCTTTGTTTTAGCTTTACTAGCGTCTCCAAGCAATAAATCAACTTCTGTAGGTCTAAAGTACGCAGGGTCAACTTCAACTATTACTTCTTTTGTCTTCTTATTAATCCCTTTTTCATCTACACCTTCACCTTCCCAGATTACATCAATACCAGCTTCCTTAAAGGCTTTTGTCGTGAACTCACGCACTGAATGAATTTCACCAGTGGCTAGAACAAAATCTTCTGCCTCTTCCTGTTGTAACATAAGCCACATACCATAGACATAATCTTTTGCATGTCCCCAGTCGCGCTGCGAATCAAGATTTCCCAAGTAAAGCTTTTTCTGAAGTCCTAATTTAATTTTTGCTACAGCCCTTGTAATTTTTCTTGTCACAAAAGTCTCACCTCTTAATGGACTCTCATGATTAAACAAAATACCATTACATGCATACATATCATAGGCCTCACGATAATTTTTGACTATCCAAAAACCATATAATTTAGCAACTCCATAGGGACTTCTAGGATAGAAAGGTGTTTCTTCATTCTGAGGAGTTTCTACCACTTTTCCATATAACTCAGAGGTACTAGCTTGATAAAACTTCACCTTCTTCTCCATATTTAATATACGAACAGCCTCCAGCAACCTCAATGTGCCAATACCATCTGCGTTGGCCGTATATTCTGGAGTATCGAAAGAAACCTTCACATGAGACATGGCCGCGAGGTTGTAAATCTCATCAGGGTTGATTTCTTGAACAAGTCTAATCAAGTTGGTTGAATCAGTTAGGTCTCCATAATGAAGGAAAAGATTTACATCATTTTCATGCTTGTCTTGATATAAATGATCTATTCTATCCGTATTAAATAGTGAACTCCTTCTTTTAATACCGTGAACTATATATCCTTTGGATAAAAGTAACTCTGCTAAATACGCTCCATCTTGACCAGTTATACCGGTAATTAACGCAACTTTTTTACTCATAAAATTTTTCTAATGAAAGATGTTTTGGCTTGGCAATAAAACCAGGGTTGAATAAATCTTTCTTGTTATATCTTAACGACTCAAAAGTACTAATTTCTAATACTTCTCCGCCTACACCTTCATAAATAGCTTGACCACTTGCAATATCCCATTCCATCGTTGGTCCAAAACGCGGATAAATATGTGCGACATCATTTGCTAAATCGAAGAATTTCAAGGCACTTCCTTTTTGTAGCACGGTAGAATTAAGATTAGCCTGATGTATTTTAGCTTGCATCTGAAAAGCGCGCGGATGCAATCGAGAATGGCTGTTGATAATGTTTGCAGTATCTCCTGGGACTAGCAAATCGATCTTTAAGGGATTGAAGTTATGAATAGATGAAATAAATGTCCCGTATTCTTCCCCTCCGAACATTGCCTTAGCATTTACCACATCTACAATTAATCCAAATTCTGATTTTCCTTTTTCATCAACACGGGCAATTGCAATACAAAACTCATCATTACGTTTGATAAACTCCTTTGTTCCGTCCAAGGGATCAACCAACCAAACCGGTTTTCTGGCTCTATCTATATAACTTGGAGCTGACGCCTCTTCAGAGATGATATTCTCTCCTGTTTTCTCAAGGCACTCCATTAAAATATCACTTGAAACTTTATCCGCATCAGTTACGGGTGAATGATCCGATTTATAATAAACCTGAAACTCCCTATTGTATATTTCAAGAATAGCCGCTGAAGCAGCTTTCACTCCAGGAATCAGAATATCTAAATAGTCTTTAATTCTCAAGTTCATCAATCAAATTTTTATATAGGGAACTTGCTCCAATTCTAAAATAATCAGGATTTAACCATTTATCTCCAAGAATCTCATCTACTATACTATAATATAATGAAGCGTTTTCAAAATCTCTTACACCTCCCGAAACCTTTATTCCGATTTGATGAGAAGTGGATTCGTAATGCGCTTTGATCACTTCACATAATGTTCTAACAGCATTTTGGTCAGCTACCGCTCCATCTTTTCCAGTTGAAGTCTTTAAAAAATCAGCTCCAGAATCAATTGATAACTGAGCAGCCTTTTCAATTATTTTAGAATCCTTTAAAACACTTGTTTCAAGAATGATCTTAAGCACCTTTGATTTAGTGGTCTCCCTAACCATCGCTAAATCATTCGCTACTAGATCCCAATCATTGTTTAGTACGTGTTTCGTTTGAACAACAACATCCACTTCATCGAGATTTAAATCAGAAATAATTTCCAATTCTTTCTTACGTATATCGGGAAAGGTTTGATTAAATGGAAAAGCGCCGCCAACCACAGCAACCTTAATACCTTTTGGCACTTCAATTAGAATATCATTAACAAGGTTTGGATAAACACAAATTGCCGCTGGCTGCAATTCTGAAGGTTTATTTCGAAGAGTAGATAACCAATCCTTTAAAGAAGATATCGTATCTAAGGTATTTAGGGAAGTATAATCAATCAACTTTATAAGCTGCTTAATATTCTCTTCTGTTTTTACCATGGTCTAAAAATAAAAAATCCGCACCTGAAGAGGAGCGGATTTTCAATATTCTTATGCTAAGTTATTAACCAAGTCTAAAGTGAATTGGAATAGTAAATCTAACACGTACAGGCTTACCAGCCTGCTCACCTGGTGTCCATCGAGGCATCGTTTTCACAACTCTTTTTGCTTCAGCATCAAGCGCGTCCGAAACACCACGAACAACTTTCACCTGCTCAATTGAACCGTTCTTATTTACAACGAATTCAACATAAACAATACCCTGCTCTCCCATTTCGATTGACATCTGAGGATACTCGACATTCTCTTGGATGAACTTGTTCATTTCGGCTTCACCTCCCGGGAACATTGGATCAACCTCTGCGAAGTCAACAATAGGTTCCTCTTCAATTTCTACAGGTGTATCGTCAGGAATTTCTTCGATTTCGATATCCAATCCTAAATCAGTATCAACCTCAACATCGTCTTCAACCTCGATAATGTCTTCTACTGCCTGTGGCGGTGGAGGAACAATCTCCGGCTCTTCCGGCGGTGGCGGCTCTTCTTGCATTTCTTCTATCTCAAGGATATCCTCACGATCTGAAGCTTCGAACACAATCTTCTTTTCTTCAGTATTGTCTTCGGCACTCCTAAAACTAAGGCTTAACCAAATCGTAGAAGAAGCAATCACCAATCCAAGCGCGAAAAAACCAGCTCTTTTACGCTCTAAATCAGCTTCTGCAGATTTCTTACTTTCCATAATACGATCATTTTGCTGGGTAAAAGTACGAAAATATTACATACTTATTTCCCTAAATTAAACAATTTTCTACTTGTCCAGTAGTAGCCTATAGCACCAATAATTGCGCCAATTGTGTTTGCTAAAGCATCACCCCAACTAAAAAAACGACGGTAAATAAAATTGCCTTGAACAAATTCAATGAGCAAACCAAATACCGAACATAGCAGTATCAGCGTTAAATACAACCTAAATTGTCGGGGGTTCATTTTTTTTTCAAATCCAATAATCATTAGAGCTGCTAGAACGGCATACATAATGACGTGGACTGCCGTATCAATAGAAAAAAGCTCAAACTGAATTTGAGGAATTTTATCCCCAGGCAATAAGCTCAGTATAGCAATAACACTTAGCCATAAAACCCAAAAAAAATGCTTCAAATCTTCTAGCCTATCACAGCTTTGTAAGCCTCCGCATCTAGCAAAGAGTCTAACTCAGACGGATCGGACATTTTAATTTTGATCATCCAGCCATCTCCGTAAGCATCAGAATTCACAGTCTCAGGACTTGATTCAAGAGCTTCATTGAATTCAATCACTTCACCACTTATCGGCATAAATAGATCAGATACGGTTTTAACCGCTTCAACTGAACCAAAAACTTCTTCCTTATCTAAAGTTTCTCCTTCTGTTTCAATTTCTATATAAACAATATCTCCCAACTCACCTTGTGCAAAAT
>JAKVAQ010000043.1:34291-40367 GCA_022447665.1 Crocinitomicaceae bacterium
CAGTAATTCCTACAGTTGCAATATCTCCATCAACAGAAATCCATTCGTGATCGTTCGTGTATTTCAAGTTATCTCTTACGTCCATCTTTTAATAATTTTTATCGGCCAACAAATTTAGAATAATTTTGTACTCAATTAAATTAATGCCAGAATTAAACTGAATTCACGAAAAAAAGTGAAATTTTGCACCTATGGTAACGCAAGATCAAATTAAAGATTTTCAAAAACGTGTTGATGCGCTGAAACAATACCTACAAATTGACCAAAAGCGCATTGAAATCCAAGAAGATGACTTGCGGTCACAAGACCCAACATTCTGGGATGACCCTAAAACAGCTGAAGTAATACTTCGAAAACTCAAAACCAAGAAAAATTGGGTAAAAGAGTATGAGCAAGCTCAAACCAATGTAGAAGATTTAAAAGTATTAATTGAGTTCTTAGAACTTGGAGAAACTGACGAAGCCGAGGTAATTGAACACTTCGAAAAATCAATCCTTCACTTGGAAGAATTGGAGTTTAAAAACATGCTCTCATCAGAAGAGGACGGAATGAATGCGGTACTTCAAATTACTGCAGGAGCAGGAGGTACAGAGAGCTGTGATTGGGCATCGATGCTTATGCGTATGTACATGATGTGGGGTGAAAAAAATGGTTTTTCCATTAAAGAGATCAACTACCAGGCAGGAGATGTGGCTGGCGTAAAAACGGTAACGTTACAATTCGATGGTGAATTTGCTTTTGGCTACTTAAAGGGAGAAAATGGGGTTCATCGTTTGGTTCGAATATCTCCTTTTGATTCAAACGCAAAAAGACATACTTCATTTGCTTCAGTCTATGTATATCCCTTAATCGATGATAGCATTGAAATCACAATAAACCCAGCTGACATAACTTTCGAAACCTTTCGTTCAGGTGGTGCTGGAGGACAAAATGTAAACAAAGTAGAAACTGCGGTTAGACTTCGCCACGCACCCAGCGGGATAATCATCGAAAACTCAGAGTCTCGTTCTCAGCTCACCAATAAAGAAAAAGCAATGCAACTCTTGAAGTCTCAATTATATGAGCTTGAGATGAGGAAAAAGATGGAAATGAGAGATTCTATTGAATCGAGCAAAATGAAAATCGAGTGGGGCTCTCAAATCCGAAACTATGTTATGCAACCCTACAAGCTGGTTAAAGACGTTAGAACAGGTTATGAAACTTCTAACGTTGATGGAGTTATGAATGGGGAAATTGATGAAATCATCAAAGCTTATTTAATGGCCCTGAACGAATAATTGAAATCTTAAAATCTTACCTTAATCGAATTTAATTTCTAATCGACTAAATTATTGATGTTGTCCCATGAATTTTTAGTAGATTTGGGCGGTTTTTGAAATTTAAGCCTAGGATGAAAACAGTACAGTTTAGAGAAGCACTAAGAGAAGCAATGTCAGAAGAGATGCGCGCCGATGAGAACGTATTTCTACTTGGAGAAGAAGTTGCAGAATATAATGGAGCCTACAAAGTATCACAAGGGATGCTTGATGAGTTTGGAGCAAAAAGAGTAATTGACACACCTATTGCCGAACTTGGTTTTAGTGGTATTGCTGTAGGAGCATCTATGAACGGCTTAAGACCAATTGTTGAGTTCATGACTTGGAACTTTGCCATTTTAGCGGCAGATCAAATCATTAACTCAGCAGCAAAAATGCTTCAAATGTCTGGTGGACAGATTGGATGCCCAATCGTATTCAGAGGAGGAAATGGTCAGGCAGGTCAGCTTGGTGCTACCCACTCTCAAAGTTTTGAAGCTTTCTATTCCCACGTACCGGGACTAAAGGTAATCACTCCATCAAATCCTTACGATGCAAAAGGACTTTTAAAGTCAGCTATTAGAGATAATGACCCTGTAGTTTTCTTAGAGTCTGAGAAGATGTATGGTGATAAAGGAGAAATTCCTGAAGGAGAGTACCTAATTCCTATTGGCGTAGCTGATGTAAAGAAAAAAGGTAGTGATGTAACAATAGTTACTTTTGGAAAAATCATTAAAGTTGCTCAAGCAGCTGCTGAAGCTTTAGAAAAAGAAGGGATTTCAGCTGAAATTATTGATTTAAGAACTGTTCGTCCGATTGATTACGCAGCAGTCGTTGAATCAGTTAAAAAAACGAATAGATGTGTTGTAGTTGAGGAATCTTGGCCACTAGCCTCAATTTCTTCTGAAATTGCTTACCACCTTCAGAACTATGCATTTGATTATTTAGATGCACCTGTAAAGCGTGTAACACAAACAGACACTCCTTTCGCATTTAGCCCTACACTTATTGAAGCTGCTTTACCGAATCCAGCTAGAGTGATTGCTGCGGTTAAGGCTGTGATGTATAAGTAATCAAATGAACGCAGAGAATAGGGCTGCGTCTCTAGAAAAAGCAAATAAATTAATTAGTCGTTCTACTAATGCTCCAGAGGAGGTAGTGGAATTGTTGGAGAAAACTTACATTGGAACCAATGGTGCGCAATATCAATTATTAAACACCAAGGACCGGATTAAGCATTTACTGAACCCCACATTTTTCTTTCTCTTAAGAAACGGTAAAGCAATAGGAAACATAACTATCTGCAAAAGACCAATTCGAATTAATAAAACAAAAACGGAGAGCTTCTATATTCGATATTTTGCTTTTGATGCATTATTTCAAGGAAGTGAAAAGCCAAGTAGAGGTCAAAATAAACTTCATCTTTATTTTGAACAATTATTTAATTCAACAAATCTAAATTTAGAGTACAACAACGGAGAAAAATCTATTTATTGGGCATTCATAGATCCTGAAAATCAACGATCATTTAAAATGCGCGAAAAGTTCGGTTTTGAAGAAGTTGGAGAGTTTAAAACATTCATTTATCAGCGGTTCTTTCCCAAAGAGTCTGAACATGTAAGATTGATAAAGTCCGGAGAACTTGAAACATGCATCAATCATTCAAAATTATTTTACGCAGATTATAACTTCTACTCCCAACATAGGATATCCGAAGAAAACTACTATGTATTTGAGAAGGATGGTAAGATTAAAGCGGGGATAAAAGCTTTTCCATCAGCATGGAAAATCAAATCGTTACCAGGAAAAAATGGGGAATTATTAAAGACGATTTTACCCTTTATACCTATCTCAAGGCGCTTAATAAACCTTAAGAAACATAGATTTCTGGCCACAGAAGGGCTTTGGTTTGACAACGAAATGAATTCGAATGAAATTGAAGAGTTTTTATCAGGAATTCTGAAACTAACGAATCACTACTCCCTATTCCTGTGGGAAGATCAAAAGGCTTTTGCAATAAAAGGCTTAAATATAAGGTGGGGAATAATGGCTAAAATCAAACAAGATAACCCCATTAAAATCATTGCCAAGCTCAACAACTACAGCTCTTCTGCAATTGAAGAATTAAAAGCCTCACCCAAATACTTGAGCGGCTTTGATATGACTTAGTACAAATCGAAAATTTAGGGCCGAAATATCAGCCTAGAATTTTTTCTAATGTCATTGATTAGCATTATATTCGCAAATTCTTTAAAAATTTAGTTTTAAGACCATGGCAGTAATTGGTAAAATTCAGAAAAATTCACTCTTATTACTTATCGTAATTGGTGTAGCAATGCTTGCATTTATATTCACCGATTTCATTAAAAATAGTGGAGATGAAATAGAGCGACTAGACATGGGTACTGTTTACGATGAGCCAATCAACGAGGACGAGTATCTTGAGTTAGCAGAAATTTTTGAAAATAGAGAGAGACAAAACTTCCAATTCCAAAACAAGGAATTTACAGATGCAGACAAACGTTATGCAGAAGACCAAGCCTTCAATGAAGTTGTTCGTAGAGTTATCATGAACACTGAATTTGATAAATTAGGAATTGAAACTACTGTTACAGAGTTGAACGATATGATCCACGGAAACCACGTTCACCCGTGGGTAATGCAAATACCAAATTTCAATGGCGCTCAAGGGTTTTCTAGAGACTCTGTTCGTAAATTCATCAATAGCCTTGAAATAGAACCTCAAGACCCTGCCGCTCGTGAAAATTGGATCTTGATGCGTCAGCAGTGGAAAGATTTTGAAAACGAATTAAAATCAACTCGTGCTGCAGATAAATACGTAACACTTGTGAAGAAAGGACTCTATGTAAATGAACTAGAGGCAAAGGATTTCTACACTGGTGTTAACGAGAAGAAGCAAGTTAAGTTTGTTCTTCAGAGATACTCTGACATTCCTGCTGACGAGATTGAAATAACCGACGAAGAAATTGAAGCTTATTACAACGAACACAAAGAAGATCCTGAGTTCGAACAAGAAGAAGCTAGAGACATTGACTTCATTCAATTTAATATTGAACCAACAGAGGCTGATAAGCAAGAAATTATGACTCAAATTAATGAGTTAAAATCTTCTTTTGAGACGACTCCGAACAACATTGGATTTATGGCAAATAACTCGGATCTGCCAGATGCTGCGAATACTGCGACATTCCTAAACGATTCAATGGAGTTCAGATACGGATCTAATTCATTATTCATTTATGCAGACATGTTTGGTAACATGACTTATCCTGCAGATGCGGATGATGCTATCCAAGCTGCTGATTCTGGAGACGTAATTGGACCATTTCTTTCAAGTGATCAATACATCATTGCTAAAGTTACTGGCATTAAAAAGGAGAAACAAGCCTGGGTGCGTCACATCTTAGTCAAGACAGATGTAAATAGAACGGCTGATCAGGCGAAGGCAAAAGCAGATTCAATTATCAATGTTATTAAAGAAAATGACAACTTCGTAGAAATGGTAACTGCTCACTCAGATGATCCAGGTTCAATTGCAACCAATGGTGAGTACAAGTGGTTCCCTGAAGGAAGAATGGTTCCTGAATTCAACGATGCATCGTTCAACGGGAAAATTGGAGAGCTACAATTAGTTAAAACAACCTATGGATATCACATTGTTGAGGTTCTTGGTCAAGGAGAAAGAACAGTTCCTCAGCTTGCTCTTGTAGGTAAAAAAGTAGAGCCTAGCGAAGAAACAATCGATTTCCAAGAAGAGCTATTGTTTGACTTCATTTACGAAATTCAAAAATCAGAGAAAGATTCTGCATTTTACCGTGCTGCAGAAGACAGTGGCCAGGCAATAATGTCAACTCGTTTATTCTTGAATTCTATGGCAGTAAATGGATTTAAGAAACCTGAAACAGCCTTAGGATTTGCATTTGACAGAAATGTTCAAGAGGGTGATATTTCAAATCCATTATTAGATGGTGGTAAGTACACCGTGGCTGTTCTTTCGAATATTATTGAAGAAGGAACACCTGATTTCAGAGATGTAAAAGACAGAATGAGATTCCCTGCTCTACAAGACAAACAAGCAAAGGCTTATATGGAAAAGATGCAAGGAAAATCAAGCCTAGAAGAAGTTGCAAGTGTGATTACCAACGGAGTTGTGATGTCGGCAGACGTTACTTTCGCGAATACCGCTATTCAAGGTGGAGGAGCAAACGAAGCAAAGGTAATAGGACAGCTATTTACTAACATCCCAGAAGGGTCTCTAACAAAACCAATTCAAGGTGTTGCTGGTGTTTATGTTTTCCAAATCGAAGGAACAACTGAAGCGCCTGAGACTTCGGATTTTACAGTGATCAGAAAAGACATGTATCTACAACGTCAAAACGCAGCAGATAATGGTGTAATAAAGGCACTTAGAGAAAATGCTGATGTAATTGACAATAGAAGAAAGAGACAATTCATGTAAAATTGAATTTGAACACTATAAAAGCGAGCCAAATGGTTCGCTTTTTTTGTTTCCTGATCACCCTATATTCAATTATATTTGCACCAAAATTTCAAGAAAATGTCTGCACAAGAAGATAATTTAAAGAACATCATTTCACATGCTAAAGAATACGGTTTCGTTTTCCCATCAAGTGAAATCTATGATGGCCTAAGCGCGACTTATGACTATGGTCAATTAGGAGCTGAGCTTAAAAACAATATTAAAGCCTATTGGTGGAAGTCAATGGTTCACATGCATGAAAATATTGTAGGGCTTGATG
>JAKVAQ010000044.1 GCA_022447665.1 Crocinitomicaceae bacterium
TCAACACTCACTCCTAGATTTAGATAAGCTGTGTTTAATGTCTCCGACCAAAGTAGATTCTGTGTAAAGGCTATTCTATACCCCGCAGCCCATTTTAAAGCGGCATAAGGGACAACAAAAACTCTATTCTGTAATTCTATTCTTGAAGTAATAATTCCACCTGTGTGAACTTCCTGGGTACCGCTTGGAGAAAATTGTGTTACTACCCCTCTTCCAATATCGATTAAACATGGTAGAGTCCATTCCCAAACAGTGCCTTTGTAAATAGTTCGTTCATAAATAAAATCTACACTTTGATACTGTATTTCGTGAGGCCCTCCCAAATCTTCAAAATCACAGCAAGGGGTATCTTGGTATAATTGGGACCTTAAAATTTCATTATAACCAAATCCAATCTTGTGTACCCCATGTATAACAATACCTGTTCTGAAACCTGTAATGCTAAGTCTTCTGTTTTGATAAAGTGAGTTTTGCCCCGCTAAAGCAAAGAATGCGCCTACTTCTCGTTCACCAACGTGTTTAGGAAAAATAAAAGGATGTTTTTGGCCAAAGACCTTCGCCGAAAAAATGACTAGCCCTATGAAAATCAGAATTCTCATTCCTGAAATTCGATGTTAAAATCGTCCGTGAATTTCAAATACCCATTCGGTACATTATTCGGGGTGGATTTAAAGCCTTTGATTTTAGTAGTCTTGGCTTTCGTAACAAGATCGGTAACATTCTTTTTGGTTAACTTTTTACCAAACAATTCGAAGGGAATTAAAAAGTCGCACCCATTTTTATAATTGCTGCATCCGTGTGCTGATTTTCCTTTTAACACGCGACCCGTTTTGCATTTAGGACAGGTTAATACTTCTTCCTTCTTCGGTGCTTTTTCGTCGGCCAAAGGAATTACCACTTTCTTCTTTTGCAGCACTTCTTTTATTATACCCGAAACCATTTCCTTTAGCTCATCTTTAAACGTGCCAACATCATAATCCCCATTTTCTATCTGACGCAATTTATACTCCCATTGCCCAGTAAGTTCAGGAGACTTCAATAATTCATTATCAATACTATCAATCAGGGCGACACCCGTATTCGTAGCTAAAAGATTCTTCTTTTTCTTCTCAATGTATTGGCGGCGGAAGAGTGTTTCTATAATATTCGCTCGCGTAGATGGACGTCCAATTCCGTTCTCCTTCATGGCATCGCGAAGCTCATCATCATCCACCGATTTACCAGCAGTTTCCATAGCCCTTAGCAAAGTTGCCTCAGTATAATACTTGGGCGGTCGCGTAACTTTTTCTTGTACCTCAGGTTCATGAGGACCACTCTCCCCTTTTTCAAAAGAAGGCATGATTTTCTCTTCTTCCTTCTTTTTGGCTTTTGATTCATCTAAATTTTTAGTTGAATCGTAAACTGTTCGCCATCCCGGCGAAATAATTTGTTTGCCCGTAGCTTTAAAATCAACTTTCTCTACCTTTCCTAAAACCGTTGTGTTTGATACTTTACAATCTTCATAAAAGGCCGCAATAAAGCGCTTTGTAATAGTATTGTACACGCTTTGTTCATCTGGAGAAATACCAGATGGCACCTGTCCAGTAGGAATAATCGCGTGATGATCGGTTACTTTTTTATCGTTAAATACCTTGGTTGATTTTCGAATTTTTTTCCCAATTAATGGCTCCGTAATTTTAGAGAAATACTTTAATCCTTTTAGAATTCCTTCAATTTTTGGATACATATCGTTAGGCAGGAATGTGGTATCTACCCTTGGATAGGTCACCAATTTCTTTTCGTAAAGCCCTTGTACCAACTTCAACGTATGGTCAGCCGAGAAGGCAAATTTATTGTTCGACTCTACCTGTAATGAGGTCAAGTCAAATAAACGTGGAGGATGTTCTTTCCCTTCTTTTTGCTCATAATCTGTTACTTCAAAGGGTTTGTCTTTTACATATGCAATTGCCGCATCGGCCTTTTCTTTCGACTTTAATTTTCCAACTTGGCTTGAGAATAAGGTGTCTCGGTAGACCGTTTTGAGTTCCCAATATTTCTCCGGCTTGAAGTTCTCAATTTCTTTTTGTCGCTCTACGATCATCGCCAACGTCGGCGTTTGAACTCGACCTATCGAAAGCACTTGTTTGTTCCGTCCAAACTTCAGGGTATAAAGCCTAGTTGCATTCATTCCCAAAAGCCAATCACCTATAGCACGAGAGCTTCCTGCGGCATATAAATTGTAGAATTCTTTTTCATCCATGAGGTTATCAAAACCTCCCTTGAGCGCCTCNTCTGTTAAGGATGAAATCCATAAACGCTTTACCGGCTTTGTGTTTTTCGCCTTCAACAGTACCCAACGCTGAATCAGCTCTCCTTCCTGGCCAGCATCACCGCAGTTTATTACCTCATCGCAACGACCAACNAAATTTTCTATTGTTCGGAATTGTTTTTGAACACCCGAATTCTCGATTACTTTAATCCCAAAAGAGGATGGAATCATAGGAAGGGTGGCTAAATTCCATTGCTTCCAATATGAAACATAATCGTGCGGTTCTTTTAAGGTACAAAGATGGCCAAAGGTCCAAGAGACCCAGTATCCNTTTCCCTCGTAATANCCGTCTTTACGTACATTTGCCCCAAGGATAACAGCAATTTCCTTGGCCACACTAGGTTTCTCGGCAATGCACAGTTTCACGGGTTAGTTCTTTTTTACAAATCTGTAGATATCAAAATCATGCGGATTCTTCTCATCCGCTTCATATTCCATTATTAATTCTCCATCCCATTTCTCCTCATCAATATCGGGGAAAAATGTATCCGCTTCGTATTCCGCATCAACCATAGTCACTAGCATTTCATCTACCAAATCATTTTCCAATGAATACTTATAAATCTGACCACCACCAATGATGAAGATCTCTTTATCGGCATACTCCTCTGTTTGGTAAAAAGCAATAGCCTCTTCTACAGACGTAAACACATCGGCTTTATCATTGGTATACTCCATGTTCTTGGTAACAACGGCGTTAATTCTATTGGGCAATGGACTAAACTTATGTGGAATAGAATCCCAATTTTTTCTTCCCATTATCACGATATGATCTGTCGTGGTTTGGGTGAAAAACTTCATGTCTGCCGGAAGGTGCCAAAGCAAGTCATTGTTCTTCCCTATTCCATTATTGGAAGCAATTGCAACTATTATTTTTACCATATTAAACTGCTACAGCACCTTTAATGTGCGGATGTGGATCGTAATTTAAAAGCTCAAAATCTTCGAAAGTAAACTCAAAAATATCTTTGATCTCTGGGTTCATTTTCATGGTAGGTAATGGGCGTGGTTCTCTTGTTAACTGTAATTCTACTTGCTCGTAATGATTACTATACAAGTGTACATCGCCAAAGGTATGCACGAACTCACCCACCTCTAAGTCACACACTTGCGCTACCATCATGGTTAATAAAGCATATGATGCGATGTTAAACGGTACGCCTAAAAATACATCTGCACTTCTTTGGTAAAGCTGACAAGATAATTTTCCGTCGGCTACATAAAATTGAAAGAATGCATGGCATGGTGGTAAAGCCGCTTTGTTGTTGGCAACGTTCTCTGAAAAGGAAACCGAAGTATCCGGCATTACGCTAGGATTCCATGCAGAAACCAATAACCTTCTACTATCTGGATTCTTTTTAATTTGCTCAATAACATCTTTAATCTGGTCAATCCCATCACCGTTCCAGTTGCGCCATTGCGAACCGTATACGGGACCTAAGTCGCCCTCTTCATTTGCCCACTCATTCCAAATTCGAACACCATTATCCGTAAGGTACTTGATGTTGGTATCTCCTTTTAAAAACCAAAGAAGTTCGTATATGATGGACTTTAAGTGAAGTTTTTTTGTGGTTACCATTGGGAAACCTTCAGAGAGGTCAAAACGCATTTGGTGTCCAAACAAACTTTTGGTACCTGTTCCTGTTCTGTCTCCCTTCTCAACACCATTGTCTACAATGTTTTTGAGTAAGTCTAGATATTGTTGCATGATTCTTGTAACGCTTATATATAGCCTACGAAGTTACTTTCTTAAGCGCTTGTTTACAAGGGTTGCAGTAACACAAACGGTGCTATTTATTAACAAATTATTAGTGCATTTTAACTACGAATGCCGTACATTTGATATAAGACCGAGACTTATGAAAATTTTTACTGGAGTATTTTTTCTTTTTCTGTTAAGTTCTTCCGTTACTTTAGCCGACAATTTACCGAGCAAGGCATTGGGGAAATATGCAGGAGAAAAGCCCGCATATACGGCAGTTAAGCACGACGTGGAGATATCAATTGAAGAGCAGGATGTATTCGTGACCATTAGCGAGAACACTTTGTATTATACCTTAGGCAAGCTGAGCCTTTCAGGTCCTTATTCAGCTATTAAGCTCGAAGGAGGAAACTATTCTATTAAGGCGAACCTTACCAACGAAAAATCCCTAAACTTTGACTTGGAGCTACTGTGGAGTAAGAAGACCAAGAACTTGACCATTCTTGGAAAAAACGGTGAGCCTGATACTACCTTGGAGCAGTTGAATTAACCGAACTCAATCATTTTTGTATTCGCTATGAATGTTGTTGAATTAGAGGAAGGAAAAACATTAAACCTTCAATTTGAAAAAAGAGGTGGCTTGCTACCAGTGGCAATTCAAGAAACTTCCTCCGGCCAAATACTAATGCTTGCATCTTTAAATAAAGAGGCGCTAGATATATCCATCAAAACCAACCTTGCAACGTTTTGGAGTACTTCAAGGAAAAGGCTTTGGACCAAAGGAGAAACATCTGGAGATACACTAAAACTTGATAAAATTCTTGTTGATTGCGACCAAGATGCCTTGATATTTCAAGTAACATTAATGGGACAAGGTGTTTGCCACACGTTCAATTCGAACGGTGAACATAGAAAAGCTTGTTTCTACAGAGAATTAGCGCTTGACAAAAATCAGCTCAATTTCATAAAAGACATGAAATAAGTGTTGATTTAACTATGGTTTATTAGAGGCACTTCATAAGAATGCTTTATCACACCCATTACAAAGGTACTATTTGCGCTGCCGATGTTCTTTATCGACCCCAACTCATTAAGAACAAAATCTTGGTAATGACGCATGTCCTTCACCATAATTTTGAGCCTAAAATCATAGTCCCCAGCAATATTATAGCACTCACTCACGGCATTCAAAGCCATAACTTCCTTTACGAATTGATGACCTATTTCCTTGGTATGCTGCTTTAAGGTAATATCACAAAAAACGGTTAGTCCCTTACCCACACTTTCTTCGTCTAGAATTGCTACATATTTTTTGATAATCCCTTTTCTTTCCATTCGCCTGATTCTTTCATAAACCGGTGTGGAAGACAAATTCACCTGCTTTGCAACCTCTTTCGTCGTTAACTTTCCATTTGTTTGAAGAATTTGTAAAATTTTAAAATCGATTATGTCTAAATGCTGCATAGATAATTTTTCTTTATTCACTCACAAAAACCTTCCCAAAAAGGCTATCTATCTACAAAGAAATAAATATTTAGTTAAAGTATCCTATTTTAATGAGTTGAGCGGTTAATTAAACTTATTAATTGAAATTTGTAATAATATTAAAAACGCACATATGCAAGCTAACATAGATATTAAGGAAATCATAAAGGAAAAAATTTTAGTACTTGATGGAGCAATGGGTACAATGATTCAAACCTACAATTTAGAAGAGAAAGATTTCAGAGGAGAGCGTTTCAAAGATCATCACATGCCTCTTCAAGGAAACAATGATATTTTAGCTCTTACACGTCCTGATGTTCTTAAAGCAATACACATTTCCTATTTAGAAGCTGGCGCCGATATTATTGAGACGAATACATTTGGCGGAACCTTTATTGCCCAAGAAGACTATGATTTAGCACATGCGGTTTTCGACATTAATTTTGAATCGGCTAAAATTGCTCGAGAAGCAGCGAATGAGTTTACTGCTAAAAACCCTGAAAAACCTCGGTTCGTTTGTGGGTCGATGGGACCAACGACGAAACTCTCATCAATGTCACCAGATGTAAATGACCCGGGCTTCAGAAGTACATCTTTTGAGGAGTTGGTTCAAGCCTTTAAAGAACAAGTTACAGGATTAATAAAGGGAGGTGTGGATTTACTAATGGTTGAAACAATAACAGATACACTAAATGCTAAAGCTGCTCTATTTGCTATTGAAACTGTACAAAGCGAGCTTAGCACCGACTTACCGGTCATGATTTCTGGTACAATAACAGACGCTAGTGGACGAACACTTTCGGGTCAGAATACTGAAGCTTTTATTGTTTCGGTGCAACATTCACAGCCGTTAACTATTGGTCTAAACTGTGCGATGGGCGCTTCTGGATTACGCCCCTATTTGTCAATTATAAGAAATAAATTTGACGGATTTGTACATGCCCATCCGAATGCTGGTTTACCAAATGAAATGGGAGATTATGATGAAACTCCAGAAGAAACTGCAGCACAAATAAAGGTTTTTCTTGAAGAAGGTTTAGTCAATATAATTGGTGGTTGTTGTGGCACAACACCGGCTCATATTAAGGCAATTGCTGACTTAGCTGAGAACTATCAACCTTATCGCAAGAAAGACCAAGACATTTTAGTCAACGCGTAGTTGATCAATGTTATTAGAAGTAGCCATCCTCTAGAAATAAACGGTTGTTTCCTCTCCATAATCATGCTTTTCGCGATGGCATTTACCATCATTTAAATTGATTCTGTTTTTCAGCATACCACAGGGCATGAAGGTCTCATTTTTCTGAACTCTATTGAAATAGAAACGAACCTACTAATAACTCTAATTTTTAGTCTTATCGGTTTCTCTATCCCTTTCCTTTAGATACTTAATTTTCGTCAAGAATTAATGAATTCGGTCAGGACGGATGACTCAATTATTGACTCACCATAGCACAAATATCTCGAAAACAGTAGCTAAAGCTAACCTCCAATCGACCTAAAAAATCGAACCTCATCCTTCAGCTGAATTTTCCAGAACGACTAATGACCCGCTAAACTATTCTTCTTCAAACCTTTATTTCTTGCTCTAAATATTTTTCATTTCAATAAAATATGAAACTGTACCTAAAGTCCGAAGACAAGCATAAATTTCAAGACTTTATACCTTAAACTTGCCACACATTTCCGATCCTCTTCAACTTTGATGGTGAGTAAGTTGAATTCCCACTGCTCATTCCCACTTCTCTAAATTCATTTAACTTTAGACCAAACGTTTACTATGCAGAAAGCCCTTATTACAGCTTTATTAAGCGCACCGTTTTTTCTTTTTCAATCATGCCAATCGAATGAAAACGAAAGTCCTGAGTTGGTAGTTGAAGATGAAGTTGATACTATTTCGATAGTGGAAGAACCCGAACAAGAAAGTACTCCATCGGGTCCGGAAGATCCGGATCTCTTTAATCATTATTACAACATTTGTCAGGAGGAGGATACGTCAAAATGGGTTGATGGAGTTAAAATCATCCAGGCTTATGATCATTACCCAGAGGCAGCATATGAAGATTCATTTGAGTGGTATGTACAGGAATTCAAAGTATGCAGTGATACCTTACTTATCTTGGATCTTGAATCATTTATGGAGGGTCTTATTGTAAACTACGATGTGCACATTAACTCTCAAGGACTGATCACTAATTTTGAACTGATTTCAGAAAGACTTGAACCCACGGAAGAAGGAATTTAAATTAAAGTGCATATACTTACATTAAGATAAATCCTATTCAAGAATCACTGCATCATGGCAGAAAAATCCAAAAAGAAAGAACGAAAATTTAAAGTAGACCGTGTTTGGTTTATTGATAAAGGAATAGAGCTCAGCATTTTTGTTTTAGGCTTTTTGATTGCTTTATGGATTGATGGCGTGCGTGATGAAAATGATGTCAAGCAGCTGAAGGAGCATTACCTCCACATGGTTCGAGTTGATCTCGAAAAAGACATGGAAGCCTATGAATACGCTTATGAGCATGATTCGCTGAGAGCAGAAGGATGTGCTTTTATTCTGGAGTACCTTTTAAAACGACAAAACTCAGAATACCACTCTTTTGGTAAACTAAAGCATGACGCCGGCGGGCACATTGGACCAGGTTTTGATTTTGACGAAAGAAGAAACTTTGGCCAAGGAGATACCATTTTAATAGTGAACGAAGAAAAGGGGTGGTATTTAGATACTTCCGGATATTGGATAAATGCTAGAATTGTAATGATTGTAGACAATAGCTTTAACTGGTTTTCCCAAGAAATTAATGATTCGGTAAAAAGCGAAATTGTTTTTTACCAAGATTATTTAGACATTACCAAATCCGTTTTTCAGCATACTACAGGGTATGAAGGACTCATTTCTCAGAATACATCCAAATTCATGAACTCTATTGAAATAGAATCGGAGCTTTCTGACTATTACCAGTATGGTTCTTACGTAAATTGGCTTGAAGACTTTTACCGTGAAAGTCACTTTCATAAATACAATGATCTACGTTATTCTTTTGGTGATGTGAGCTTTTTTGAGTTCCTCTACAAAATGAACATCGAGCAAAATAATGACTTAATTCGTCAGTTAACTATCGCTAAAAATCATGCCGAGAAGGAAATTGGCTATTACCAAAAAGCCATGAAAATGAACCGCCGTATTCAAGCTTTAATAAAGGATACGAAGTTTTGATTTTTGCCTATTCCAAATACTTCTCTAGCTCTGTAGCACTATTTACTATTATCTCTCCTTCAAATCCAGTTCGCGCTCTGGTAACACTGTCAATGGTGGTATAAACTTGTTTTTGAAGGTCTAATTCCAGCAACTCCCGCTCTTCGGTTTCTGACAAATCTAAATGTGCTCGGTTTTCAGCTAAGAACGGAGAGACACAACTAAGTTTTCGTTTTCCCAATCTGTGTAAATGATATAGCCCATCATATAACCTGAATCGTTTCCTCCTTCATCCATAAGCGTCGGCGCCAAATAATCAGTAATCACAACGATACCTAAAAGTCCTTCCTCAATAGCATTCAATAACATTTTAGGTAGCTTAATACGTTCGTCATTCGAAAGGGTATTTCCTTGCTCATCTTGGTATTCTTTAGGAATATCAGTTAGTGTTGGATACGCTTTATAGATATCGAAAAGTTGAGAATTTAAACTACTCATGTTAATCCAATTTACCGCGCGTAAAGGCGTTTCTTCTCGGATCATGGCATCTGGCATCTCAAAACCGTGAACCCATAATTTTCTGCATCAAAATTATCCAACACATAGGTGAACATTAACCAAAGGTTCTTTTTTCAGGGTTACCTGAATAAGGAACATTCTCACTTTCACTGCAAATGGTTTCCTCCACTTCCTTCAAGCCTCTTTCCATAAAGCTTGCATGAACTCCCGCTAGCTTGTCTTTAAAATCATACGCGGCTACCACGAATTCATTTTCTGCAGAGTAGATGGAATCTTGCACTTCAAAAATTTCTTCCCCGAGTGCAACATTTTCACCGCATGCAAATAATAAGGTCAATGGAATTAGAATGAATATCTTTTTCATGTGTTTTGAACTGGACACTCCAAATTACACATCTTTCCTGACATCTAAAGTATAGAAAACCTCAGTGGTATAATCCTAAACATAGAAAATTAGGAGTGTTAGAAATTAATCTGGATAATCAAAAGTCTCCAACTTATCCTTGATTTCTTGGATATGCTTTTCTTTTTTGGCTTGTCTTAAGCGAATCGCTGATTTTGTGAAATAAGTATGTTGGTCCAAGAATTTAATTTGAATCTCATCCCACATTCTATCAGAATTCAACTTCCCATGTTCACGTAGCTCTCTTCTCAATAAATCGGCAATTTCGTGGAAGTCATCCCTACCTAAATAATCAAGATCGGCATCGCACATAATTTGCTGAAGATGCGTATTCGGTGATTGAGGAATTTCCGTGGCTTTAATTAAACCGTCAATAATATCAATCTGCTCTTGAGTATAACCGTATTTCGGCAGAATTTCACGGGCCAAACGCATTCCTATTTCTTCGTTCTTGTCGTACTTTTCTATAAAACCAGCATCGTGATATGTCGCTGCAGATTTTAATAAGAATAAGTCCTCATCAGTAATCCCTTCCATAATGGCTAAGCGCTCTACTGCCTGCGTAACATCTATGGTATGGTTGATGGAATGGTAAAGTAATTTAGGCGATAATTCCGTTTCAAGAATTTTCATGATATGACGTTCCGCCTTCATGTAGTTGATGGAAGAATACAAGTGAAGATCCACAATCTTCCAGAATTTGGCATTCGGTTCTAATCCCAATCCACCTTCTGATAGCTCAGGCTTAACACCCTTCACATAATACATATCAAGCATCCCTTTATGCTTCGTTTGTATTTTTCCGCGATAAGTGCATTCAAAATATGGCGCAATATGCTCATAAGTGTTACCTGAGACATTTACAGTGCCTGGCTGACCATGTTGTTCCATTCGCTGCGCTTGGTTCACTGTAGCGCCCCAAATGTCGTAAGCGAAGCGTTTAAGCCCAATTACACCCGCAATTACTTCTCCGGTATTAATTCCAATACGGATTTTCCATGGTTCTCTTCCCTCTTCTTTTGCCTTTGCTTCATCCTCATCCATGTGGTGACGTATAGCTAAAGCGGCCAATGTTACCTCAATCGCATTTGACTTGTTTCGTATCGGAACACCACCGGCACACATGTAAGAGTCACCAATGGTTTTAATTTTTTCTAAAGCAAATTTCTCTACAATCTCATCAAACTTTGTAAAGTAAGAATCTAATCGTTGCACTAACTCCTGCGGTTTTATATCCTCTGCCTTACGAGAAAAACCTACAAAATCGGTAAACATTACGGTTACGTTTCTGTAATATCTCGCTTTTGCTCTACCCTGATTCTTCAGCTCTTCGGCAGTACCCTCCGGAAGAATATTAAGTAGTAATTGCTCAACCTTCGCTTTCTCTTTTTCTAAAAGTTCTTTTTGATGCTCGATTTTCCCTTTTTGAATCTCTACCTTCTCCTTCTGCTCCTCAATCTTTTTACTTTGTAAAGTAATTTGTCGGGTACGTTTTACTACCTCAATTTCCAGACGTACTTTTTGTCTCCTAATCTTGTCTATCCTCCTACGATAAACTACAAAGCCAACCAAGGTTAGAAGTAGAATTGCAATAACTCTAAACCACCAAGTCATCCAAAACGGTGGCGTAATTTCAATATCTACGGTAGTTGGAACTTCAGACCATACCCCGTCAGAATTACACCCATAAAGCTTAAAGGTATATTCTCCATAAGGAATATTCATGAAGTGAACTTTATTCTCATTTTCTAGATAGGTGTACTCTTCTTCGTGTCCTTCTAGAATATATTTAAATTTGTTTTTACTTGGGTTCGAAAAATCGTTGGCAATGAACTCAAACGAAAGGTCGTTTTGGTTATAATTAAACTTTAATGATTTTGATCGTAAAATATTACGCCCTACGATTTCACGTTGATTTGTTCCTTTTTCTGCAAGAATTATTTGAGTAATTAATACGTTAGGTGGTTCAGAATCTACACGAATTTCGTCTGGGTTAAAAACGTTGTAACCGTTGATTCCTCCGAAGTATAATAAACCTTCTGAAGATTTTAAATAAGCCTTAAGGTTATACTCGTTACTTTGAAGACCATCTTTTATAGAGTAGTTCGTAAACATTTCTGTTTCTATGTTGAACTTGGATAATCCAGAGTTCGTACTCGCCCAAATGTTACCAGAATTATCTTCAAGCAAACCATAGATCACGTTGTTTGCTAGCCCATCATTTGCAGTGAATGATCTGGCTTCATTCGTTTCAAGGTTTACATACATTAAACCATTTCCATATGTTCCTAACCATAATCCGATATTGTCAGTTTGCAAGAGGCTGGTGATTTGTCCTTTGGATTCATTATAATCATCAATAAGAATCTTTTTAAATAGGTGGGTTCCGTCCCTTTTACTTAAAATACTAAAGAGTCCTTCATTGGTCGTAACTACCCAAAACTTACCATCGTTGTCTTTGTAAACAACTTTAACTGCACCATCTCCAATACTATTCGATCCACTTTGGCTATGAAAGAAAGTGTACTCTTTGGTGTCTTTATTCATTAAAGTAATTCCTTCTTTTGATCCTACCCAAAGGTTCACTGAATCGGCCGGAATAATTTGGTACACGACAGATTCAGAGCCCAATGAATCTGGGAAAAAGCTAACACGTTGAAAATTGTAACTTTTGTAATTTTTGTCTTGTACGGTTAACACAAATAAGCCATCATCATAGCCTAACCATATTTTATTTTGATTCTCAACATAAATGGAAAGAAGATAGTTCTGCGCTGATCTGCTACGGAATACATGATAAAAGTGGTCGTTCGCCGGTCGATAAATTGATAAGTCTTTCTTCGTACCAATGTAAATATTCTTCTTCTCGTCCTCAGCAAATGACCATACATTGTAATCAACGAGTCCTTTAGTTGGATCGTTATGAAGTGATATCGTTGTGAATCCTTGTTTATTCTTATCAAACTTCGCCAATCCCTTCTCCGTTCCAATCCAAACCACTCCCCTATCATCCTCATAAATTGCAGTTACGTTATCGTCTATTAAACTTCTGTCGTCATAAGCATTTTGTCGGTATTGAAGTACTTTTAGATTCTCCTCCGACCTGTCAACCAAGAAAAGACCGTCCACCAATGTACCAAGCCAAATTTTATTACTCGCCGTGTAATAACTCGTATTTATTGGAACATTGTAAAGCACTGGGTGAAGCGATAACGGCTCTAAGGAATTATCCTCCAAAACACGATAGGCACCTCTATCTGTAGATACAATTATTTCACCACCTTGGTTGGAGTAGAACTCATTGATAGAAGTCTCGTTGTATCCGTTTAATAGATTTGTTTTTATAAGAGCAAAAGCTTCATAAGGGGCTTTCGAAACATAAATCTTTCCGCCATCAGTACCTACCCAAATTCTTCTTTGAGCATCAGCGTATAGACAACTTACATCTGTTGAACCTCCAATACTCCTTACCGTTTCAACCTTTTTATCCTTAAGGCTAATAATGTTTATTCCATGCTTTTCTGAATGCGCCCATAAATTCCCTTCCTTGTCAAATGCTAGATGAGTAAATATGTACCCTTTTAACTCTGGAAAGTTTTTTCTGTTTACCCGGTAAACATCAAAAGTAGCTGGATTAATTACACCAATTCCTCGGTTTGTTCCAAACCAAATGTTTCCTTGCGGACCTTCTGTTAAACAGTGTATATAGTTATTCGGGATTGAGTTATCGTTATCCGTTTCGTTTTTATAAACTGTAAACTTATAGCCATTAAACGAGTTAAGACCATCCATTGTGGCCACCCAAATAATTCCAAATTTATCTTGAATAATATCACGAACTGAACTTTGAGAAAGTCCATCTTCGATCGTAAACTTATCAAACTTAATGCTCTTTTGTTGCGCCTGAATTTGCGCTGAAAAAAGAAGTACAAATGCTAAAAAAGTGGTCTTCAGCAGAAATCTCATAGACCTTAGATTCGAACGCCAATAACTAGAATATCATCCACTTGCTCAAATGAACCTTGCCATTCTTGCATTCTATTCCCTAGATACTCTTCTTGTTCCTTCATATCCAACTTGTGGATTTCGAGTAACTCATTTCTAAAGTTCTTATACATGAACTTCTTCCCTTTTGTTCCTCCAAACTGATCTGCATAACCATCAGAGAACAGATAGATGATGTCTCCCTTTTTTAAATCTAATTTATGATTCGTATAGTTTTTCGCCCCCGGTTCGAACGATCCAATCGCGAACTTATCTGCTTTAATTACTTGAATTTCTCCATCACGAATTAAATAAAGTGGATTGTTCGCTCCAGCGAATTCAACTTCCATTTTATCGTAATCTATAGCTATTAAAGAAAGGTCCATTCCATCACGCACATGAATATCTTCACTCCCTTTATTCAATGAATCTGAAACGTACTTATTTAACTCGTCAAGAATTAATGCTGGATTGATCGTATGATGCTCTCCAACGGCGGCATTTAATCCGTTTGCACCTACCAAACTCATAAATGCTCCTGGTACTCCGTGTCCCGTACAATCAACACTTGCAGCAAAGGATTTACCCTCCATTTTCTCAAACCAGTAAAAGTCACCCGATACAATATCTTTTGGCTTAAATAGCACGAATGAATCTGGGCAAACCTCATCAATTGTTTCCTGTTGCGGAAGAATTGAATACTGTAATCTTTTCGCGTAACGAATACTGTCTGTTACATCCTTGTAAAGATCTTCTAACTTTAGTCGTTGACGCTCAATCTCATCTCTTTGTAGCACTACCTCTTCGGTACGCTCTTGAACTTTTTGCTCAAGTATTCTTTCCGTTTCAGCAAGTTCATCACGCATCTTCAGCAGTGCATGTCCTAAAACATCATCATCACTTAACGGCTCGTAATGGTAATCGAAATTACTTCCCCCTACCTCATTTGCAAAGTCGGTTGTTTTCTTTAAACCATCAACCAAACCAATTAAGGCAGTTGACATTTCCCCAATCTCGTCGTTATTAACTTTAATTTGCTTCTTTGGGAAAATACCTCTACTCAGTAATACAATAATGTCACGTAACGAGCGAACAGGTTTAACGATACTATTGGTTGTGAAGATGGCAATGAAGATGGCAAAGAGAATTAAGCCTGCTCCTAAAAACCAATAAATACTCAAGCCTTGGAATTTCTTTTTTGCTTCTTCCGAAGATTTCTTTACCAGTGCAAGCGCATCTTCTTCCTGTTTCTCAAGTTCATTTTGAAGTGTTAAAAGGTTCTGATCGATTTCCTCAGACATTAAAACGACGTCTCCATCTTGACCCACAAGAAATCGCGCCGAAAACAGCATAATCTCATCATCGTAACTTGCAAAATCGGGCAAGTAAATCATGATTTCATCGTATGAGGCAAAGAGCTTATCGTTAATTTTTTCCTTTGCCTTAGTAAAAAGATCTTGATTGTTATCTGAATCCCAGTCTGTGGCAAGTTCTTCAATCGCCACTATAGTACTTGGAATGTTTTGCTCCATCAAATTCACCAGACGAATTTTATCCGGAACGTCATTTCGAGTCTGTACATTAACCCATTGAATCGCTAGCTGACGTGATTCTTTCACAAGAAGGCGAAGCTTGGTAACTTGCTCTTTACTTGGGGTAATTACTTGTACTAGTTCATTGGAGATTTTGTCATTCTCCTGGAAGGTTTCTATACCATTATTTACAGCAAAAAAGGTTGCACCAAATACAACCATTATAAACAGAATAAGGACGCCAAAACCCGTCCCTATCTTCTTTCCTATTGTAAATCTCCAGTTCATGTAACCATATGCCTACTCATTTCCCCCCTCCATATCTTTCAACTTATTATTGAAGATGTTGAAATTCTCATCATCCTGTAAACCTAAATATGTACCCGCAAGTCCTTCGATAATTTGCTTATCATCAGGGTTTTGCTCGTGTGCTTTTTTCAGGTGAGGCAATGCTAAGTTAAAATATTCTATGGATAATTCAATTCCCGCTTGAATTTCCTCTAAAGGTGTCTCAGTGAGAGACATGTTTGAAACGATATCCGCACCCAAATTATAATATGCAATTCCCGCTCCAATATTCGCATCGTAATTTGATTGATCAAGATCTAAAACAGTATAGTAAGCTTCCGCTGCTTGTTTACTCAGTTCTATTTTCTTATCACCACTGTAGCTTTTCACTTTTCTCATGTAAGCATCTCCTAATGCTAAATAGAATTCTACATCATTTCCAGCAAAGTCTCTTGTCGGATCAAGGTGCTCGGTATACTTTTCTTTATAAATAACGTAAGCCGCCTCGGATTTTTCAAGCATCAATGAGTCCATATAATGCACCGAAATATTGAAGTAAGCATTTAACGTGCTATTGATATAGCCATTTACTTTTGCTTCTTCTTCTGGAGCAAGCTCTTTCGCCTTAATCAAAGATTCCAGAGAGATGTTCAAATACTCAGGATTTTTTTCATCTGAAGCCTTATAAATTAAACCGCGTAATTGCCATGTTTGTGATTGCAGAGCAGCATCAGTTGTTAGCGCAGAATCAATCTGAACACGCGCATTATCATACTCTTGAGCCTGATAATGTGTAAACGCATCCATCACGTAATTCTGAGCATTCGCATTCATTGCAAATACGCACAACACTATTAACGATATGTACTTCACCAACTTCATTCTATCACCTTGTACGCCAAACTTGTTAGTTTAGACGCAACCACTAGCTTATGCTTCTTAGTATTCTTTACGTTGACTTCGTAAGTTTGTTTACTGCCGTCTAAAACAAAATTTATATCCGCTCCTTTTTGAAGGGATCCATCTTTTTCGGTAACCATTAAGGTACTCTTCGACTTAAAACTATCGGTTAATGATGTTAACTGAGAATTTTTGTCTTCTGAAATGTAAAGAATATTAGGCTTTTTCATCTCAGTCTTTGATGAGTATTTTACGACTTCAATTTCCTGACTACCAATGGCTTTACCATTATATTTACCTTTTAGTTCGTTTAAAACCCCGTCATTACTTCCGTAAACACCAATAACAAAATTGCCTTTCTTGTAATCATCCGGCCAATCAATAAGTGTAGCGAAAGTATATACGTATAATGCTTTCAATGTAGAACGCGTATCTCGCACCTGAGTTGGAGCGTTAACGCCAGAAGTCCACGCCCCAAGGACGAAAACCATTAATAATATGAGAGCTTTATTTTTCAAGTTTTTGCTAAACTGTTTCTGGTAATTGCTAAAATTATGCCAAACTATTGAATCTGAATCTGAGACTCGGCTTGAATAGTCTTCATGTCGTTATCAAATAGGTATAAACCTCCTTTATCATCTCCAATAAGTTTAAGTTTATCAAGTACCGTTCTTGCTAATGCTTCCTCTTCCAACTGCTCTGAGACGTACCACTGCATAAAATTATGCGTTGTGTAGTCTTTTTCCTGCAAACAAATGTAAACAATCTCGTTAATGCTATCTGTTACATGCAATTCATGCTCCAATAGCGTGCTAAACACCTCATGTAAATCTTTGTAATCACTTTTTGGCGCATTCAATGCTGGAATTACCGCCTCTCCTCCTCTTTCGTTGAGAAATTTAATCAGCTTTAACATGTGCATTCTTTCTTCATCTGCATGAGCATAGAGAAAATCAGTAGTTCCTGTATACCCTTTATTCTCCGCCCAAACAGCCATTGCTAGATAGGTTTGAGATGAAGATGCCTCGAGTTGAATTTGTCTGTTTAGTATGTCTTGAATATTTTGTTTCACCCGATTCTTTTTTTAAGAATACTAAAATAGTCCAAAAATTACGAAATTCCATATTAGGCTTAGATTATTTCATATTTTTGATTACCAATATTACTGGATGCCAAAAAAGAAAACTAAAAAGAACAAGAATAAACAGACCAAATCATTTCTTAGAAAAGACATCTTATCTATTCTTGACCTTAACCCAAACAAGCCTCTCAATTACAAACAAATAGCTTCTTATTTAAAAATCAAAGACAAGGCTATTCGTACCCAACTTTCCATTACTCTGAGTGAGCTAGTGAAGGAGGAAACTTTGATAGAAGTTCAGCGGGGAAAATATAAATTGAATCAATCAAAAGATTACTTAGAAGGCACCATAGACATTAATGTAAGAGGAACAGGATATGTGCATGTTGAGGGCTACGATACGGACTTTATTGTTAAGCCTAAAAACCTCAACAATGCTTTAAATGGAGACCGAGTAAAAGTTTATTTACAACGCTCAGGCAAAAACAAAGTAGAGGCTGTTGTAAAAGAAGTTTTAGAAAGAAGAACAAATCAATTTGTTGGGGTTCTAGAAGTTTCTCAAAAGCACGCTTTCTTAATCCCCAACGATGCAAATACCAATGTAGATATTTACATACCGCTAAGTAAATTGAAAAAAGGTAGAGATGGACAAACCGCCTTGGTAAAGATTACCGATTGGCCTAGCGATGCAAAATCACCTTTTGGCGAGGTTGTTGAAGTTCTGGAATCTTCAGATTCATTGGATACTGAAGCTGTTTCTATATTAACACGACTGGGACTTAATTATGTCTTTCCGGAAGACGTTCAAGCCGAAGCGCAGCGTATTAATTTTGAATTGGACAAAGAAGAAATTTCCAAACGAAGAGATTTTAGAGAAATTACAACACTCACGATTGACCCTGTAGATGCAAAGGATTTTGACGATGCATTATCCATTGAATTTTTGGATGAGGGTATATTCCGAGTGGGTGTTCATATCGCCGATGTGAGTCATTATGTTCCTATCGATTCTGCCCTTGATAAAGAAGCTTTGCTTCGTGGAAATTCGGTTTATATGGTAGATCGAGTTGTACCAATGTTACCTGAGCACCTGTCCAATGGCGTTTGTTCGTTGAGACCAAATGAGGAAAAATTTAGCTTTTCAGCTGTTTTTGATTTAAACGAGAAAGGTAAAATTATTGACGAATGGTTCGGAAAAACCGTAATTCTCTCTGATAAGCGCTTCGCTTATGAAGATGCTCAAAAAATTATTGAGACGAAAGAAGGAGATTTTAAAAAGGAGATTCTGACACTGGATAAAATCGCTAAAAACCTTCGTAAAAAAAGACTCTCTGAAGGAGCTCTTGAAATTGCAAGTTCCGAAATTCGTTTTGAATTGGATGAAGCAGGAAAACCAACCACAGTTTATAAAAAGACCACAAAGGACGCCAATAAGCTTATTGAAGAATTCATGTTACTCGCAAATAAACGCGTAGGAACTTTTTTAGGAAATATTCAGAAAACTAAAAAGACGCCAGGTGTATATCGCGTCCATGATAAACCTGATTCTGAAAAAGTAGGACAGTTCGCTACTTTTATTTCCAAGTTCGGCGAAAACTTCACCTATCAAGATGATCGTGACATCTCCACCCAAATGAATAAAATCTTTAAAAAATTTAAGGATGACGGTGAATTTGACATGATTCAATCCATGGCCATTAAATCAATGGCGAAAGCTGTTTATGATACCACCAATATTGGCCATTACGGTTTAGGCTTTGAGTATTATTCTCATTTCACTTCGCCTATTCGTAGATATGCAGATTTATTAGTGCACCGTATTCTTTTTGATGCGTTGAACGACAAGTACAAGGCTTATCCAAAACTAACAGCTATTTCTAAGCATATTTCTTTGACGGAACGTAAAGCGACCGAAGCTGAACGTACCTCTAAAAAATATTTCCAAACCCTCTATTTACAAGATAAGGTAGGTGAAGTTTTTGAAGGTATAATTACCGGCTTAACCGACTTTGGAATTTTCGTAGAAATCATTGAAAACTTCTGCGAAGGAATGGTGTCCTTGAGAGATATGAAGGGAGATCGCTACTTTTTTGATGAAGACGCCTACGAAGTGTACGGTCAGCAATATGGCGATACTTATAGAATAGGGCAAAAAGTGAACATCAAAATTCTCAAAGTAAACCCTACGCGAAAACAGATTGATTTTATTCTTTTGGATTAATTATTAACCCTTCTTCTTATCTACTAAGCGATAAGGGATGTAGTACGTATATTGAATTACGTAAATGTGATTGTTTTGCTCAGTCTGTCTGAATTCCTTCTCATACATATAACCAATCATTAATTCGTTGCGCGCTGGAAGATCAAAATCTACTCCCACTCCCAATCGATAGGCGTTGGTTAAACCATAAAGGCTTGGTTTTAAATTAGCAAACCACTCACCGGTTGCCCAAGGTTGTACTCTCTTAAAATCTTTATTTCTGTAGGATACTTTGCCTTTCCAACGGAATAGTTGCCTTACATCTGGAACGATAGTATTATTAATTGTACTTAGACGATCAAATGCATGCTGATACCTAACTCTCGTAGAGAATTTAAGCCCCATATCTAAACGATATCCATATCGCACATTTAATGAAAGCCTGTTTTCACCTACAAAATATGCTTCACGATTTTTTCTGGCATAACGGTATGAGAGACCAACATTTAAGCCCTTCACTACATCATACTTCAATGAAAGCTCATTATAGAAATTGGTAAGTGTCGTGAAGTTTTTGTTGAATCTTGTTTGAAATTCATAGTCCAATCTCAAATCCTTCGTAATATCCAATTTTGCTCCTGCTCCTGCCCAGAATAAAGCATCATTTACCTGAGCTTTTCCGGAAAAAGCCAAGACATAAGCCGCTATTAAAAATAGATTTCTCACTATTTACTAATCTCAATTGTGCCTACTGTATATTCTGTTTTATTGTCGGCAATATTGATTGTTCTCTTAATCGCTTCTTGACCTCCAGCGCAAGTGTCACATCTAGAATAGGCAAAAATTGTATAATCGCCTGGCGTTAAGTAATCAAACCTGAAAGTTCCGTCATGACTGGTTGAAAAATTGTCGTCATACGTCTGATCTTCCGTACCGTAAATAATGTATACATCCTCATCCTGCCCTGGATATGATTCAACAAACACTCCTGCCCCGTTAAAATCATTCACTAAAATACTTCCCGTAATACTAGAAGTTCCGCCTTCACCGGCCTCCTTGTTACAAGATACAGCAACGAGTCCTACAGCTGCAATTAATCCCAATACTTTTTTCATATCATCTTACTTTCGGTGAGGCTAAGGTAATAATTTAAGATTATCTTAACATATTGCATAAACGTATTATTCCCACAATTATTTGTTTACCAGTATTTTATGTTTGGCTTTCAAGAGTGATGATTTTTTAATCTGGTAAAAATCAACCTTTTATGTAAATTTATCGTTAACTTAATGTTACGAAATCCTCGATTCGCCATGCGCAAGATTATCTTACTAGGCCTAATTACCTTAGGTTATAATGCAAATTCACAAGTCGTAATTAATGAATATTCATGTTCCAATATGACTGGAATATTAGATGCTACTGGTGACAATAGCGATTGGGCAGAATTGTATAATCCCGGGGGTGCAGCTTTTGATTTAAGCGGCTATTTTTTATCAGACAAATCTGGAACTCTGGATAAATGGACGATTCCGGCAGGAGCAAGTGTTCCAGCAGGTGGGTATACTACCATATTTTTCAATGGGGCAAGTAGTTTAAGTGGTTCCGATATAAACGCCGGGTTTAAACTTACACAAACTCGAAATGAGTGGATCATTCTTACTGCTCCAGGTGGCGCTGTAGTAGACAGCATGAGAATAGTAAAAATGACTCAAAAGGACCACTCGCTTGCAAGAACAACCGACGGGGGAACGACTTGGGGTGTAGATCAAACACCTACACCAGGAGCAACGAATACTACGGTGGACAATTACTACACGGCTAAACCCATACTAAGTGTAGAAGCAGGATTTTATGGAGGAGCCCAAACTGTATCAATGTCATCTACCGATCCCACAGCAACGATTTATTACACACTTGACGGAACAACTCCAACTATGGCATCCACCGAATACACTTCACCGGTGAACATAGCAGCAACATCCATTCTTCGCGCTAGATCCTTTTCGTCTGATCCGGCATCCCCACCAAGTTTTGTGGAAACCAACACTTACTTTATAGGGGTAACTCATACCTTACCAGTACTAGCGGTTTGTGGTGATGAAATCACGGATTTTCTGAATGATGTGGCTCCCGGTGCCTTCACTAGCAACTTTGACGGAGCCTATGAATATTTTGAACAAGATGGTAGTTTTGTTGATGAGGGAACTGGTCAATACAATAAACACGGGAATGATTCATGGGCGTATGATCAGAGAGGATTCGACTTAATTGTAAGGGATCAATACGGAAGTAATCATGCTGTTCAAAGTCAGATTTTTCCAGCAAAAAGTAGAGATAAATTTCAAAAGCTTATTGTAAAAGCTGCTGCCAATGACAATTATTCTTTTGAAGATGGGGCGCATGTACGAGACGCATATATTCATACTTTATCTGCCATTGCTAAACTTCGTGTAGATGAACGAACCTCTCGATTTGCGATCGTTTATGTGGATGGTGTTTATTGGGGAGTTTATGATATCCGTGAAAAAGTCGATGATCATGACTTTACAGATTATTATTATGATCAGGATAGAGACAATATAGATTTTATTAAAACGTGGGGAGCTACATGGGAAGAGTATGGAACGCGTGTTGATTGGGACGCATTAGTAACTTATATCACAACCAATGATATGTCTGACCCCGCAAACTATGCCTATGTGAAAAGTCAATACAATGTTGGAAGTTTAATTGATTACGTTGTGCTAAATTCCTACATCGTTTCTAGTGACTGGTTAAACTGGAATACCGCTTGGTGGAGAGGAAGAAATCCTGAAGGTGACAAGAAAAAATGGCGCTATGTATTATGGGATTTAGATGCTTCTTTTGGTCACTATATAAATTACACAGGTGTTCCCTCAACGGCTGCAGATGCAGATCCATGTAATCCTGAATCGTTATTGGGTGATCCAGGCTCAGACCCTGAAGGACATATTACGATTCTTTCAGAGCTTAGAAATAATGAAGAATTCAACTATGAATATATAACACGATTTATTGACTTGAACAACACATATTTCTCATGTGATCATATGATTCATGTTTTAGATAGTATGGTTGCTGTTATTGAACCTGAAATGGCGTTACAATGCGCAACTTGGGGTGGAACGGTATCCGGCTGGGAAGATAATGTGCAAGCTTTAAGAGATTACATTACCGAACGTTGCGCCGCAATAACTGAGGGTCTCAAGGATTGTTACGACTTAGAGGGGCCTTATAACCTTACAGTGCATGTTGAACCATTTGGAGCTGGTGAAATCAAAGTGAATTCTATTTGGGCACCTTATTATCCTTGGAGTGGGACCTATTTCGGCGGTATCAACACAATATTTAAAGCGAATGCTTTTGCTGGTTATGAATTTGATCATTGGGAATCCACTACGCATACCTTTATGTATTCAGATAGTTTGAAAGACACATTAAGCTTGGTTAATAACGACAGTATAATTGCCTATTTCCGAGAAATTCCTGTGGATGATGATCCAAGTTTACCAGTGGCTACTTTTACAGGGTTCCACATGCCAACAGGCTTTTCACCAAATGGAGATGGAAATAATGACTTCTTAGAATTCTTTGTAGGCTACGATGTTGAGCAATTTACATTAATGATCTTTGATCGCTGGGGTAACCTAGTTTTTGAAACCTCAACCGCAGGAGATTATTGGGATGGCTATTACAAAGGAAAACTCCTTAATACCGGAATCTATACTTACTCTCTAAGCTACACACTGACTGAGATTGGAACTCAAAGCAAGTCTGGTAACATCACATTAATGCGCTAATGAAAAGAATATCTGCAATCATATACTGTCTTGCGGCCTCTTTTTCATGGGGCCAGGATATACACTTTACCCAAGCGCAAGAAGTACCAATGCTTATAAATCCAGCGGCTACTGGAATGTTTAACGGTTGGGAAAGAGTGGCTGTAAACCATAAGAACCAATGGGTAAATGCCGGCACGAAGTTTTTCACTACTTCCATTGCCGCAGACATGAATTTCTTTAAACCAAAACGTGGAGATAAAGCGCATATGGGCATTGGCATTCAATTTTATAATGACATAGGTGGAGATAGTAAATTCGGTACAAAACAGTTTTTGATGAATTTCAGTGCCATTGTTCCTTTAAATGAAATGAATGAACTATCTACTGGTTTACAAGTAGGCATTGGTCAAAGAACGGGAGATTTAACGGGCATTATATTCCCTAATCAATTTAATGGAGAAGTACTTGATCCATCTATCAATTCAATGGAATACAATAACTTGGTTAGCTTTATGTATCCCGACGTTTCTGCTGGTATCATGTACCGGTATGGAAATCATAAAATTGGATTTCATCGTGATGATTTCACCGATTTCAGAATTGGATTTTCTTATCAGCATATCAATCGTCCTAGCTTAAAATATAGACTTGGAGGAGCAGAAAGATTGTACAGTAAATTTGTAATCCACACCTCATTCATGAAAGATTTTAGTGGATCTAAATTAGGAATGGAAACATACTTTATTCAGTTTATACAAGGACCACACAATGAAACCAGTTTTGGTGCTATTTTAAGGTACCGTGTTCAAGACGGAGGTAAATCTACTGGTTTAAGTCGTGATATTCATTTGAACGGAGGTATTGGATACCGCTGGAAAGATGCCATTTCCCCTATCCTATTCTTCGAATATGCGAGCTTTAAATTTGGACTTTCTTACGATATCGTAGTCTCTAAATTCTCTGCTGTTTCTCGTGCTGGAGGATTAGAATTTTCTTTACAATACGCGAACCTTGATTTTGCAATGTTTAAGCGTAGAAGGCGCTAGGCTTTTAGTCACGCATAAACTCAACCTCGATTCTTCGGTTAATATCCCTGCCCCATTTATACCTATTGGGCGCAATTGGGTTTTCAGCACCGTGACCTTTGTAGTTTAGGCGATTTCCAGCAATACCTTGGGCGATTAAGAAATCATAAACAGCTTTGGCTCTTTCTTCTGACAACGCTTGGTTTTTCTCTGCAATTCCAGAGGCATCCGTATAACCATTAATGTTCATCTTTATTCCTGTATTCTTTTTAAGATATCCCGCGAGCGCCATCAAATTATCGTAACCAGAACCCTCCGCAGGAATAACCGCACTGCTCGATGCAAACTCTAAACTGTCAATAATAAACACACTACCTAACCCATCTACTCCTTGATTTGCAAAAAAATATGAGAGGTTCATCTTTTCACGCTCTTCTTCAGTCAACGCCTTATCATAAACTCCTTCGTTTACCAACTGGGTTCCTTCATGGACAGTCTTGTTCACCACTTTAATTTCAATTCTTCTATTCCCCTCCCGCGTACTCTTATAGCGGTTAGAAAATGCTGGTTTCGCTGGACCATATCCTTTGTAGGTCATCCTATCCGCTGAATATCCGCTTGCAATCATGTGATCATAAACGAATTTTGCGCGATTTTTTGAAATCTCAATATTCTTAGCAGTGCTTCCCGAATTGTCTGTATATCCTCCAATCTCAATGACCAAATTAGGATCAGTATCCATGGCCTTTTTTAAGTATACGATATCCTGATTGGTTGAAATATTAGAAAAGGTAGATTTACCTGTACCAAATTTCACATTGTATAAGATGATATCGAATCCTACAGGAATGGCCTCTGGAACAATCACTAAATGTTCAATTTCTATATGTAGCTGAGTACTGTCAATATTCTCCGGCATAGGAGGACAATGACAATCCTGTAGAGAATCCGAAATCATAAATTCCGGATAAGGATTAAAGTTCTTAATACGTTCACGTTGATGCTGATATCGAGGGCTTGTATTGGCACCATCCGTACCCAAATCCCAATAATTCACGGCATCCCAACTCGAGTAACCACAAAACTGTTTGAGAATTACAGCCGATATAAAACCACTTGCATGCCAGCCATTCCAACAATGAAGATAAATCGGTCCAACATCTGGATTGGTAATAGATTCATACGTCATACTGAGCATTTCACGAACGTGCGTAGAATCAAAATAATCGTATTGGTAATAGTCATGTTTATTCAAGGTTCCATCTACACAATCACACGTATCTGCCTGTACATATTCTTCAAAGTTTTTACGGTATAAATACACTGATGCCGAAAATCCTTCCTTACACAACCCCGTTAATCCATCTAAAGGCAATGGATTTTGATTTTTACGTTTATCCGTTTTATGATAGTAGTTATTTGCTCCCCCTCTATACGCCACACCATGAAGTATTGGTCGCATATTTCGTGTACCATAAAGCGAGTCAAATCCGTCTCCACGATTGTCTGTTATCTTGTACATCAAATCTGTCTCCTGATAACGCTCTTTGTAAAAATTATAGTTTAAATCTATCTCCGGTTCTACCCCAAGAAGTGAATCAAAATTAACAGTTTGACCAGGATCGGTAAGAACATAAGAATTAATACCAACCCACAGCGTATCTTTCTGGGCTTGCAAACCTGCAACCGACAAGAGACTCAACATCAACATTATTCTTCTCATATAAACAAAAATATATCTGCTATTGCTATGTATACAAAGACCATACTAAAGTTTTACACACGTAACTTTTAGCTTTATATGGTTTTATAATTTGACAGTATATTTGAAATAAGTCCTCATCTATGAGATATCTAGCTTTCATATTACTTTTTACCATTTCTAATGGATTTGCTCAGGAAGAGATTCCATTAAAACATGATTCTATTGTGAAGCTGAGATTTAACAATTACGTGATCTATAAAAAGAAAAAGGTTGGGGTTTACAATTCGATTAAAGCCGAATTTATAGTGCCTATGACCAAGGGTATCGGTTTTGCGTTTCATGATTTTAATAAATGGGATGTCGTTGTAATAAAATCAAAGAAATACAGCACTCCTTACCTTTTAAGCGATAAAGGTGCTGAAAAACTTAAAGCGCAACCTTCTATTCGTGATTTTTGCATCGTCTTCACCTCGGAAATGGCGCGTCCGGAAGCAACTAGATTTGCTTTGAATCAAGAGGAATTTATTGAAAAAATCACCTTCCAAAAATCAAAAGTAGGGCCTTACAATACCATTGTTTCTCATGAAAAAACCGAACGTGGTATTGATGATGTTTATGGGCTATATAATTCGAAAAATTATGAATGGATTTTCTACCCCAGTAAATATCCCATTCATAACGTTTGGTATACCTATTTTCAGGAGAAAGAGAATTCTTACATCACTTATTTTGAAAGCAAAGAAGAATCATATTTTGACAGTATTGGAATAGATTGGAATGTAGATCAAATAGCGGAAATGATTTATCCATTTAGCTATGATTCGGTTAAATATCATCGTGAGTATAACGCCTTGAAATTCTTCACGCGTGATTATGAATCCTTCTATAATTTCAAATTATTTAATGCCGACACATCAGCCGAATTTATTTGCAATAGTATTTTTTGGAAAGAAAAGCTAAACATACTTCCTATAGATAATGACTTGGTTTTAACCTATGATAAGAATAAAAAAGAACCATTTATTCTCTATCAATTTGATTTAATCAACGGAGCCAAAGCACCAGATTCATTGATTGGTTTTACCCATATTTTTTTCGTATATCCAGAGGATGAGCGATACTCTTATGAAGATATGGGAGTCCTCGAGGGGTATTATAATCCGGGTGTTTTAATAGCAGATGGTGATACTATTATTGGCAACGCTTTAAAAGAGATTCTGCTTTTCACTGCTGCCGATTTATTTGAAATTAAGTTATTAGATAGCAGTACGATTTCGATTACAAATTTTAATCGTGAAATTTATGAAGAGTACTATGATGAATGGGGAGAAGGCATGATGCAAAAAACACCAGGAAGCGGTAATTCTAGACTTTATCTCATTGAAAAGGCATGCTGGATTAAACCAGATTCGTGTATGTATATTACTCAGTTACCGGGTGGTGGATTTATTTACAATACTGTATATCAAGGAGGAAGGCATCATTATTTATTAGATGAAAACGGACTAAATGGGTCTTATGTAAAGCCCGACGAATATTTAATGCATCCTTCATTTATAACAGGGGTTGTATGGGACAGTATCGCTCCAATTTATTATCGTGAAACAAATAATGAAATTCTTCGCTATTACTATTGCTATAAAGATGGTAAACAGAGTGTTTATGATGTCGAGGACTACTTAGAATTTGCACCTCATGAGGCAATGACTTCCCCATCGGATTTCGTTTATTTTCATAGAACTACTGGATATTCCATTACCATTAATGATGACATTCTTGAAGTATTTGACCATGATAGGAAAACGCTTTTTAAGGAAAAATTACCGGCAGAGAACTCTTATTTTTTAATGGATGATTTTGTTGTTGGCGATACTCCCAAATTCAAACTCTCCTCTTCTAAAATTAAAAGTGAAAAGGATGCCTATGTACTATTATCTATATCACCTGAATTAATAATTGCAAGTGCACCTGAATCTTTTATTGGTGAAGGCTACTACGGAATGTGGGGAGATTTTTATCAATACGGTTATGCTTTGAGACAATCTACAGTTTTCAAAAAATCAAATGGTTGGTGGATACAAAGTATTCCCCATTTTGCGAATGTTCAACCTTTTAACTTCGGCTATGTCGTGCATACAGGACAAGGCTATTTTGAAGGATATGTAGAAGAGGACGGTATGTTTCCGGAAGAAATACCGGAGATAAATTTCGAAAACAGGTATCTTTTATTTGATCAGTACTTTAAGAGCATTATTCACTTCGACTTTGTGGATTATGATCGCATTAATGATTTAGGATTTGGCCTTCAAGTTTTCATCAATGACCTCTCTTTCTTTATGACTTATGAAGGTAAAGTGCTTACCGAGTGTATTTATGATGAATTTGTTAAAGAAGGTAACGAAGTAATTGGACTGGTTTACGACAAGAATAATGAATTCATGAACGACGAATTTGAGGTGTATTATCTTCCATTAAAACGAGATGTTTTTTCGCTAGAGTGAGATTGGCTTTTCTCATAGGGTTTATTACTTATTGCGCCTTTGCTCAAGCTGCAAAGTCAATACCTGTTAAACATGATTCTTCTATTGCCTTGAGGTTTAATAAGGCTGTTCTATTCAGAAAAGGGAAAGTAGGAATTTATGATCTTAACGCTCGTAAGTTCATTCAGAAATATGAAAAAGCTAATGCATTAGTATATAAAGGAAACGCAGATTTCGATGCTGTTGAATGGAGCTCGGCGCATGCTAACTATACCTACATATTCAAAGATTCTAAGGTAAGTACGGAATTTCATGATAAAATCATAAATACGAACACATTACTCATTCCAAGTTATAAAAATGCGTACGCTTTAGTGGACACGAGTACTAAAGAAATTCAAATGCGTTTCTTTGATCCTTCTTCTATGGAAGTTAAAGTTTTTAAAGGGCAAGAGTTTCTTCATATGGCCATCACCTATCCTGTTGCTATGAAAAAGCAGACCTTTGGAAATAACTCTACCATTAGAACCAATTCCTTTTATTCATTAGATTCATGTTATACTTTTGATTATGAAGGATTTAAGCCGAATATAGTGCCAGCCGGTTTGCTCTATTATGAAGGCGAGGTTAAGAAGATTCCTTTCCATGATGATATGTGCGAATATTTTGGGATTACGCTCACAGATAACGAAATCATCGTAACTGATTTTGGACCGTTTCAATATTCATATGCAAACGTGAAACATAGTCCCTGGACAAAATCACGAATATTCAATTTTTCAAGAAGCCAATGGATTTCACCAGATGATTGTATTTATATCTCTCCAACCTCCGACAAGAATTACATTTATAAAAGCAATAAACCGGGCAAACCTTATTATGTTTTAGATAATTATGGATCTGTTGTAGATCGAGCACTGCCTACCAAAGTGAAACCTGGTTTTGATCTTGATCCAAACTTCGTTCTAGGAGGTCCTTGGGACGCCATTGAGTATTTACCCATTAATGACCGACGAAAGAATTACAAAGCCTATTACCAATGTAGAAAGGGCAATAAATATGCGATTATAGAACTCCGGCAAAACATGAATTTTTTCGTGCAATACCCTATTTCTAAGCTGGCCGATGTTGCAACGGTGAGTCAAACACACAGTCTAATTGTTAGCATAAATAATGATACACTATACTTAAATTTTCAAGGAAACACAGATCAAGCCTTCGCGTTAAACTCGGATAGTTCCAATTATTTTTTCCCCTACTTCTCTAGTGTTCAAGAAAACTATGAATACATTGATTTGTACAAGGATACAGCAAATAAATACATGCTTAATGAACCCTATTTACACGTAGTTAAGAAAGAGAATTATATTATTATTAATCTTCCTTTTACAATTGATAAGACGATTCCGAGAACCACATTAGGCGAAACCAAGATTATTAATGAAACCACTTATTATGAAGTAGAAGAATCAGCAGCATTTATACATGACGGTGAGAAATATGTTCGCGCCGGACGCTATGTTTCACATGTAGCATCTTATGATTTTGGATTTTTACTTAAAACTGGAACATATATATCGCGAACAGATCAGGAGGCCGGACGACCTAAAGCAAATGGTGAATATCCTTACGGTCAATTTCCGCCAAGCTATAAACTCTTAAAAAATGATGGTTCAGAGATTACTGCTTTTACCAAAAACGAATTTTCTCAAATAATAGACCTCGGCTATGGCTTTCAAATTTACATTTCAGGAAAATCTTTCTTTATGAATTATCAAGGTGAGATAATCACGAAACCAGCTTATCATGAATTTTACATTGAAAATGAAAATTTGATTGGTGTGGTCTATGAGGATGTCCGAGCAAAAGAAAAAAAGATATTGCTGCGAAAGACTTTTGCCCAATTTTAGTTAACCTGCTCTATTACAAACACTTAAGTCGTGATGTGGTTTTCTTTTGAGCTGATTTTCAACCACTTAAAAACGGCTTTCAGAAACGGGGTTTTAAGCCACTTTCTCCAATTTTTGATGTAGATATATTCTGAAGCACGTAAGCTGTGCTCAAACAATTTAAAAAGAAGAAATTCAGAATTATTCCGGCTAATTTCCGAGGTAAACCATTAAAACTGAAATGTCGGATGGTGAAACACCTGAAATTCGACTTGCCTGTCCTAAAGTTGTTGGACGAATTTTATTCATCTTCTCTACGGCTTCAGCTGATAAAGATGAAAATGATTCATACGTAATATCCGCTGGTATTTTTACATTCTCCAGTTTGTTCAATTTTAATGCATTGTCTTGCTCCCTTGAAATATACCCCGCATATTTTATTTGAATCTCTGCCTGTTGAATCGCTTCCTCATTATTCTCTGCAGCAACCAAAATCTTTTCCTTCAATTCTGGCGAAGTTTCCATTAACTCGTTCAGCGTAATGTTAGGACGAAGTAAAACCGATTGTGCTTTTACTTTTTGTTTAATTGGTGAACTTTTTATGGATTCTAAAAATGGATTAACATCTTCAGGACTCACCGAATGTTTTTCAAGTACTCGCTTGATTGCTTTTGTTCGAGATAACTTTTTTTGAACAGCCTCCAATTGATCATTTGATGCCAAACCAATTTTATTTCCCATTTCAGTTAATCGGATATCGGCATTATCTTGACGCAAAAGAATTCTAAATTCAGCACGTGAGGTAAACATTCTATACGGCTCTTTTGTACCTTTTGTAATTAGGTCATCTATTAAAACTCCGATATAAGCATCCGATCTTGAAAGTATAAATGGATCTTTTCCATTAATCTTTAGGTGTGCATTCACTCCCGCAATTAATCCTTGTGAAGCAGCTTCCTCATATCCTGTAGTTCCATTAATCTGTCCTGCGAAAAATAAATTCTCAACCAACTTAGTTTCTAAACTATGCGAAAGTTGAGTAGGAGGGAAGTAATCATATTCAATTGCATATCCAGGTCTAAACATTTTCACGTTTTCAAAACCAGGTATTGTTTTCATTGCTTCCAATTGAACATCCTCAGGCAATGATGTACTAAATCCATTTACATAAATTTCGATAGTATTCCATCCTTCAGGTTCAGCAAAAATTTGATGTCTTTCCCGTTCAGCAAATCGATTTATTTTATCCTCAATTGATGGACAATATCTTGGACCGACACTTTTAATTGCTCCATTGAACATTGGTGAACGATCAAAACCTGTTCTCAAAATTTCATGTGTCTTATTGTTGGTATAAGTTATATAACAAGAACGTTGTTCCTTTAATGGTTGGGTTGTGGATCTATAAGAAAACTTTTGTGGATTATCATCTCCTGGTTGTTCTTCCATTTTAGAATAATCCAAGGACCTACCATCTACTCTTGGTGGTGTTCCTGTCTTCATTCTACCAGACTCAAAACCTAAACCTTCGAGTTGTTCAGTGATACCATAACTTGCTCTCTCCCCTGTTCTTCCTCCCTTAAAATTCTTCTCTCCTAAATGAATCAATCCATTTAAGAATGTTCCATTTGTGAGCACAACAGCTTTGGAATAAATCTTCATTCCCATCGCAGTTGTTACTCCTTTAAGTTCGCCCTCTTCTATAATTAATCCATCAACCATGTCCTGCCAGAAGTCAACATTATCTGTTTTCTCTAAAAGCAGTCTCCACTCTTCAGCAAAACGCAAACGATCACTTTGTGCTCTTGGCGACCACATTGCCGGACCCTTTGATAGGTTCAACATTTTAAACTGAATCGCAGACACATCTGTAATATATCCAGACCCTCCTCCGAGCGCATCAATCTCTCTTACAATTTGCCCTTTTGCTACACCACCCATTGCTGGGTTGCATGACATCTGAGCAATGGTTCCCATATTCATCGTAACCAATAGAGTAGAGGAGCCTAACTTCGCAGAAGCCAAAGCAGCTTCACAACCAGCATGCCCACCCCCAACTACTATAACATCATATTCCTGCAACATATCAAATTTGTTTCACGTGAAACAATCTCTATTTATTTTTACAATGTTTCACGTGAAACATCGCCTCTCATACTTAAATACAAATCCTCCATTTTCCTCATCACAATCTTGTCATCCTCGGTTTTATCATCATAGCCTATTAAATGAAGAACACCATGTACCATCACCCTACATAACTCATCAAAGACATTATTGTTTCCATAAACAGCAGCATTGTCTTTTACACGATCATAGGATATAAACAAATCACCTGAGCAACTATTTTCTTCGTTATAATTGAAGGTAACGATATCCGTAAAATAATTATGACCCAAAGCCTTATTGTTAATTTTCAGGAGTTCATTGTCGGAGCAGAAAATATATTGTATTTCCCCTAGAACAATATCCTCCCTTTGAGCAACTAATAAAATCCAATTGCAAAAAAAATCCGGATCAAAGTCCGGAATTTCAATATCTAAAAAGTCAAATTGTATATTATCCATTACCCACTACAAAGGTAATATTAACTTTAGTACCGTTTGCCTCAAATTCAACGTTGTCTGATAAATTCTTCATCAAGAAAATACCACGTCCATTTAATTTTTCAATATTCTCAGGGGCCGTTGGATCAGGAATGTTCTCGAAATCAAACCCAGCACCTTCATCTCCTACCGTGAAAATTACTTCCTGGGCTTTTTTGTTCACAATGATTGTCACCTTTTTACTAGGCTGACTTTTATTACCGTGAATAATTGCGTTGTTGACAGCTTCGGTAACCGCGATTAAGACATTTCCAAAAAGCTCTTCATTAACCCCAAGCTCCTCACAAACCTTTTCTATCATCGCCTCAACCTCGGGCAAGTTTTCCAACTGAGAAGAAATTTCTAAACTGTGCATTTATTTACTCGTTTACCGCATTGAAATAATCGTTAATCAAGTTCTTATAATAAGGCTGCAACCCTACCGGAACCGACTGTAGAAATTCAAGTTCTGCGTTTTTCTTCTTATTATACTCTAAAAATTCAATTGGGTTACCATCTTCGTTGTTTTTTCCTTCTTCCGATTCTCGTTCATCACTAAAACCTCTTTCACGCATTGCTTTTTCGCTTTCCAATAAACGCGTTAAAATGTCCTGCTGACGTTTTAAGAACTCTTGGTTAATGTTTCCATTAACCATATCCTTCTCCTGTTGTTCAATATCATTAATCAGATCATTTAATGAATTACCAAATCCACTACCATCTTTATTCAGCTCTTCTTTCAGTTTCTTTAAACTTTCTCTGATTTGTTCCTGCTGAGCGGCCATCTTCGCAATATCCTTTGGCGTCAATCCGCCTGGTTGGTAACCATTCTCACCGAGACCCATTCCCATTCCTTCACCTTGTTCACCCCCTTGGCCTTCACCTCCTTCGCCTCCAGGACTAGAACCATTCTTGCCTTTCATCTTTTCAATTTGATCCTTTAGGGCCTGTTTCATTTGCTCCATTGACATATTCCCCGGTGTTGATCCCGGTTTCTCACCCGGCTTCCCTTGACCAGAACCCCCAGGGTTATAGCATGTACCACTACCAGACATTTGAGCCGCTGCTGCTTGCTGCATTTGATCCAATACTTCACTCAACATTAATGCAAGGTTATTATAGCTTGTCATAGCATATTGCTGATGCTGACGTGTTGTTCCACCCTGTCTTTCTTCACCAAACTTCA
>JAKVAQ010000045.1 GCA_022447665.1 Crocinitomicaceae bacterium
GATTATTGTTGATGATCCACAAAGACAATTTCACAATTTTGAAGCTACAGTAGATGCGGGAGAAGCGGCTGTAGGCCCTGCTGGTTCAGGATGTTTTGACTATGATGGATGGTGCTCAGGTGATGGTGTAACGCAAACAGTTTGGTTTGAATTTACTGCACCTACTTCAGGAGCTGTAAGTGTTTCGACATTTGATACGTTAGAAACTATGACTAGCAGCAATACTGAAATCGCAGTATACAGCACTCCAGATTGTTCTAACTACGGAACATACGTATTAGAAGGGGCCAATACTTTTGCACCATTGTCAGGTGGTGGGGGAGTTGCTCCATTCGGTTCAGAAGTGGTAATGTGTGGTTTAACTCCAGGTGAAACTTACTACGTAATGGTTAATCCAGTGTCATTTGAATCATTTGATATTATCTTCGGATTAGAAATTGCTTCAATCGATGCTGCTCCTGAAGCAGGTTTCCCTGCAAACTTAGAAGCATGTGAGGGTGAGCCTGTTGACTTCTTCAATACAATCACTGGTAACTCAAGTACTGATGGACAATGGTATAGCCCTAGTGCAGCTCCAGGAAACGAAGCGCCTAGCGCAGTTTCAGGATTAGTTGCTGGTTCATATGGACTAGCTTACGTTATAGAGAACGCTTGTGCAGCGGATACAGTAGAGACGATCTTAGTTGTTTCTGAAGGTCCTAGCGCTGGTGGTGATGGTTCATTCACTACGTGTAATACATTTGATGTTGTATTATTAGAGCACTTAGTAGGAACTGTTGAATTAGGTGGTACTTGGATCGATGATGACGCGACTGACGCATTATTCGGAGGTCTATTTGTAACTTACGGGCTTGCGGCTGGTTCTTACAACTTCACTTATGTTGTTGAAGGTGGTGGAGTTTGTCCTGATGATTCAGCTTCAGTAGTTGTTACACTTACTGATTGTTTAGGAGAGGATGAAAATGAGTTAGGAACTTTAGAAGTATTCCCTAACCCAGTTTCAGATGTATTAACTATCCAAAACTTAAACATTGAAGGTAACGCAACAATCGAATTAATCGATGCTCAAGGAAAAATCATTAGCACTAACTTAGTTTCAGGAATTTTCGGAAACTACGAGTTAGATATGACAGAACTTGAAAGCGGAATGTATTTCGTGAAAATCGTTACTGATAATACAGCTCAAAAAGTAAGAGTTGTAAAACAATAACAAAGAATAATTAATTGGAAAGCGGCACCGTTTTCACGGTGCCGCTTTTTTATTGCCGTAAATTTCTTAAATATTAGTTAATCAAATAATTAGACTGGCCAAAGTAGAATGTGTTAACTGAATACGCTATTGGATCAGTTTTTTTGATCTATGTTTAATCTTGTTAGGTCGAAAATAATTTGGAGTTCATGCAACCATCTCGTAAATTGAGGTGTTGTTAAACTGAGTCCCCAAAACTTATTGCATGCAACTACTTACTAAATCTCTTAGGAGAGTACTGTTAATTTCCCTAAGCTTCTTTTTATTTACGTTATAGGCTTAGAGAGGGCCAGGCGGTGTTTCTTTGGAGATTGCTGGAGATAGTGATTGTAAAATGTGGTGCGGTGCAGGAGAGCTAATTCTAGGTGATGGGGACCCTGTAGCAGCTTGGCCAGACATCTCATAATCTGCTGATATCAATACACCTACATAAGCGGCAGTTGCAAGTCAACCAACTTATAGATCAGCTGCAACTGAGAGTATAAATGGTAATCCGGTCCTTAGGTTTTTACCAGCACAGTTTCTACAATTACTTTCATCAGATGACATAAACGACCATGGTCCTTACACGCAGAGAACAACTTTCTTAGCCTTTAGGATAGGTACAGATATTACGCCACGTCAGATGCTGTGGGAGCAAGGCGGTACAGTAAGAGGTTTGAATGTCTATATCTTTAATGGATATTTATATTTCGGAGGTTATGATGTAGCAGGGGGTGATCCAGATGGTACACCAGCTTGGCCCTATACTTTTACGAGAGTTCCAGTTGACCCAAGCACCCCTTACGTTGTGACACACGTCTTTGAAGGCTCTCTAGGTGCAACGACAGGTACTATTTCGGGGTTTCTTAATGGGCATTCCAAGCACTGAACCCAGGTGTTGTTGAGGGAGATCCTGCAGGGAATGTAGAGTCATTATGGGCACACCCAAATCCTCCTAGATTAGGAGCGATTAACGGTGACTTATATAATGAGTTAGGACCAATCGGTGGTGCTACAGGAAGTCAACCTTTCCTTGGAGATATGGCAGAGTTTATTGCGTATGCCGATCTACTAAACGATGCTGAAATAATTATTGTTGAGAACTATTTAGGAGCGAAATATTTTGCTGATCTAGTAGTAAATGACTTTTTCGATTGGCAGTTAATACACGCTGACGAGGTTATTGGTATTGGCCGTTTTACTGGGGCAACAAATTTTCATAATGTAAGCCAAGGCCGAAATGTTTTTCAAATAGAAGGCCCAACCGCAGATTTTGCTGATGCAGACAACGAATTTTTCTTGGTGGGTCATAATGATGCTGATGTCACGAATTGGACTGTAACCGACGCACTTAACTTGGGTATTAATACGCAACGAGTTGTCCGAGAGTGGAAAGTAGATCATACGGGAGAAGTTGGAGATGTTAAATTTACGGTGATTAATCAACTAAGTATAAACGAGAATGAACTTGAAAACCTATCAGTGTATCCAAATCCAGTTCAGAATTTTGCAGCAATTGACTACGCAGGATCTTATTCGTACAGCATTATCGATGCCACTGGTAAGGTTGTAATGAATGGTCAAGAAAATGGTAAAGCAGAAGTTTCAATGGAGGCGCTTGCACCATGAATGTATATTATTGAACTAGTTGATGGTGACAAGATTTCTAGGTTATCTCACATTAAGGAGTAAACTTAAGTAATTATTATTTGAAGCGGCATCGTGAAAACGGTGCCGCTTTTTTGTTGCAAATTGCTTAAATATCAATGATTCAATTTATTAGATCATTCTAGGTATAAAATATTAAACAATATAAGTCCCAGATTCAGTTTTTTTTGATCTATGCTTAATCTTGTTTAGTCGAAAATAATTTGGAGTTCATGCATACATCTTGTAAATTGAAGTACTTTTAGGTTATGTCCTCAAAACCCATAGCATGTCACTACTTACTAAATCACTTAAGAGAGAACTACTACTTTGCTTAAGCTTTTTATCATTTACATTGCTGGCCCAAAGAGGGCCGGGTGGTGTTTCTTTGGAAGTTGCTGGAGATAGTGACTGTAAAATGTGGTGCGACGCAGGGGAGCTTGTGCTTGGAGATGGAGATCCAGTTGCGGCTTGGCCAGATATTTCCTTGTCTGCAGATGTTAATACGCCAACGCAAACTGCGGTGGTCAGTCAACCAACGTATAGATCAGCTGCAGCGGAAAGTATTAATGGTAATCCTGTTCTTAGGTTTTTACCTGCGCAATTTCTTCAATTACTTTCTTCGGATGATATTAATGACCAAGGACCTTATACGCAAAGAACTACTTTCTTGGCTTTCAGAACGGGAACAGACATTACCACACGTCAAATGCTATGGGAACAAGGTGGGACAGTAAGAGGATTGAATGTATATATCTTTGATGGCTATTTGTATTTTGGTGGTTATGATGTCGCTGGAGGTGATCCAGATGGCACTCCAGCATGGCCGTTTACGTTTACAAGAGTTCCAGTTGACCCAAGTACACCTTATGTTGTGACCCATGTATTTGAAGGGCCTTTAGGTGCAACAACAGGTACCATCTCAGGTTTTCTAAATGGACAATCGTTTCAAGCTTTAAACCCTGGAGTAGGTGAGGGAGATCCTGCTGGTAATGTAGGGTCTTTATGGACGCATCCAAACCCTCCAGGATTGGGTGCGATTAATGGAGATTCGTACAATGAGTTAGGGCCAATAGGTGGTGGTACAGGAAGTCAACCTTTTCTCGGTGATATGGCTGAGTTCATTGCATATGATGAACTCCTCAACGATGCTGAAAGAATCATTGTAGAGAATTATTTAGGAGCGAAATATTTTGCTGACCTAGTAGTAAACGATTATTTCGATTGGCAGTTAACACATGGAGATGAAGTTATCGGTGTTGGACGTTTTTCTGGAGCCACAAATCTTCATAATGTAAGCCAGGGTCGTAATGTTTTTCAAATAGAAGCACCTACAGCTGATTTTGCGGATGTAGATGATGATTTTTTTTTGGTGGGTCATAATGATGCAGACATTACAAGTTGGACAGTTACCGATGCACCAAATTTAGGAATCAATACGCAGCGTATTGCTAGAGAATGGAAAGTAGACCATACGGGAGATGTTGGAGATGTTACATTTACGGTGATTAATCAACTAAGTATAAACGAGAATGAACTTGAAAACCTATCAGTGTATCCAAATCCAGTTCAGAATTTTGTAACAATTGACTACGCAGGATCTTATTCGTACAGCATTATCGATGCCACTGGTAAGGTTGTAATGAATGGTCAAGAAAATGGTAAAGCAGAAGTTTCAATGGAGGCGCTTGCACCAGGAATGTACATTATTGAACTAGTTGATGGTGACAAGATTTCTAAGTTATCTCTCATTAAGGAGTAAACTTAAGTAATTATTATTTGAAGCGGCATCGTGAAAACGGTGCCGCTTTTTTGCTGTAAATTGCTTAAATATCAATGATTCAATTTATTAGATCATTCTAGGTATAAAATATTAAACAATATAAGTCCCAGATTCAGTTTTTTTTGATCTATGCTTAATCTTGTTTAGTCGAAAATAATTTGGAGTTCATGCATACATCTTGTAAATTGAAGTACTTTTAGGTTATGTCCTCAAAACCCATAGCATGTCACTACTTACTAAATCACTTAAGAGAGAACTACTACTTTGCTTAAGCTTTTTATCATTTACATTGCTGGCCCAAAGAGGGCCGGGTGGTGTTTCTTTGGAAGTTGCTGGAGATAGTGACTGTAAAATGTGGTGCGACGCAGGGGAGCTTGTGCTTGGAGATGGAGATCCAGTTGCGGCTTGGCCAGATATTTCCTTGTCTGCAGATGTTAATACGCCAACGCAAACTGCGGTGGTCAGTCAACCAACGTATAGATCAGCTGCAGCGGAAAGTATTAATGGTAATCCTGTTCTTAGGTTTTTACCTGCGCAATTTCTTCAATTACTTTCTTCGGATGATATTAATGACCAAGGACCTTATACGCAAAGAACTACTTTCTTGGCTTTCAGAACGGGAACAGACATTACCACACGTCAAATGCTATGGGAACAAGGTGGGACAGTAAGAGGATTGAATGTATATATCTTTGATGGCTATTTGTATTTTGGTGGTTATGATGTCGCTGGAGGTGATCCAGATGGCACTCCAGCATGGCCGTTTACGTTTACAAGAGTTCCAGTTGACCCAAGTACACCTTATGTTGTGACCCATGTATTTGAAGGGCCTTTAGGTGCAACAACAGGTACCATCTCAGGTTTTCTAAATGGACAATCGTTTCAAGCTTTAAACCCTGGAGTAGGTGAGGGAGATCCTGCTGGTAATGTAGGGTCTTTATGGACGCATCCAAACCCTCCAGGATTGGGTGCGATTAATGGAGATTCGTACAATGAGTTAGGGCCAATAGGTGGTGGTACAGGAAGTCAACCTTTTCTCGGTGATATGGCTGAGTTCATTGCATATGATGAACTCCTCAACGATGCTGAAAGAATCATTGTAGAGAATTATTTAGGAGCGAAATATTTTGCTGACCTAGTAGTAAACGATTATTTCGATTGGCAGTTAACACATGGAGATGAAGTTATCGGTGTTGGACGTTTTTCTGGAGCCACAAATCTTCATAATGTAAGCCAGGGTCGTAATGTTTTTCAAATAGAAGCAACTACAGCTGATTTTGCGGATGTAGATGATGAATTTTTCTTGGTGGGTCATAATGATGCAGACATTACCAGTTGGACAGTTACCGATGCACCAAATTTAGGAATCAATACGCAGCGTATTGCTAGAGAATGGAAAGTAGACCATACTGGGGATGTGGGAGATATTCGATTTACAGTGGATGCCACTACCGAACTTCCGGCTTTTCCGGCAGGTTTTACGCGGCTATGTTTAGTCATGGATCTTAGTGGAGGGGCAATTTCAAATTTTAACTCAGGGAGTGTAGAGATTATTGAAATGATTGACCTTGGCGGAGGAATTTATGAAACAACGCAAACGGTACCTGATGGAACTTATATCACCTTCGCAGTAATTAATCCAGCAGTACAATTTACTAATTCAAATGATTTTGGATTTGAATTAACCCCGGTTGGTGCAGATGCGCTTGGAACAGTGCAGGTGGAGTTGAATTATAGACCTCTAACAGATATAACCGTTAACTATACATTTGCTGATGTTACTGCAGTATTTGGAGCTGGTCCACCTCCTGGAGTTGATTATAATAATGTGACACCAGGAACAGGAATCGTTACTATTCCTGCAGACAATTACTTTGGCAATATTAATTTCGATATTCTTGGAGATAGTGACCCTGAGAGTTCTGAAGACTTAAGGTTTAATTTGGTGTTAGGGGCAGGTACAACCGCTGATTTGGAATTAGGAGCTACCGATGAAAATACCTTTACCATATTTGATGACGATAATACCCCTGATGTAGGGTTTGCTGTAGTGGCTTCTTCTGAGCCAGAATCTGCTGGAACTGTTAACGTTCAAATCGTTAGATCTGGGAATATAGTACCACCCGTATCGGTTGAATATAGGTTAAGAATTCCTGGTGGATCCGGTACAGCGACAGATGGTGTTGACTATACATATGTTTCCGGAATAGCCAATTTCGCTTCAGGTGTTACTACCTTTGATATGCCTGTTACAATTCTTGAAGACTTATTGGATGAGCCTGACGAAACAATAATTTTTGAGTTGTTCAATTCGGTGGATTGTGATATCATACCAGCGCAGAAAGAACATACCTTAACAATAGTCGATAATGATTCTCCGCCTGAGGTATGTTTCGCAATTACTACGTCACAAGGACCTGAATCATTCGGAACTCCGGTAATTGAAGTGATTTTATCGGCACCTTCTACATTGGTTTGTGAAATCGATTATCAAGATTTACTCACGGGTACGGCATTATTTCCAGGAGATTATACAATCGCAACAACAGGAACAATCACCTTCGCACCAGGCGATACGTTAGAGACGTTGCCATTATTTATTGTGAATGATGTTGCTCCAGAGCCGGACGAAACAATAAACTTTGAATTACTACCAGGTACAGCTGTGAATTGTACCCCTGGGGCTTGTCTTACGCATACATATACAATAAAGGATTATACATCGTTCGAGTGGTTGGGAGTGGCTGGTATAGGTATGCCAGTGGATAATGTGTTCTGGTTTAATGCAGATGCTTTGCCTGATGCAGATGGCGCCAATGTTACTGACTTTCTTGATCAATCTCCGAACGGGCAAGTTGCCACTCAAGGTACTGGAGCTAATCGTCCGAATATGAATTTTGCGGGACCAAACGGTAAAAAAGAACTTGATTTTAATGGTACTACAGATTTCTTTGATTTGGATGACGACCCATTGATCAATACATCAGCATTTTATACTAGAAAATATGTTACAGTTGTATTCACTACTACAGCTGATGTAGGCACAAGACAATTAATATATGAACAAGGAGGGGGTACTCGTGGAATCTCAATTTATATAGATGGCGGAGACCTATATTTCCATGTTTGGAGTAATAATGACGATAATGGCACCGACTCAAGGTGGGGTGTTGGTTCTCCAACAGGAGCCTTCTTTGTTAATGGTACAGTGGACCCAAGTGCTACATCGGTTGCAACATTAGTTTATGAAACTGATGGGGGTACAGGAGGTACTTTAGAAGGATTTATTAATGGGGCAAGTGTTGGAACAGTGGCCTTGAGCACAGTTGCAGGTACACAAGAACCACGTCTATATTCGCATGGCGATAATGGAGGTATTGGTGATGTTGTAGGTACTACACGTTACCATGACAATGCATCGGGCAGCAATCCATTTGGCGGGTCGATTCAAGAATTGGTTCATTATAGTGATGCTCCTTTTAATACTACAAGAAGAATCATCTTGGAAAACCATATGTCCGTTAAGTATGATGTAGCCTTAGCCGCAGGTGCTCAAAAGTACGCCATAAGTTATGCGTCTTCGCATGAAAATGAAATTGCCGGAATTGGTCAGTTTGGTGCTAGTGATAACCATTCTGATTCTCAGGGAACGGGTATGGTAAGAATTAACACACCAAGTGATTTAGATGTAGGGGATTTCCTTATGTGGGGACATGATGGCGCATCACTAACAGTTGGACTTTTCCCGTACGTTGAATACATTCCTGGAATATCCAATAGACTGCATAGGGTTTGGAAAGCAAGTGAACTTGCAGGTGACGTCGGGACTGTAACCCTGGCATGGGATTTATCTGTTATTGCTGGTTTTGCCTCAATGGTAGAAACAGATCTGGTCTTGTTAATCGATTCTGATGATGGAAATTTTTCTAATGCACTCCAAATAGAAGCGGGACGTTCTTATGTTCCAACAACCGGAACTTTAACTTTTACAGGAGTGAACTTAAACAATGATGTTTGGTTTACAATCGGTACTAAAACATCTGCAACCCCTCTACCAATTGAGTTGTTAGAGTTTACAGCAACTCCAGTTGAAAATGATGTTCGCCTAAATTGGACAACACTTTCAGAAACAGAAAACGACTTTTTTACCATCGAAAGATCTCGTGATGGTATTGCGTTCACAGAATTAATGAAGGTGCCTGGAGCAGGTAATTCGAGTATAGAGCTTAATTATGAGGAATGGGACAATAATCCACTTCCAGGAATTTCTTATTACCGTTTAAAACAAACAGACTTCAATGGAACAACTTCGTATTCTGATATTGTGAGTGTTGAGTTCGATGGGCCAAAATTGAGTATCTATCCAAATCCTGCTGCTGACTTAATTAACGTACAAACTAATCTTGATGATTCTTATGCCGTTTATGTCTTTGATATCCAAGGAAAACTAATTCGTACTTGGGAAGAAGGTGATCAGGCCTTTAAAATGGATGTGTCAACTTTAGAATCTGGCATCTATTACATGAATATAATCTCTGAAAATGAGAGCGTTACAAAGCAGTTTGTCGTAAATTAAAAACGCGCTTAGCTTCTTCATTTTTCCACACTTTTCAATGTTAATTCAATGTTAAGCATTCTTAATTTTTCAATAATTGCTTAAATCGGTTTAGGCCATCACCCTCGCCGTAACTTTGCTTTGAATTTTAACGTCTTAGCGATGAAAAAAACGGTTTTATTCTTAATTGGTTTTGTAAGTGCTCTAACTTACGCACAAAACGGAACTGTAGCAGGAGTGGTTAATGCGAGCGAAAATGGTGAGCTTAATCCGATTCCAATGGTTAAAATTATTGATGTTGACCAAGGCAAGCCAATTGGTGTTACCAGATATGACGGAACATACAGTGTTTCTCTTTCAGAAGGTGAACATCGTTTATTATTTAGCTATATCTCAAAAAGAAAAGACACCGTTACAGTTAATGTTGTTGCTGGTGAAACTACACTTAAAGATATCGAGCTTTATTCTGATACAGAATTAGAAGTTGTTGAAATATTTGGTGGTGTTATCACAGGTGGTGGATCTGAAATTAAATCAACAAAAGACACTAAAGAGGACGAAAAAGTAGTAGCTATCATTACGGATCAACAAATGGGTGAGAAGGGTGTAGGAAACGCTGCAGAAGCAACTAAAAAGATTACTGGACTATCAACTGTTGGTAGCTCTTTATACGTTCGTGGTTTAGGTGATCGATACAATGTTGTTTATATGAATGGTTTACCATTGCCTTCACCAGATCCTGATTTTAGAGTTGTTCCTCTAGATTTATTTCCAACTGATGTTATTAGTTCAGTACAAGTTTCAAAAGTGATGTCTTCGGAGTTTTACGGAGATTATGCTGGTGGAGCTTTCAACATGACAACAAAAAGCTTTTACGATAAACCAACATTTAAGATGTCTGTTGGTGGAGGTGGAAATACTCAAACTACCTTCCAGGATTTCAAAACCTACCAAGGCGGTAAATTTGATGTGTTTGGTTTTGATGATGGAACGAGATCTGTACCTTCATCGGTTTACGCTAACTCTAAAGACTTAAATGCTTACCCAGGTGTAAATAACTTATTTCCAAATGTGCTTTACACAACAAACCCTGATATTGGATCTGATTTCCAAAACAATTTTGGTGTTCAAAATGTAATGGCACGTCCAGGATTCAACTTCTCACTTTCTGGCGGAGGATTCAAACCATTCACGAAATCAGACAATTCAAAATCTAGTGGGATGGGATTCTTAGCGTTGGTTAAGAATGATAATAGTTTACACTACCAAGAAGGTGTTGTGAAAATCATTAACGCCCAAAGCGAAGAAAGATTAAACTACGATGTTTACCAATACAATTACGAAACATCTACAACAGCTTTATTAAACTTTTACGTGCGATTTAACCCTAACCACAACATTAGTGTTAACTCATTATTCGTAAATCAATCTAATGATGAAGCTCGTGAAACTTGGGGTTACCATTTTGATTACGATCCGTTCAACGTTTATTCAAGACGTTATACCTATAGACAAAACTTCTTAAATGTTAACCAAGTAATTGGTACGCATAAATTTGGAGTTGATGAAGAGGATCCGACTTTCTCGAAACTAATTTTAGACTGGAGAGCGTCTTATAGTATGACTGGAAGCAAAGAGCCAGACAGAAGACAGTTAGTTGCCTTGTACAATAAGGATACAGATCCAAGATCAACAGGTCAATACGACATGTGGAATGCACTTGACTTAAACGAAAACCACAGATTCTTCTCAATGTTAAGAGAAACTGAAATCGCTGCAAAAGTGAATACGAAATATGTGCTTAAATCTGAAAAGAATAAAACAGAAAGAGGTAAAGTTGAAGTAGTTGATTTAATTACACTTCGTGGTGGAGTTGATTTCAGACAAAAAACTAGAGTATTTGATTACAAACAATATAATTACAACATTAAGTCTTTAGCTGATAGCATTGGTGTTGTGGATGTATACGCTACTGATGACTATTTCACAAATGAGAATCACCAAGCAGGATTGTTCTTTATTGATGAATTGGCCAACTTCGGATCTTCTTATTTAGCAGAGTTAAGCGTATTAGGATTTTACGGAGATGCAAAATTCAGATTAAATAGATTAGAAGTTATTCCTGGCATTCGTTACGAGAACTCTTTCCAAAGAGTATTCAATAGAGATCAAACATCTCCAGTGAACTTTAACAACACTATTGTTCCTACTTCTCCATTACAAGGTCTTTTACCAAGCTTAATCTTAAAGTATTCAAAAGACGAAAGAAATGTATTCAGATTTGTTGCAAGTAAAACCTTAACTAGACCTAAGTTTAATGAGGTAGCACCTTTCCAATACATTCAGTTCTTTGCTGGTGTTAAAGCTGAAGGAAATGACACGTTGAAAAACGGAGTTAATTATAACGCAGATTTCAGATATGAATTCTATCCTACACCAGGAGAAATGATTACTGTTGGTGCTTTCTACAAGTATCTTCAAAATCCAATTGAGCAAACTATGCGTGGAACAGCTTCAGGGCAATTAATTTCTTTCTCAAATGCTAAGTCAGGTCAAGTTGCTGGATTGGAAGTTGAATACATGAAGAACTTAGGTTTCTTAGCTGACTCAAGCAAAAGAAAAGATTCTTTCTGGAGCAATCTTTCATTAGGTTTCAATGCATCTTACATGTATACGCAGGTATTGATTGATACCTTAGACCCAGGGAATATTAGTACAAACTATAGACGTCCACTAGAAGGTGCCTCACCTTTCCTTTTAAACCTTGATTTACGTTACAAGAAAACGTTTAAGGCGGATAAAGAAACTGGTAAGGCTAAAAAAGATGTTTTATTCGGATTAGCATACAATGTATTCGGACAAAGATTAGTTTCAGTAGGGGGGCAAGGTATTGGTGATCAATATGCTCTTCCTGTAAACACATTAAACTTTGTATCGAAGTTGACATTCGATGATAGATTCTCTGTTGGATTTAAAGCAAGAAACCTATTCAATCCTTACATCAGAATTTACCAGCAAGATATGGTAAACAAAGGTGAAAGATTAGAAGTTTCTAGCTTCAGAAGAGGTATTGACTTTAGTTTCTCTGTATCATATACTTTTACTGGGAAAGACAAGAAATAAGGTTAAATAATTTATAAAGGTCCCGCTCTCGAGCGGGATTTTTTTTAACAATGATAAGATTAAGTCAACGTTAAGAATGATAAAGACACATTTAACCAATCATTAAAATTGAATTAAATAAATCACGGAATTCGCTTCCGATATTTGCACAAACAAAAACGAATAATACTATTAAAATGAAATTAAAAAACTCTCTTATCGCCGCTTTACTAGTTGGAGGAGTTATGGTTGTAGCTCCATCTTGTAACAGAAAAGGATGTACTGATCCAACTGCTAATAACTACGATGAAAAAGCAAAAAAGGAGGATCCAGATGAGCCTTGTACTTATGACCTTCCTACTGGCTATACAGTAGTTACTATTGGAGGTGTAAGCTACAATCAATTAGACGCTAACCTTACACAAGATATGACTTTAGACGCTGCGTCTAACTGGTTATTATCTGGAGGAACTTTTGTAAATGATGGTGTTACCTTAACTATCGAAGCAGGTACTACAGTTTATACAGCTGATGATGGAACGGTTCCATTCTTATCTGTTTCACAAGGAGGTAAATTAATGGCCGTAGGTACAGCTTCTTCTCCAATTGTTTTTACTCCAATTTCTGCAACTCCTGCTCCAGGTGACTGGGGAGGAATCATCCTAAACGGATATGCTCCAATCAACACTGGTGCTACTGCTGAAGGTGAAGGAGGAACTGGTACTTATGGAGGTGCTATTGCTGATGATAATTCAGGAACATTACAATATGTTAGGGTTGAGTATGCAGGAAAATTACTTTCTACAGATAATGAGTTGAACGGATTCTCATTCAATGGAGTTGGTTCAGGAACTTCTTTAAGCTATTTACAAGCGTATAGAGGAAATGACGATGGATTCGAGTTCTTTGGAGGAACTGTTTCTTTGTCAAACGCTGTATCTTCTGGTAACGGAGATGATTCATTTGACTGGACTCACGGATGGGTTGGTACTGGTACTAACTGGATCGTTGAGCAAGACGCAACTTTAGGTGATAGAGGAATTGAGGCTGACAACAATGGTGATAACAACGATGCTATGCCAATGTCTGCTCCTTCAATCTCTAAATTAACAATCACTGGTCGTGGATCTTCTGCTGAGAAAGATGCTATCAAATTAAGAGAAGGAACTTCTGCAACAATTGATAACGTATTAATCACTGGTGCTAAAGACGGTATTGATATCCAACATGATGTAACTGCTGCAAACGTAACTGCTGGTACATTAACTATCACTAACGTTACTGCTTCATCTGACGTAACTAACCCTTACGCTGTAAATGTTGCTGCAGGAACAGATTCAACTAACACTGCTAACATGCTTAATACGGCTGTTAATGGTGCTGGAACTGGAGCTGACACTGGTTGGACTTCAGGATGGACTAAAGCACTATAAGAAACTTCTTATAACACGTTTTAATAAAGCTAAAAGGCCTTGCCCGTATGGGTGAGGCTTTTTTCGTTTTATAACTTAACCGTAATTATAGCTTAACAGAGTGCGTACTTGAATACTCTATCTTTCATTATGAATCGAATTAAGAAGAAACAATCAATTAACCTCTTTACCATTCTTATCGGGATTGGATTATTTTTCCCGGCTTGTAATAAAAGAGGTTGTACAGATCCAGCAGCTGAAAATTATAATCTGGATGCAAAAATTGATGATGGATCATGCCTTATAGAAAATCCAGGAAATCCTTGCCATTACACAATTAATGGTGTTTGCTATAAAGGACTTCATTCTAATATTACAGAAGATACCTATTTAGACGCAGAAACAAATTGGTTATTATCGGGTGGGACATTCGTTGATCCTGGGGTGACTTTAACGATAGAAGCAGGAACAATTATTCATGCCGCTGATGATGGCACTGTTCCATTTTTGAGTATTTCAAGAGGGGCAAAAATTGTTGCTGATGGAACAGCTGAAAATCCAATCGTATTTACCCCTATATCGTCAAGCCCAGAACCCGGTGATTGGGGTGGTATAATTATAAATGGTTCGGCAAATGTGAATATGGAATCCTGCGTAGGAGAAGGGGGTACGGGTCCATTTGGTGGAAATGATGACGATGATAATTCAGGAATCTTAAAATATGTTAGAGTAGAGTACGGAGGAAAGTTAATATCCACAGATAATCAATTGAATGGCTTCTCCTTCAACGCTGTGGGCAGTGGTACTACTCTAGAGTATTTACAAGCGTATAAATGTGCTAACGATGGATTCAATATTTTAGGTGGTAGAGCAGCGGTGAATTTTGCCTTATCCACAGGAAATAGGGGAGATGGTTTTGATATAAATTTGGGTTGGATAGCTAATGGTAAAGAATGGATTGTTGAGCAAGAAGCAGGGTTCGGAAGCACAGGAGTAGAGATTGAAAATGATCCCGTATATCCTCAATGGACAAAGGCAGATTTGACCAACATAACGATTATTGGATCTGGCAGTTCGCAAGGACAAGATGGATTAAAGTTTAGAGAAGGATCTCAGGGAACCATATCGAATATTTATATCGTTGGATTTAAGGATGGAATAGACCTCAAAAACGATGAAACTGGAGAGAGTGTTTCGTCAGGTGATCTAATTATTTCTAATGCAACTATTGGGATGGACGTACTTAACGCATATCAAGTATCTATAGATTCTAGTATTGATTCAACGAATGCGGTTAATATGCTAGAAAATGCAATTGACAGTTCAGGTGTTGGAGCCGCCAGCTATTGGACCCTTGGTTGGACTAAAGGGATATAAATAAAGGCCTAGATTAAATCTAGACCCTTTTAATGAACCAAATAATGATTTTAATTATTGTTGAAATTTATAACCGACACCTTTTATGGTAACAATATACTCGTCTCCCAGTTTCTCTCTTAATTTTCTAATATGAACATCAATTGTTCTATCACCAACAATCACATCTCCACCCCAAACGGTATTCATGATCTCCTGACGCTCAAAAACAACGCCTGGCTTTGACATTAATAGCGATAATAATTCAAACTCTTTTCTTGGAAGATTGATCTTTTCATCCTCTTTCATTACTCTGTAACGCTCGCGATTAAGAACGATTTTTGGATTTAAAGTTTCTTCAAAATCAATATCAGCTCTTGATGACTTTCTTCTTCTTAGCATTGAAGAGATTTGACTCACCAATACTTTCGGCTTAATGGGCTTCGTTAAGTAATAATCGGCACCTGCATCTAAACCTGCAATTTGAGAATAATCTTCTCCTCTAGCGGTAAGGAAACAAATCATAGTGTCATTTAAATTTGAATCCTGACGTAATTGCTCACATGTTTCAATACCGTCCATCTCAGGCATCATAACATCTAAAAGTATAACCGCTGGATGAACTTCTTTAGCCGTTTGAATACCTTCCAAACCATTAGGAGCTTCGTATACAGTAAACCCTTCTTTCTCAAGGTTGTACTTTAATAAAAAGCGAATATCGCTTTCATCGTCTATGACTAATATTTTTTCACTCATTTAGTTGAATTTCTAAAAGATAATTTTTCCTTAGAACGTCTATTGTCTAAAGATAATTTAAATAATAATGTTGCGCTACTTGCACCTACAATTGGTCCCAAAATATATACTGTAATAAATCCTAGGCTAGGACCTGAGAATGCAATGTTTTCGTACCCATTAAAATAACTAAAAAGTCGTGGGGCAAAATCTCTTGCTGGATTAAACCCTGCTTGGGTATAAGGTGCAATAACATAAATTAAAATGCTGAGTGTTATCCCAATCGCTGCGGCTTTAATTAAATAATGAAGTCTTTCATTATGATTAATAACTAAAATAGCGAACATCAATAAAAAGGTTCCGCCAAATTCAAATAAAAAAGCTGTACTGGTTCTAAGTTCGTTTAAAGATGCGTTTTCAGGGTTTGGATAATATTCACCAAAAATCATAGCTGTATTGATACTAAAATTTCCGCCTTCTGCTAGCAAAATTTGATTTTCGAAGATCATAAAAACTGCAAAAGCGGCTATGAAAGCACCCAACAATTGCCCTACCAAATATATTCCGAAGGTCTTTAAACCGATGTTCTTATTGAAATAAAAACCTAAACTAACCGCCGGGTTTAAATGGGCGTTAGAAAAATTTCTTGATACTAAAATGGCGATAAAAACTGCGATTCCCCATACTCCAGCAATTTGAATAAGCGAAAGTTGGTTTATTAATACAGTGTAGCCAACAACACCACAGCCGAGAAAAACCAAAATAAAGGTTCCTAATAATTCGCCAACAAAGTGTTTTAGCATAGTCGCAAAATTATCAAGGATGTATTCCAGCTGTGTTAAGCCAATATGAAGAAAACCTTAACTTTATAACTGTAACGCTTTAAAATCGGTGATTTTCACCACGATACTATTTAGTGGAACCTTATTCCTCAGTACCTCGTATTAACTATACTTATTTTAGCTAATTTTGACGCACATTTGAAAAAATGAGGAAACTCTTATTAATTCTATCATTATTCCTTTGTTTTTTTGGGAACTCCCAAGAATTTCTTCTCACAAACGAAGGCGATACAATCGACGACAAGTCTATATTGCTAACCAAAGCTAAAGCAAAGGTTGATGAAGTTAAGATTCAATGGGCAATAGATCCAATTGATTACAATTCAATAAAAAATGATGCTGGAAAGAATTATTCCTTTTCTATACGCTATGCTACCAAAAATGAATTAAAAAGTATTGAACTTCAGATTGAAGGAGCAGAATGGCATACCGTTCAAGATATTCCGATCTCTGAAAGTGACTATAAAATTGAAGAGTTATCTGAAAATGACAGTTATGTTTTTCAATTAGGACTTTCCAATGGAACCGAAACTGTTTGGGCGAAGAAGGATAAGTTTTCTACTGATCGAGGATGGGGTGTAATTAAGGTATTGATTTTAATTGGAGCATTGGCCTTCTTTATTTATGGTATGAAAATCATGAGTGAAGGAATTCAAAAAGCTGCTGGTCAGAAAATGCGTAACATTTTAAGCGCAATGACTTCCAACAGGCTGAAGGGGATATTCACAGGTTTTCTTACGACTACACTTATTCAATCTTCCTCGGCGACTACCGTAATGGTAGTAAGTTTTGTGAACGCTGGGCTACTTACTTTACGCCAATCTATTGGGGTTATAATGGGAGCTAATATCGGAACAACAGTAACCAGCTGGTTAATTGTATTATTCGGATTCGGAAGCTTCAAAGTATCGGCGTTTTCATTACCAATCATCGCTGTTGCTATCCCATTATTATTCTCATCGAAAAGTAAAAATAAATCTTGGGGTGAGGTATTAATTGGATTTGCGATCTTATTCATGGGCTTACAGTTCTTGAAAGAAAGTGTTCCAGATCTTAAGTCTAATCCAGAAGCATTACAGTTCATTAACGATATTGCTGGAACTGGTATCCACCATATTTTATTAGCAGTACTTATAGGAACAATAATTACTGTAATTGTTCAATCATCAAGCGCGGCTATGGCCATAACATTAATCCTTTGTAATGAGGGGTATATTCCATTTGAAATGGCTGCTGGAATGGTGTTAGGTGAAAATATTGGTACAACTATCACCGCGAATCTTGCCGCAATTATTGGAAATACAGCTGCCAAGCGAGCCGCTCGAGCACACTTCATTTTTAATGTGTTTGGAGTGGTGTGGATGGTCCTTGTTTTTGCTTGGTTTATTCAAGGAATAGATTACTTCATGATCAATTACACGCATTGGTCAAGTCCTTTTACCGAAGCAAGCTCAAGGCCAGTGGGATTGAGCATTTTCCATACAGCGTTTAACTTATTAAACGTACTTATTATGGTTTGGATGGTACCTATTATCGCGCGAATAGTGGAGCGCATGGTTCCGTCTAAGGCTGGTGATGATGAGTTTCATCTGGAATACATTCGTGGTGGAGTTTTGGCAACGCCTGAATTGTCAATTTTAGAAGCGCGAAAAGAAGTACACAAGTTCTCTGGAATTGCAAGTAGAATGTCTGAATTCTTTAAGTCTCTTCTTACTGAAACCAACAAGAAGAAAATTAAAAAGCTTGTTGAAAGAATAGAGAAATACGAGGAGATTACAGATAGAGTAGAAGAAGAAATTGCGGATTATTTATCGAAAGTCGCGGAGGGAGACCTTTCTGATGTTACCTCAAAAAGAGTCCGTGCCATGTTGAGTATTACGAATGACCTTGAAAGCATAGGTGATATATATTATCAGCTTTCTAAAACCATGGAGCGAAAAGATGCTGAGAAAATTTGGTTTACTCCAGAACAAAGAAATCGTGTGCTTGAAATGGTAGATTTAGTGGATCAAGCTTTCGATTTGATGAATAATGAATTGGATCAAGAGTATGACAAAATCGAGCTTGACGCGGCCATTGAAATGGAAAATCGTATCAATCTCAAGCGCGATGAACTTAGATCTCAACATCTAGCAAACGTCGAAAAGAAAGAGTATAACGTTAAATCCGGTATGATTTATAATGATATCTTCAATTCACTTGAACGTGTTGGTGATCATATTCATAACGTCATCGCTGCTGCTAGCGGTAAGGTATAATCAATCAATTACATCATCTTTATTTATTCTGTAAGCCCTATCTGGGGTAATCGACTTATATTTGATTAAAGAAAGATAGGCATGGATACAGTTCACGAAGAGGTCAAGGAATATTACGGGAAGGAATTACAATCAAGTGATGATTTGAAAACAAACGCTTGTTGCACGTTAGAGGCACCTCCTAAGTATATTCAAGAGGCTTTAAAAAAAGTGCACGATGAGGTTCAAATGAAGTATTACGGATGCGGACTCACAATTCCTTCTCAAATTAAAGGATTAAGAATTTTAGATCTTGGTTCAGGTAGTGGTAGAGACTGTTACATTGCAGCACAGCTTGTTGGCGAGAATGGATATGTCGTTGGTGTAGATATGACCGATGAGCAATTGAAAGTGGCTAATAAACATATTGAATACCATCGTGAAGCTTTTGGTTATGCCAAATCAAATGTAGAATTCATTAAAGGGAACATTGAGGCACTTGATCAATTAAACCTTCAAGGAGGTTCTTTTGATGTGATAATATCTAATTGCGTGATCAATCTTGCCAAAGACAAGCAAAAAGTATTAAATGATGCTTACAAGCTTCTAAAACCAGGAGGTGAAATGTATTTCTCGGATGTTTATTCAGATAGAAGAGTTTCAGAAGAACTTCAAAACGACCCTGTATTATGGGGAGAATGTTTGAGTGGAGCACTTTATTGGAATGATTTCTTGAATTATGCCAAAGCAGCAGGATTTGGAGACCCACGTTCTGTAGAAGATCATCCTATAACGGTGGAGAACGAAGATCTTCAGGAGAAGCTTAAAGGCTATAATTTTTATTCTGTCACTTACCGTCTTTTCAAAATTGACAACCTTGAATCAGATTGTGAAGATTATGGCCAGGCGGTTAGATATAAGGGAACCGTTGAAAATGAACCGAATGAATTATTGTTGGATGGTGGTCACTTATTCCCAACAGGCAAAATTATGACCGTGTGCGGTAACTCATACCGTATGCTTAATGACACGCGGTATCAAAAGCATTTTGATTTCTTTGGAGATTGGTCAACCCATTACGGAATTTTTGAAGGATGTGGCGGCTCAATGCCTTTCTCTGAAAGTAGTTCTGAAGAGGGATCTTGTTGCTAGTTCTTTAAATCAATACCGTTCTCAAATTCGGTCAAAGCATTTTGAACATCCATATCTTCTTCTAAATAAACCATGTAATACCCATTTTGGTCCCAGATATGACGCGCAACTTCGGCTTTCATGCGGTTTTTTATTACAGATCTTGAAGTAATAATGTCCATTGGTATTTCCTCAATTCCTAATGTACTGGCGTAGGTAATGAATCGCTCAAACATCGATGCATCTACCTTAAAAGAGCTATTAAAAGCCTCAAACTTATTGAAAGATGTACGCATCACGTCCAAATATTTAATTGCCCAATGATTAAATGCATTCGCATAATAAAGAGAGGTTAAATAGTAAGAAGCTCCAGCAGTATCATTAGGGATAAAAACGTCTGGATATATACCTCCGCCACCATACACTGTTCTTCCATTTGGAGTTGTGTACTTTAAGCTCTCATCAAACTTTACACTATCCTCATTCATTAATTCCCCGCTCATATAACGCTCAAAATAATCATTGTCGTAATCAACACCATTTCCATAAGGTTTCTGTATCGAACGCCCTGTTGGAGTGTAATAGCGAGAGATTGTTAGTCTTAAAGCACTTCCGTCAGTAAACTCTTCTTGATCTTGTACTAGGCCTTTTCCAAATGATCTGCGTCCCATAATCAATCCACGATCATTATCTTGAATAGCACCGGCAAGAATTTCACTTGCTGAAGCCGAAAGTGAATTGATAAGAATTATCAGTTCAGTGTTTTCGAGAATACCCTTCTTCGTAGAATAATACTCTACTTTTTCTTCGTTCCTTCCATCTGTGTATACAATGAGTTTACCCGAAGCAAGAAATTGATCAGCAATGTCAGTTGCAGTATGTAAAAATCCGCCACCATTATTTCTAAGATCGAAGATTAACTTCTTCATGCCTTTGGCTTTAAGGTCTCTTGCCGCCTCTTCGAATTCAATATGACAGTTCGAAGTAAAGCTTGTAAGCTTTATAAACCCTACGTCCTCCGTTAGCATTATGGAGGCATCAATACTACTCACAGGTATTGTTCCACGAGTAATGGCTAGATCTCTTTTTTCACCTTTTCTATAAACTTTAAGTGTAACGTCAGAACCGGCTGTTCCTTTCAAAAGCGACATGACCATAGCATTATTGAGATCAATTCCTGTTATGACAGAATCATCTACCATTATTATTCTGTCTCCTGGAAGCATTCCTGCGCTTTCAGCAGGACTACCGTTTAATACATGTGTGGCCACCAAAGAATCATCATGGATTAAAAAACGAATGCCAATCCCTCCGAAATTTCCTTGTAGTTGCTCGTTCACAGCATCTAAATCCTGAGGTGGAATATAGGCACTGTGTGGGTCTAGCGTTTCAATCATACCGTTAATTGCACTCTCAACGAGCATGTCGTGATCCACTGAATCTACATAACGTTCCTCAATCTTTTCTAAAATAGAGGTGAACTTATTGGAGTTCTCCGTAATTACGTTTGTTGTGTTATGAGGAATGAAAAGCGTCCCCAACCAAATTCCGCAAGCCAAGGTCAAAGCCATTAAAACAGGTATAAGTACCGCGTAATTTCTAGGTTGATTCTCTTCCATATTTTATCTGTCTAACACAAAAATAACTGCAAATCACAAGCTTTAGTTCTTTAAAATCTTAATTTTTCTTAGAAAGCCCGTATTTAAGAATGCAATAGATTGCCCTGAAGCCATCTTTCCAACCAATTTTTTTTCCCTGTTCTTCGTTTCGGGGTGAATAAGAAATAGGAACTTCGGCCCATTTCAAAGAACGATCTTTAGCAAGTTTAGCTGTTATTTCAGGTTCAAAACCAAATCGTTTCTCCACTAAATTGAGCGACTTAAAAACCTTTGTAGGCACCAATTTATAGCATGTTTCCATGTCCGTTATCTTGATTCTGAAAATGATATTTGAGAGCCAGGTTAAGAAGGAGTTTGCGAGGTTACTTAGAAAGGTTCCTCCCTTTGTTTTATTTAGAAATCGACTTCCGTATACAATATCCACTTTTCCATGAATTACCTTTTCCAATAATAGATTTATTTCTTTTGGATTAAGTTCTAAATCAGCATCTTGAATAATAATATAGTCGCCACTAACACTTTGGATTCCTGTATGAATTGCACCTCCTTTACCTGTATTCACTTCATGTTTAGCCGAAATAATGTTGTCTGGAGAACCCAGGCTATCAATTGCTTTTTTTATTTCAAGTCCAGAATCGTCTGTGGAGCAATCATTAATGATCACAATTTCTTTGTCAATATTTTCGATTAATTCCAACGTATGAATAGTTTTAATCACCGCACCAATGGTATTGGCTTCGTTGTAAACAGGTATGATAATCGAGAGCTTCATGCGTTAGTTAGGTGGCAAAGATAAACCAATTACTCGCACTTGTTAAACGCAATTCTGAATTGCTTATTTTTGCTAAAAGTTTGAATTTGAAAAAAGGTATTGTCACTAAATCTACGGGAAGTTGGTATCAAGTAAGGGTAGACCAGGAGGTTTGGAATTGTAGAATTAAGGGAAAAATTCGATTAAAAGGTATTCGAACTACCAATCCAGTGGCAGTAGGTGATGTTGTGAAATTTGAAATTGAAGATGCTGATGAGAGTAGGGGAGTAATTGCGGAAATTGAACCGCGACGTAATTATATCATTCGTAAGTCGGTGAATTTGAGCAAAGAGTCTCAGATCATGGCTGCAAATATTGATACGCTTTTTTTGGTCATTACGCTTACCTCGCCTAAGACTTTGACAGCATTTATCGATCGGTTTTTAGTCACTGCCGAATTCTATCATATACCTGCAAAAATCATCATTAATAAAACTGATCTTTTAACCACTGATGAACTTAAGGATGATTTGGAATTAATGAAATATGTGTACACCAAAATTGGTTACGAGGTTTTTGAAATATCAGCCTTAGATAAATCAAGCGTTGAGTTTTTAAAGAAGGAAATTGATGGGAATGTAGTTATGTTTGGTGGGCATAGTGGAGTTGGTAAGTCAACCCTGATTAACGCACTCGATGAAAATCTTAACCTGAAAACAGGTAAAATATCTGATTATCATAAAACAGGTCAGCATACAACAACATTTGCAGAAATGGTCGAATTGAAATCGGGCGGTTTTATTGTCGACACTCCAGGGATTAGATCATTCGGATTAGTGGATTACGACAAGAGCAATTTATCGCATTATTTCCCTGAAATGCGAGAGTTATTGCATGAATGCAAGTTCAATAACTGTCAACATATTAATGAACCAAAATGTGCCGTGAAGAAAGCTTATGAGGAGGGAGATATTTATCCGGACCGTTATCAGAACTATTTGAATATGATGAATGAAGATGCCGGAGACCCGTATAGACATAATATTTATGAATAAAAAAACGCCGCTTCAAATTGGGCGGCGATTTCTTCATGGTTACTAATAATTCCTAATTTCCGTTGTCATTAAAAATCCAAATGAAATCAGGTTTTTGCGATAAAGTAAAAGTTGTCATAAGCATTCTGAGTTGTCAATTATAATCTCAAATTAACAAGTTTTAACAGAGTTTTGTTTTGCAAAATGGCCTAATAGAAGTTTTATTGATTGAAGTGTATAGAATCGGAATTTTTCGGTTTAGCCATTATTTAAACATTAAGTATATTTACTTCAACCTAACATGAAGAAACCCTCAGAAGAATGAGTTTAAAAGCGATTATTGTAGACGATGAAGAGCTAGCAAGAAAGAACCTTGGGATGATGCTAAAGGAATACTGTCCGGCGGTTGAGGTACTTGACGAAGCAGGTAATATTACCGATGCACAAGCAAAGATTGAAGCATTAAATCCTGATGTAGTATTTCTAGATATTAGAATGCCAAGCGGATCGGAAGGATTTGAATTACTAGAAAGAATTGAAAATCGAAATTTTTTAGTTGTTTTCGTTACAGCGTTTAAAGATTACGCGCTTAGGGCCTTCAACGCTAATGCGGTACATTATGTATTGAAACCAATAGATGCAGATGATTTAATTCAAGCGGTTGATAAGGTGATTGAATCGCGAGTAGCTTTCTCGGATGACCCCGAGAATTTCAAGACTTATTTTGAGTCGTTGCAAAATTTGTCAACCTCTCTAACTTCCTCTGGTTTCGGTAAAAAGATTGCGATTTCTCACACCAAAGGCATTAAGCTTATAGAAATTGAAGATATAACCTATCTTGAAGCAAGTGGAAACTGTACGATGTTGTACTTCAAAGATGGCTCACGCTATTTAGATACAAGGACTATGAAAGTTTACGAAGGTATCTTGGATCCTGCACTTTTTTATAGAATACATAAATCATACATTTTGAATTTGGATGAACTCAAAGAGTATTTGAATGAGGATGGTCATATGGCGATTCTTAAAAATGGTAAGATGTTGCCTGTAGCTCGTAATAGAGTATCTTCTTTTGTTAAGACACTTAAATCTTTATAATTAGTGAAGTATTGCTGGGCTCTTCTTTTATTTCTTAGCAGTTTATTAAGCTTCGGCCAGCAGTATAATCTTATTAACTATTCGGTTGATGAAGGGCTGCCTTCTTCTCAAGTAACAAGTATCAATCAAGATCAAGATGGTTATTTGTGGATAGGAACTGAAACAGGATTAAGTAAGTTTGACGGTCTAGAATTTGTAAACTTCTCTGTTGCAGATGGGCTAACGGATAATAAAATTGAAGAGATTCTTGTTCGGGGGAGAGACATTTGGGTGGGAACACGAAAGGGTATTTCTCACTACGAAAATCAAGAGTTTAAGCCTTACACATTCGATGAAGAGATTCGAGTAAATGATTTATTGTTCTTAGATGAAGAACTTCTAATAGCGCACGACCAAGGAATAATTAAGTTCAATAAGGGGTTATTTGAACCCTATTTTTTAGATAAAATTTCACTTAAAATCAGAAGCTTAGCTTTCTTAAATGGGGTTCTGTATCTAGGTACGCCAGAAGGGTTGTTTAAATTTTCAAACGAGGAGTTAATTCGATTTGACGAGCCAGAACTCGATGTGAATATTAGCGATTTAGAAGTGTCGAACGATTTTCTCTATATATCAACTTATGGTGACGCAGTTTTGACATTAAACCCAATGAACAATGCTGTTGAGGTTGTCTCGGACAGATTATCCAGTATAAGAGAAATACACGTTGTTGGGAATACGATAATCTCTTCTACCAAAAACGGAGCAATAATCAAAGGACCTAGCCAGGATCACTTTATTAACGATCAGAATGGGTTGGAAGTAGAACAGGTTAAATGCAGTTATCTCGACTCAGAAGGGAATTTTTGGATTGGTTCAGATGGTGGAGGGTTAGTAAAATTCGGAGGTGACGCGATTGTGTCCTTCGGGGTTAAAGATGGTTTATCCAGCAATGCCGTTATGTCTATTTCAACTCATAATGATGTTCACTTATTCGGGACTTATAATGCTGGTCTTACTATTTACGGGAGAGATATAGAGATTGTAAACGAAGGAAATGGTTTAATTGATAACCGAATTTGGTGTGTTGAATCACATTTTAATAAGATATTTCTAGGTACCGATGATGGAGTTTCTTTCATAGATGAAGATGGCAAGTATTCAAGCCTTCAAGACCAGTTTCTCAATCATAAAATCCGGACAATTTTACGTGTAGATTCTACCATTTATTTTGGGGGAACCAAGGGCATCTTTATTCTTGGACATGGAGAAGTAAAACCTCGTGCTAATACACAAGATCTCAATATAAATAAGTTAGTACTCCATAACGATGAGGTTTATATTGGGGCAAATACGGGTCTTTTTAAAATTGATAAAACTTCGGGTATAATTGAAAATATTGCCCTTCCTACAAATGATGTCAACACGGTTCTTTCAGATAGTCGAGGTTATTTATGGGTGGGGACTCAAAACGGATTATATGTGTTAGATGGAGATTTGATGTTTCCTATTGAATTAGATAAAAATGAATTCAAATCACGCCAAATTTTAGGTCTACTGGAAACGAAAAACAGGACGGTCTGGGTTTCAACGGCTTTTGGAGTTTATAATATTGGAACGACAATTTTCAATAGACATGAGCAATTGTTAATTAGGCAATTTGGTAAAGTTGAGGGAATCGTAAATTTGGAATGTAATTTGAACGCTATTTATGAGGATAGTGATGGTTTTGTATGGGTTGGTACATCAACTGGCTTGTGCAAGATTGATCCAGAAAAATCAGATCAACTTTTTGAGTTAAAATCACCCAGGGTTCAGTTTACAAACCTTCGATTGTTTTTAGAAGAATTTGATTTTGATAAGTTCACAAAAGAACCAGACTCCTTGGGTTTAATGCCGAAACAAATTTCACTCCCGTACAATAAGAATCATATCACGTTTGATTTTATGGGGCTGAATTTGAAGGACCCATTTTCAGTAAGTTATGATTATCGAATGATTGGTTTGAACGATAACTGGATTTCAAATCAGAAAGATAATTATGTCACCTACTCATTTCTTTCGCCTGGAGAATACACCTTTCAAGTGCGGGCATCTAATAAGAATTTTGAAAAGTCTTCGATTATTGAAATGGGTATCATTATAAATCCTCCTTTTTGGAGAACGTGGTGGTTTCTCGTTATAATGATTGGTCTTATTGTACTCCTTTTATGGCAGTTTTTCCGGGCACGTCTCAGAAATCTAGAGCGCGAACAGAGAAATGAAAAATTAGAGTTTAAAAATCGCCTCCAGTTACTTGAGCAGCGTTCATTAAATGCTTCAATGAACCGTCATTTCATTTTTAACTCGCTAAATTCAATTCAATATTACATTAACAGTTCTGATAAACGCTCTGCAAACAAGTACTTAACAAGTTTTGCCAAACTGATACGTATGAACCTAGATAGTTCTGTACAGCATAATTTTATTGTAAGTCTCGAAGAGGAAATTCAAAGAATTGAATTGTATTTGAATCTTGAAAAAATGAGATTCAATGAAAAGTTTAATTATGAGTTAGTTGTAGATTCGGAATTAGATTTAGAAGGTATTCAAATACCTTCCATGATTTTGCAACCATTTGCTGAAAACGCGTTGATCCATGGTATATTGCCATTAGACAGGCCTGGAAAGATCACCATAAATATTTATGAAGAAGAGGGTGAGTTAGTCTTTGAAGTAGTAGACGATGGAATTGGAATTGATAAAAGTTTGGAGATGAAATGTGTTGAGCCTTCTGGAGACCATGAATCACAGGGAGTTGAAATAACGAATAGAAGAATTGAAATATTACGCAGGATTACCGGTGATAAGTTGTTGATAATAGGTCCAAAACAGCTTTCTGATCCCGAAGGAAATTGCCTCGGAACGAAAGTTGTTATAAAGATGCCACTCGGATTAGCACAAAATATTTAATAAAATCCTTGATAATTAGATGTTTTTGCTGTAAATTTGTTTGTAAAAGTCTAGAATTAGATGATAAAAAAGTTTTACATATTGTCTGTTTTAACCCTTTTCGTGGGTTTAGCTTCTTGTGAAAAGGAGATCATTAGACCTGTTGGCGATGGTTTGGAACCAGATGCTTACTTCGAAGATGCTTCAGAAGGAGGTGGGGATGAAATTCCTGGGACAACAAGAGCAGGTGAAACTGGAGATCCATCAGTGAAGAATGGTAAGGGAGGGATTACCGATCCTGATGAAGATGAGGATTTTGATACTGACGAGGATACTAATATTACAGATCCAGACGAAGATGAGGATTATGACGATGACGAAGGAATCATAGATTCTGATGAAGATGAGGATAATGACGATGATGATGATGACGGAGATTCTGGAAAATAATTTTGATTTAGAATATTTGGAAAAGACAACCCATGGTTGTCTTTTTTCGTTTAAAAGACATAAATTAAAGACATGAAAAAAGGATTTCTTTTCGCAGTAATTGCGATCGTAGCTAGTTTTACTTCGTTTGCCAATCCAGTAGCAGTTTTAGAAGATAATGCCGAGCACTATACGCAAACTGAAAACGGATACATAGTAAACTTTGATTTGCAAGCTACTTCTGATGAATATTTAGATGTTACTAGAAGAGCTGAAGAAAATAGTCGTCTTTTAACGCTTACGGCGGTTGAAGATGGGATTAATAATTATCATTGTGTTCTTACTATCAATCATCAGAATCATCCAGAATACGTTCATAAAATGATGGTGGCTCTTGGTATTACAACCTTGCTTTATAAGGAAGCAACTCATCCAATAATTTATATTGTAGATATTCTAAAGTCTTACGAGTAATACTATTTATCTAAGTAGGTAAGGAAGGCTTTTAGAACTTCGTTCCAATTCTCATAAGAAACATTTTTGTTTCCATTAATGTAATAGGTGGTTCTAACTAAGAATTGACCATTGTTGTTAATCGACGATTCTTTCTTTCGAAAGAAAGAAAAAGAGCTTTTATAGTCTCTCACTTTCACATACAAATGACCTTTAGATTTTGTAGATGAATACTCATCTTTAACGAAACCTTTCTTCTTTAATATGAGTTCAAAATCCTTATATTTCTTAATCAGAAATTTCATTAAAATCGAACTCCAATTATACAAGCGTCATCAGCTTGTTCGAATGAACCTTTCCACTCTTCGAACTTTTCGTTTAATATTTTCCCTTGCTCTTTCATGGATAGTTCATGAATATTTTTGAGGATTTTCTTGAAAGGTTTGTATTTAAGATTTTTTCCTTTTTCACCATCGAATTGGTCAGCATATCCATCCGGGAATAGATAAAGCGCGTTATCGTTTTTAGTTGCAAACTATATGGTTCCATTTCTATCTTCCTCAATACCTCTTACGAGATAATGTACCAATCCATCTTCTTCCGAATAAGACTGAATATTGTTTCCATCAAGCTTATTAACTCCGGATCTCGTAGCCGCCCAAACGTATCCATTGGAGTCTTGGAAAATATACTCTACAACACTACCTAGTAATTCCTCGTTTGGTCCGTAATGATGGAAGTTATGAGTTCCAAACCCTTCTGTTATTCCAACGTCGACATTCTTCTGAACTAAAGAGAATAATCCCAGAAATAAAAAGCATAAACTGAGTAGATATTTATCGAATACTACCATGAAGAAATAATGGTTAATTCAATGTACACAAAATATTCAAGTAAAAAAAGCCCCGAAGAATCATCGAGGCTTTTTAAATTATTTAAGAACGGTTACATGACCGCGGTACTTTCTCTTTTTGTCGGTATTCTTTTCGCCAAATTCAATTTGCCAAATATAAACTCCGTCTTCAACGAGACCTTGGTTACCATAAGTGCCAGGCCACCCATTGTCATAGTTGAATGATTCAAAAATGATTTCACCCCAACGATTAAATATCGTTAAGTGATAATCATAAGGATCAACACCTGCAGTGAATACAGGGAAGAATTCTTCGTTGTAATCATCTCCATCTGGCGTGAATGAGTTAGGAACGTAGAAAACAACTTCTTCAATGATTGTTACTGCTTGACAAGAAGTAGCTTCACATCCAAAGTCATTCGTTACAGTTTGACAAATGATGTATTCAGTTTCTTCATCTACACTAGGGAAAGTAAATACAGGGTTCATTTCATTTGAAGAACCAACTCCTCCAAAGTCGTAGGCAAATCCAGTTCCATCAGGTGAAGTGTTAATTACTTCAATTGTAGGATCTAGTACTGATGGATTGTTTGGAGTCCAATAGAAACCTGGTGTAGGATCTTCATAAACACAAACAATATCATCAAGTGTAGCGGTACCCGTACAGCCATCCGCTGAAACAACACTTAAGGTAACATCATAGCAACCTGGGGTGTAGTACGTTGTTGTAGGCCCATCACATAATGCAGAAGTTGATCCGTTTCCGAAGTCCCAGCTACATGTTCCTCCTAACATGGCAGGAGGAGTAGTATTGGTGAAAGTAACTTCTAGTGGAGAACAACCATTGGCTGGATCCGCTGAGAAAGTTGGAGTAACTTCAGGAAGAACAGTAACATTTACATAGAGAGTGTCATAATACCAGCAATCATCACGTGCTACTAGCGTCAGCGTTTCTGGAGCTGTTGGTGTGTATGTATATGTTGCAGGACCATCACTTAAAGTATCAAGAGCCGTGTTCAAATACTGGAAGTAATAAGGAGCAACTCCTCCAACACCTCCAGCTGTAAATGTAGCTTCTTGTCCAGGACATACTGTAACGTCAGGTGTTACATTAGGTATGAACTGAGGTAAAATAGAAACATCTGCCGTTTCTGTATTTGAAGGACATCCATTGAAATCATATACCGTACAAGAGAATGTTGCCGGAGCAGTGAGGTTAACGTTCAGGAACTGAACAGTATCAGTTGCGTCCCAAACATAGTTATAAGGCGCGTTTCCTCCTGTTGCGAATGCTTCGAGTGTTCCATATCCATCATAACAGATTGTGATGTCAGAAATCGGATCAAGAACTACCGGCGTAGGTTCGTTTATTGTAACTGTAATACTTTCTGTACAACCTGTTGCGTTTTGAACAACTACGTCGTAAGTTCCTGCACAAAGATCAATAAATGTATTTGACACTTGGTAGGTTGCTCCGCCATCAATACTGTACTGCGTAGCAGTAGCAGAAGTTATAATAATTGAACCATCACAATCCCCATTACAAGAAGCATCTGTAGCACTAATACTTGAGATAACGAGCATTGGCGGTTCGGTAATATTAAACGAAGTAGATACCGTACATCCATTATCGTCTGTTACGTCTAATAAATATGTACCTGCACATAAGTCAATTGCCGTAGCGGAAGCTGCTCCCGCAGCGCCACTTCCCCAAGCATAGGTGTAAGGAAGAGTACCTCCAATAATGGTAGCCGTAGCATCACCATCACAGAATCCAAAACATGTTGCATCGGTTGAGGTAGTATTGTCAACAAGCAATTCAGCTGGTTCGTTAACATTTTCTGTACCAGTTACAGTACATCCATTTGCATCTAAAACTTCAATGTCGTACGTGCCCGCAGCTATGAAGCTAAAATCACCAGTCGGTTGGTAAGAAGCCCCTCCATCCGAGCTGTATAGATATGGGCCAGTACCACCAGCTTCCGTGACTACAATAGATCCAGAGAAGTCATCGAAACATAACAAGTCAGTAACAACAGCAGTGTAAGTTAACGCTGGAGGATCAATTAAGTCAACAATTTGAGTGGCAGTACAACCATTTGCATCTTCTACTGTCACAGTATATGCACCTGCAGCTAATCCCGCAAATACATTTGACGCTTGGAACGGACCACCGATACTATATTGATGCACTCCTACTCCCATTGAAGAGGTAATTGTTATTGAACCATTTGCGTCACCATTACAAAGTGGGTCAACTAGTGCAACAGCATCAATTACAGGAGTAGCATCAGCTATTACTGTCACTAGTGAGTCAAGTTGACACCCATTATTGTCTTCGATAACTAAGTTGTAATCAGAAGCCACTAATCCAGCAAATACGTTTCCTGGACCGAAAGTGGTACCGGCGTCATTACTATATGTATAACCAGGTGTTCCACCTGCAGCGGTAATGGTGATATCTCCATTGTCTAAACCACAGGTGGCAGGATTGATTGCTAAAGTCATTGATAGTTCCGTAGGTTCACCAACAGTTTCTGTAGAAAGAACTGTACATCCGTTATCGTCTTCAACATAAATATCATGATCTCCAGCACATAATCCTCCAAGTATATCTGAAGAACCTGTAATGGTACCTCCGTCTGAGCTATAAACATAAGGAGTTGTTCCTCCAGCAGCGTCAACATCAACTTCACCATCACATGATCCGAAACATAGTGCATCGGTAATAGTATAGTTCGCAGTAAGCGCAGCTGGCTCGATTAATGTTGCTGTTGTGTCTTTCGTACATCCTGCTCCATCGGTGATAGTAATAGTGTATCCACCTGCAGCCATTGAAATGAATACACCTGTAGTGTTCGTAGTGGCACC
>JAKVAQ010000046.1 GCA_022447665.1 Crocinitomicaceae bacterium
TGTATTTCCTTGAACCAACGTTAAGTTTCCATATGATAATGAAGAATAAAATCCGAAAGACACTTTCCCGTCAGCATTAATGTTCACATGAAATTGACGTTGATTATCTCCGCAAAAACTATGACCGTTTTTGTTGAATATTGTTCTATTAATTAAGCCTTCCGACTCCATTTTAAACCATAACGAAATAGAAAAACTCTTATCAGGAGTAGCAAATTGAGTATTGTAGTTGTTCCCAAAATCAATGTTAGAATAATCATCCGGCACGAATCTAAAAGAGTGGTTCAGACAACCGAATCGATCATAATCTTGGTAAGCATTATTAATAACACCGTCAACTCCCCCTACAGTAGCATCCGCGGTTCCGTCATTAAATAACCATTCAGCAAATAATCCTGATGTTACTTGAGCCTTAAGATTTTGTACAATGAAAAATGTAGCTATTAAAAGAAAGGTCTTCTTCATAAATTTTGAGTTTCCTCAAAGATAGACCTATTCAAACGTTTTAGCAAAATTTAGATTTTAAGAAAACTTAAACAGAAATGATTAAAATTGAATTTCGAATCTCCGTTACGTTTTCCGTAATTTAGAATTAGAGCATTAGATAGTATGAACTTCTAGCGATTTGGAAGTTCATGTTAACTACATAATCTAATTCTAATTAAATACCAATTACTATGAAAAAGTTAGCAATGATGGTCGTTATCCTAATTGGATTTCAGACAATGGCACAAAATTTTGTTGCCCAAAATACACAAGTTGAAAACATCCTTTTTCTAGGATTCGAAAACACATACAACTTCGGACAAATAGGATGTGAGCAAGAATATGAACTAGAGGCAGTAAACTGTGTGCTTATTAAGGTTAACCCAGATGCAGATGACCATGCTTATATCATTAAAACAACAGGTCGTGAAAAAACTGCAGCGGTAAACTTTGTGGCAGATGGCAAAATCCTGAGCACGATCAATTTTATGGTTCAACCTTTACCAAAGCCAGATTTATATTGGGGAGGTCAAGTAACTGGAAGTAATTTTTCGAATTCATCTGAGCTTAAGGTTAAATATGGAAAGGGGGTGCCGTTAAAAACGACTTATAACGTTTTAAGCTGGAGCTCTACGCATAATTCAAATACCTTCAAGGGTGAGGGCAATCTTTTAAGCGAAGAATTTCTCTCGTAGGCAAATAGCATGAGAACCGGAGAAACAATTACCATAGAAGTGAGTGTTCAAATGACCAATGGTAAAATCAAAAAAACTATGGGTGTTTGGACAAAAGCTTCGGCATGAACTCAGACCAAGATAAAGAAAGTGGAACCGTACCTACAGGGTGCGGTTTTTTTTATTAATTGCGTAGCTTTGAATCCAAGCATCCAAAATGAAATCAACGGGATTAAATAATAAAGCCATTGAAAACTTAGCCGAAGTAAAACTCTGGTATATTCTCCCTTCTATTCTCGTGATTGGCATTGTTTTTATGATGGTCTTTACCAATGGGCATGGTAATAATTTGATAGAGATTTACATCAACGCACAACAAGATTTATTCTTTTCAATAAACGAATTTCTTGGAGCGACTCCTTCATTACAACATAACCTAACCGAATTTGGAGATGTCTTAATTTCATTCGCTATCCTGAGTGTTATTTTTACAGCTGCTCCTAAATTCTGGGAAGCCTTAATTACCTCAGCAATTCTTACTCTTTTTGTCTCAGCAGGACTGAAAAAGCTCTTCTCTGTACCTCGACCAGCGGCTGTTTTTGATAATGATTCATTTACCATTGTTGGCGATACGTTAACCGGACATAACTCGCTGCCTTCGGGACACTCTATTGCCACATTTGTAGTCATCTCAACATTAACCTTCGCCTTTATGCCTAAAACTACGGGCAAGAAAATCGGTTGGATTCTTCTAATGCTCTGTGTTGGTTTTACCTTGACCTTTTCTCGCGTTGCCGTGGGTGCCCACTACCCTTTTGATGTGATTATTGGAAGTATGATTGGTGTTATTGTGGCGGTTCTAGGAATCTTATTGAACAATCAAATCAACTGGCTAAAATGGATAAGCGCTTCTAAGTTTTATCCGGTCTTTATCGCAGCTTTTCTAGGGATGGGATACGGGATTGTCAAAAAACTTGTGGAAGATAATTTATTCATTTTTTATCTCGGATTACTTGGGTTGTTGATAGCAATCTTCCTATTAACGAAGGGGTATTTAGAAAGGAATAAATCACAGCAATAGCAAATTTTAAAATGGCATTTTTAAAAAAATACTATCTCCATATCGCTTATATCGCCATAGTCATTATTGCCTTTGCGCATAATTGGAGCATTAGTCTTTGGGACCAGGATGAAGCGGCTTATGCTGGAATTGCGAAGAACATGGTGGAGACCAATAATTGGCTTATTCCAGAGTTTATGTGGTCGGAAATTCATCGCAAGCCTCCACTTCATTTTTGGGATATTGCCATTAGCTATAACATATTTGGGATAAATGAATTTGCAGTTCGTTTTCCATCTACGATTTTCATTTTGCTTACCTATTTATTTGTCTTTATTTGGGGAAAGAAACTCTTTGCAGGAAATACGGCGCTGTTAGGAGCATTGGTCTTAAGCACCACTCTTCTTGTTCCGTTATTAGCGAAAGTTTCTGTCACAGATGCAACCTTGCTTTTTTTCTCAACATTAGCCGCCTTATCTACTCTCCGTCTTTTACAAGAAAGAAGTCTAAAATTTACCTTAGTATTTTGGCTGGCATTTGCTGGGGCCTTACTCACAAAAGGGCCTCCCATTATCATCTTTACCGGAGGCTTTGTTGTCCTCCTATTCATCTTTCATCCGAACAGAAAAAATCTATTACGTCTGCACCCATGGTTTTTTTTACCGGTAGCCGTTGCGCCACTTTTTCTTTGGGGTTATTTAACCACCCTACGCGACGGAGGAGAATTTGTAAACTGGATGTACGATTGGTACATTGCCAAAAGAGTCGGTGGATCAGTTCTCGGTCAGTCAGGTCCTCCGGGCATGCATGCGGCATTGATTACAGGTTTCTTTATTCCGTATTTCATGTTCTTACCGAAAGCTTTTTGGAAAGGAATAAAGAGTTTTAAAAACCGAGACAACGAAGATCTAATGTTAGGCGCTTGGTTCATTGCGGGATGGTTGATTTATGAGTTCTCACCAAGCAAATTACCTGCTTATTGTATTGTGGCCCATGTACCATTAGCCCTCCTAATTGGGAAACGGATTGTCCATTATACGAAAGAAAAAACAACCCCGAATAAAGCGCTTCAAGGAGTTCAATTCACGTTGCTTATCCTAATTACTACAGCCTTGTCGGTCGCTAGTTTTGTGATGGATCTTTCGATGAGTTTAAAAATAACATTACTTACCTTCAATGCCTTAATGATAATAGGAATTATTGTGGTCATTAGACTTCGAGATAGGCTACCATTTTCATATTCCGTGATAGGGTTAAACTTTGTCTTTCTATTTGTAATCACTATTGTAATTCTCCCTCAAATAGATGTTTTCAAAGATGCTCCTCGACGTGTAGCTTATTATGTGAAAGAAAATGCAAACCCAGAGAGTCATATAGTACTGGCCAATAAAAAAGGATTACCTCCTAGCCTACCCTTCTATCATAGTTTATACTTCGATGAGATTTCAGATGAGGAAGACTTTATTCGACTTATCGACCTGTACTATAGTCCAGCCCCCTATGTTTTGGTGCTGAACATGGATCAAAAAGCGCAATTTGAAGCGCACGACCCAAGTCTTGAATTCGAAGAAATATCTGCTTTTTATGTGGATAGAAAAGGACTGGCAGCCTATTATGTACTGATGAATCAGCTTGCTAGAGCGAAATAGGAACATCTCGCGACAGAAAAATCTAATTTTAATTTAACTAAACTCGAACTCCTATAACCCTTCGACTCCGATCAGGATAAACTGTTTAGATTGTTGTTCGAATTTATATTCTCACACCAATCACACAGACAGCCTCACTCAATCCGTCTTAGGCAGACGACGTTCGGTCCTGCGCGAGCAGTGCTCGCTTTCATCATCGATTCTCAGTAAAACTTCGAATCAAATTCCGTCATCCGTTATAGTTCGTTCTCGCTAAACTCGAACTCCTATAACGCAGACGTCATCTAGTTGCTCAAGATTTCCTCGCCACGACTCAAAGGCCTGATCTAAAAGACCAAGTTGTTCTTGAATAGATTTGGACTGTATAGACAGTAGTAATCGTTTGAAATTAGCTGATTTAAACTTCTTTCCTTTTTCACCACCAAATTGGTCGGCAAATCCATCAGAAAACAAATAAAAAGTATCGCCTTCATTCAATTCTACTTCATGTGTTTTAAATGGATCTCCATTTTCAAACTTTCCTACAGGCTGCTTATCGGCCTTAATTTCTTCCACTTCATCTCCTCCATTTCTAATAATCCAGAGAGGATTATGCGCTCCTGCGTATTTTAATTTTCGCCCTTCTAAAGCACAAAGCGCTATATCCATTCCATCCTTTACCTCTTCCTCCGATTTTTCAAATTCTTCGATTACAATTTCCCTAGTTTTTGTTAACACCTCACCAGGTTCTGATAAATTGAACTCGCGCACTGCTCTGTTAAGCGCGCCATTGCATAAAACTGAAACCATGGCTCCAGGCACACCATGTCCTGTGCAATCTGCTGCTGCAATTAACGCACCTCGATCAAGCGGTGAAAACCAGTAAAAATCACCTGCTACAATATCTTTAGGTTTATAGAGAATAAACACCTCAGGCAAATGATCTTCCACCAGATTTATTGGTGGTAGAATAGCAGATTGAATGCGTTTAGCGTAGACGATACTATCAGTTATCTCTTTATGTTGTTCTGAAATTTCATCTTTTTGATTTCTTATCTCAATTGTTGCTTCAACAATTTCATATTCAAGTTCAGCCTGCTTTTGTTTTAATCTTCTAGTTCTTAACTGCACGATTATGTAGACGATAACTAACGCGAACAACACATAAAGACTTCTTGCCCAAAGCGTTTGATACCAAGGGGGCAATATGATAAAATCGTATGAAGTAATTTCACTCCATTCTCCACTCTCTCCTTTAGCCCTTACTTCAAAAGTGTGCTCACCATAAGGAAGATTCCTATAATCAGCGTAGGCATCAGAAACAGGAATACTCCATGTTTCATTTACCGTTCTTACTCTATGTGAAAACAGAACTTTTTGAGGAGCACCCCATTCCATATTACTGAAATAAAAGGATAAATGACCTTTATCTGAATCCAGCTCTAAGTTCTCTGGAACATGACTAAATGGTTTAGGAGCTTTATAATTGATTCCTATTACAGTATCCATTGCATTGAAATCTATTCGCTCTTGATTAACCCTGATATCAGTGATTTTAACGGAAGCAGTAGTATCAGGAATACGGAGTTTATTCTTATCAAGGGTATACAGTCCAAAGGTGCTTCCCCATGTTATTAGATTCTGAGAATTACTTTTACTGCTCCTTAGTCCTATCAATCCAAGACTAAGACCATCGCTGTAGCTAAACGTGTGAATATCAAAATTCTTTGGATAATTTGAGTTTTTTGTTTGAATATATTGAATCACATTAACATCACTATTTGGTAGAACCTGCGTAACCCAGAAGTCACCGTCCTGATCCTCAAACATCGCGGTTACCTCATTACTCATTAAGCCATTATTTGTATTGAAATAAATAATTGAATCGTTGGAGAGGATATTAATCCCGCCTTCTTCAGTTGCTACCCATAAAGTAGAATTAGAGGCAGACAATAGCTGAATAACTTTATTATGCGATAAACCTTCCTCCTCAGATATGACTTCAAAGGTCTCATGCTCAAGATCCATTTTCATTATACCTTTTCCTGGTGTGCCACAAAAAAGTTTTTGATCATGGAATGTCATATCACTTATGCTACTTGTCAGTAAGCCATTCTTTTTTGAGATCAACGAAATAGAATTTTCTGCAAGATCATATTTATAAAGCCCGCAATAAGAGGAGATAAAAGTTGTAGAATCTGTATTTGCGATTACTTGAGAAAAATAAGCATAGGGTTTATTCATTCCTTTCGTAAATGCCTTACTACCTTCCGCAAAAGAGTAGAGAAAAGAATTCTCTTTGTTGATCCAGTAAGCATCAACATAAGTTGCAAACCACTTATTACCTGAATTATCAGTAGAAGAGGATTCAATTAAGCCATTAGTCGGAATAACTTTATCCCTTCCCTTTGCGTCAAATTGAATCTGTTTTTCTGGATTCCAACCGTATAAACCCATCCAAATATTTCCATTTTCTTCTTCTAAGGTTTCAGCAACGCCATACTTTAAATTCTCTTTGAACACTTTTAAATCATACAATCCATTAAACCTTCCTGCATCAGAATTTATTCTAAAACATCCTGATAAACCAGAAACCCAAACATTTCCTGCTTTATCCTCGACGATGTTAACGTAGTAGCTGTCCCTTAAACCATTCTCAGCAGTGTAAACTTCTTGAACCTTTCCTTCAGGAGTCCATCTAAATACTGTGTTTTCAGCCCCAATCCAAAAATCGCCTGAATTCTGAGACTCCATCATTATCTGCACATCTGAAACCTCAGCATCAATTTTATATCGCTTAAAATAAGTCCCATCGTACTTTATCAACCCTAGCATCCGGGAAGTAATCCAAATATTGCCGTCCATGTCCGTTATTATATTCACGAAGTGCTCGTAGTCATTTGGAAGTAATGGAGTAATATCTACACATGAATTTTCTTTCGTATTAATAACTCCTATTTTATTCCATGAAATCATAAACTGATAGTCTTCTTTGAAAAATGCCGCTCCAATTGGACGATCATCGAAAAATCCTTCAGTCGCTGAAAAGTGCTTTATAAGTGAGTCATTCTCTAACTTAAATATTCCATTAAAGCTGTTTATCCAACGATTACCGTCTTTATCTGGGTAATTATCTCGAAAAACTTTTACACCCCATGAATTATTCTCTGCCCAAGAATAAAGATACTCTCCATCGTAGCGCATTATTCTTTCATCGCTTGAAATCCAAATTTGCCCTGTTTCATCTTCATTTATTTCCCAAATCTGATTAGGAAATCCATCTTCCTTACCGAACATAGTTAAATAACGGCCATCATAATAACCAAAACCACTGTAATTAAAAGAGAACCACATTAAGCCTCTAGAATCAATAAATACGTGATTAATTTGTGAGGATGGAAGACCTGAACTAAAGTTTAATATTTGGACGGATAAGTCCATGTCATTTTGAGAATAAGGCAATTCAACTGATGTAACACGTCCCTTCGGCATTAAGGTCTTTCGAGGCTTCTGAACAAATTCTCTTCCACTCAAAATGCTATCTCCAGAAGTATTAATGAAATAGGATTCCTCTCTTGGGGCCATCGGTTCTAGCACTATATTCTCAAACGGAAAATAAAAAGAATCTACCCCAATTATTAAGTTTTCAAAGCCTTGTGGTAAAGAAGATTCTTCTTCAATAAGAATCTCTGTTTTTACTATTTCAGGATTCTCGTTAACCGCATTAAATTTTGAAAATTCATAAAACCCGCTTTCATTAGTCTCAGTCATGTGCGAACGGTCCAGTTTCTTAACGCTATCTTGAGTAACTGGATTCACCAAAAAAATTGAATCTAACCCCAAGGCAACACCCTCGACATAATCCATTTCAACCGTCTTTTCTTCTTGATTTTCTTGCGTACAGCTACTGGCAACAAAGAGGAGGATTACGATAATGGGAATTAGTGATTTCAGATTTTTTGTTTGATCATAAATGTAGAAAACTTTGTTCAAAACAGTAGAAAGGAATAAGTATTCAATTCACTAAATGCAGAACCTTCGACTATAGAATTTGGAAAAGGCTATATTTCACTAATTTTCACCATCAGAATATCATTGCTAGTAATATCATTTCTTTTCACCGTTTCTTTCGCCCAAGAACTAAACTTGATGAATCCAACTGATTCTACAAAACTCACCAAAGCGGAAAAAATAAAACAGAAAAAGATAAAAAGAGCCAAGCGTATTGAATTGAACAAAATTTACCTGACCAAGGAGGTATTTAGAAAAATACGATTTCATTTGAAACAGGATTTTACCATCGAGGATTGTTAGGTCTAAGTTATTCGAGAAATAAGGTACTTGGTCCAAAATCAGCATTGAACTTAGAAGGTTCTGTAGGCTGGGGAGCAAGTAAGGAAAGTAGCCAAAATCAATTCTTTGCCCTTAACCCGCAGTATTTACTGGGGAAAGAAAATACCTTCATTTCTTTTGGTGCAGAATTAAAGGCCTATCGATTTACTTATAGTGGCTTACTTGGTACAGCTCAATTTATTCTAGCTGATGGCGCTTATCAAACCAATACATATATAGGCGTATCAGGCTCGCCAACTCTTGGGGTTAGTTATTATTCGAGTAATGGCTTCACATTCAAAACAAGAGCGTCGATTTTCTTTATTTTGGTTGATGGGCAATTAGGGATAACATTGCCTTCTGTTGGTTTCTCATTTGGGTATTCATTATAAAAGACTTTTACTAAAAAAATTAGGTAATTCATTCTATTGCTAGATTTTGTGTTCTAGGTTATATTTATTTAGCCCAAATAAATCGAAAATGCAACTAGAATTAACGACATCTCAAAAAGAATTCCTGCGACAAGAGTCGATTAAAGATTTCGGTGAAATAAAAATTGTAAACGATACAATTGAGTGGAATAAATCTTATCACAACAAACTTATAATTCCATTTAATAAAATTTTCGCCATTGGCGAATACACAACAGATCTTGGACCTTTTGAACCCGATGCATATTTAGTTTTCCTGGATAATCAAGGTAATTGGGAAGAAATACCATTTAATGCTATTGCACATGACGATTTTTTGGAGCAATTATCCAGACATTTTGACGTATCGATTAAACAAGAACTCCCTAAAAATAAAATTGACAGTCGTTATATTTGGCCTGTTGGCGATAAACCCAATTCATTATTCAGCTTTATTTCAAATGAGAACCTCGGATTCATGGAAAAAGTTAAGTCTCTTCTTTACGGTAAGAGCTACCAAATTGAATTAACAGCAGAAGCAAAGTCCTTTTTAAATAAAACCACTCCTTTGATTTCGAGCAAAAGTGATTTCATATAAATCAAAATATTTCTAGAGTTTCATTAGTTGAAACATTAAGTACAAAAACGAGGTGACCTCAAAGAAAATTCCAAAAAAAAGGAATCCATATTGAAATGCTAAACTTTGATTCGTAATAAATTCAATTCTTAGATTTAAAACAATACTGTTAGATTATTCTCTAATCTGTGTTTTTTATGCCGTCACTCACATGAATTTTGAGCCGAATAAAAATTATTTTGTTTTGTAGGTGACATTTCATATTTGGCATTCATACTATACCATTGGGTAAGTATAAAACACATTTAAAATCGTTAAACAGACCCGTTAAATATTGGATTCTAGAGTTTATTAAGCTTTTGGAAGATTGGATTTTTTTTTGGACTTTGGATATATGAACGAACGCAAAGTCAATAAAGATTTTGTCAAAGGTAAGATTACTGCTTTTGAGAAAATTTACGACCAATACTCTGATAGAGTTGGTGGACTTTGTGCTAGATACACGCGTTGTGAAGATGACGCCAACGACATCTTACAAGAGACCTTTATAAGGCTCTATGAGAACAGAAAAAGATTCGACCCAAATCTTCCTATTTGGCCATGGATAAAAAAAATAACCATTAACTCTTCTCTAGAATATATAAGAAAGAATTATAAACTGGTGCTTACAGAAGATGCTGAAAATAGATTTAAGGAAGATTCAACTTGCGAGCAAGCTGAACTCAATTATGAGAACGAAAACCAAAAGTTTAAACAAAAGGTTTTAGCGATATTGAGAAACATGCCTGACGGATATAGGGCTGTATTTAATCTCTTTGCGATTGAGAATTATACACATAAAGAAATAGCAGGAATACTAAACATAACTGAAAACAACTCAAGAACACAATACCATAAAGCGAAAAATAAAATAAGAAAAGAACTAGAAAAAAAGTATCAAAGTGTCGGACTCTAGTAATATAAATACCAATAAAATTGTGGAGGAGCTTTACAACCTAAAGGTTCCGCAATCTGATGCTACAAAAAATTCTGTGATGGCAAGCGTTAATAAAATGCGAGCTGCCAATAGAATAAAAAGAAGAAATCAGCTTTCTATTACCGCAGCTGTTAGCGTAATTGGAATTTTAGTGACGGCTTTACTCTTAAAGGACACCATTATTGCTTCTAGTATTAATCATCGCGTTCAGGAGGTAAATGAAAAGTTTCAGGAAAATGAATTAATCTCAGAAAAAGTAAATCATGTTGAGATCAACAAAACAAAAAGACTAGCTTCAGACCCTACGGAACATGAAATCACCTTCGCTTCAACTTTATTAGACTTTACAAAACCACAGATTGAGGGTAAAAAGGAAACACATTATGTAAATTCAAATGAAGAAACATCAGCGATAAAAGAGTTTATGGCCGTTCCTTCAATAGAGGAATCCCCTGAGGCGATAAGTCAAATGAATATCTCTTCACCAAAAAATAATATCTCAATTGGTCAAATTGAATTTAAAGGTGGTTCCTTTTTCCAAACCAATGAATTGGAATATACTTCACGGATAGACTTAAGCAGTGAATTATCATTTGAACCATCTCTTAAATGGATAGATTATCCTGCATTCACGTTCACTCCGGAAACCGAATTAAGCATTCCCATTGAAAAAAAGGAAGAAAAGAAATGGCACAACTACTTCTTTGCCCAAGCAGGAATAAGTGCACCATTTAAAAAACATTATTCTAGTCCACTTAGCAATGGTATGTTCCATAATGGTTTAGAAATTAACGCTGGCTATGGATATAGGTTTCCGAATGGCCTAACCTTAGAAGCTGGAGTTAACCAAATGTTTAGTTCAATTGCTCATTACCGCAATGATTTATTGATTACACCCGGACACTGGAATTATGACCTTTATTATCCAGATGTAACTACAACTGATTTTGACGGTGATGGACTAGCCGATGGCCTGGATTTCGATGATGATGGATCCCCAGATTATGATATTGTAGAGGGTAGTACCGATAGCAATGGTGATGGCGTTCCAGATTATGTTGCAGAATTGGCTATGGGAGGATCAATCGTAATGCCTCCTCCTTCAGTCGACTCTACATATATTGCTCCCGCGGAAGAAATAATTACAACAACGAAGCAAATTAGTGTCACCCAAACAGGTGTCCCTCTGCGTATAGGATATACTCATGACTTCAATTCTACCTTCGGAATGAGCATAAATGCCGGAGCAGGTGTTTATAGACAAAGCATTGAGGAAACTATAGTAAACTCTCCTTTCAGCGAGATGATTGGATTGTCATATACATCCAAACGATTTGTAATAAATCCTGATGCCCAATTACAATTCAACCTTAAAACACAAAATTTCTCCACCTATTTTAACTTCAGAGTGTATCAGAATTCATTTGATATCTCTTCAAAAGTAGACCGTTTATCCTCTACTAAATTCTCACTTGGATTTGGAATGCGCTACGGATTTTAATTTTTTTCGAATTTTCAGGTGACATCTTTTAACATCATACATATCCTAAATAGGAGAATGTAATTTGATGGAAAAGATGAAGATTATTATTATTTGGTTAGTTTATTCGGCGTGTTGTCGAGTAGTTTTTTTTCTCATCATCATATTGCAGGATCCCTCAAGTTCAACCAATTGGGGAGCGCTCTATCATTTCCCCAAGAAATTATTACGCAAATCAGCATGATAGGGCATCATTGTTTGAGCAAACAGAAATTTTTATCTAATTCTCATTTATAGTAATTTAACACAGATCATATCAACTATTATTAGATAGGAATCAACCTAAGGGGTTAGGTTGGCAGGGCATTCTACGTTGGCCCTGTTTCTGTTTGCTTTATTTAATTAATCACGAACCTGTACCCCACCCCACGAATATTAACAATTTTCACACTCGGGTCCGCTTCTAATTTCTTGCGGAGCTTCGAAATAAATACATCCAAGGTCCGGCCCACATAATCACCATCATCTCCCCATACAACTTTTAAAATATGCTCACGTTCTAGGGTTTGATTTTCATTTTTATACAACAGTGTGAGCAAATCTGACTCCTTACTAGAGAGCTCAATAGATTGTGCCTTCATCATCAACTTCATTCCTTTTTGGTCGAACTGAAAAAGGCCTATATCAATGAGATTTGGATCCTGGGTTTTTACATTTTTCCTGCGCAGAACAAGAAATACGACTAAGAATAATATCACTGTTCCGCCAATGTACATCATAAGAAAACTATTCTCATCATCTTCCGTTGCATCCATCCTTTGCTCTTCTTCTTTTGGTGTAAAGTAGAACTTATAACATTCCTTCGGCAAACCTCTTTCAAGACAAGGCTGATCCTCTGACTGAAAACTCAAACTTGCTTTAAAACTATGAACAATATCACCACTAACGCAATCAGCGGCTTCTATGAGATACTCGGTTGAATCTCCCGTTTCTTCCAATACTTTATATACACTCCCTACCAACATATCGGGAAGAAAAGAGAACTCACCATCTATCTGAACAAGGTATTTTTTATCTACCTTCTCAACAGGTAAAACCCTTGTTGTAGAATCCCCTAACTGAAGTAAAAAATCGTGTGTAATCTTTCTAATGGTCAATACCCTTTCTCCGTCATTATTCGCAAATACCCTATGACTAATCAGGAGTAAAAGAATGATTAAAATGTGCTTAAAGGTCATGCAACAAATGTAAAACGAACCAAGTTTATTTACCAGCAAAAACAAGCTGTTTCAATAAGATTTACATTAATTTACATTTCTTAAATCTACTTTGCATGGCACTGCTTTAGCTTTATTTCAATAATCGATAACATTGGAAAAATGAAAAATAAAACCTTAAAATTTTTTGTCATCGCCGCAGTAATTCTGGGATGTGCACAAAATCAAGCTGAAGCAACACTTAAAACTTCTGACAATGTATTAGTTCATAAAGAACATGTTGTAGAACAAAAGCAACATAATTACGGAGGATGGCATTGTCCAGATAACCTATATGGCTTTCCTGCGATAAACATTAAAGATTGGGAAAACGTATCCGTAGTAAATAATCGAATGCCGAGTTTAGAAGAAGCTCAAAACGGTGAATCACTAATTTATGTGGATCCTGAAGAGCATCCCAACGCCCAAGTTTTACCCATCACTATGCCCCGATTGGCTGCTATTTATAGCGAATACACGCATAGAAATGAATTGATTATTGTCATTCAAGCATTCGAAGTAAATCAAGATTCAATTGTAGGATTTAGATATTTAAACGGTGGAAATGGTAGTGCTCATCTTTCTGAAATTAAGTTCAAGACCAAGGAAGAAATTGACGCAATGCCTGAATATAAATTCGTAACAAAACAAATAGAAATAAATGCCTCACCTGGTGCCATTTGGAAAACCCTTACAGAGAAGGAAAATGCGGAAGAACTGAGAAAAGTATTTGATCCAGATAAGACCTTGCCTGAGGGCTGGCGTGAAAAGACAAATGTAAATTTTGCCTATGCTAATGCAGGAGAGCCTACTGCTTGGTTCGCAGATATGCTTTGGGGATCTTACTACATTCAAAACGATTATACCGTAAATGGATATAGTGAAAAGTTCTTCCTTTCTGAAAATAAAGAGTCGGGTAAGACGGAATTAAACATTGTCTGTGGTCCTTTCCTAGTTGACTTTAATGAAAAGGATGAAATGCTATCAACTTGGGGTCAAAAGATTAAAGACCTCGCTGAAGGCTGCTGATATATATCACCTAATTAAATCAACCAAGTCAATATTATTTTTAGCCTATATTTTTTACCTTTAAATATTGAATAATTTTTGACTATGACAATTATATTAAACACAGATAAAAACATTGAAGGTCACGAAAGACTTGAGAGTTATGTAAAAGATACCGTTAACGCTGAATTAGAGAGATTCAATGATTATGTTACTAGAATCGAAGTTCATTTATCAGATGAAAATGGCGATAAAGAAGGCGGAGACGATAAAAAATGTGTTTTAGAAGCGCGTATTAAGGGTAAACAACCCATCGCAGTTACTAGTCATGATGATGCTGTTGAAAGAGCATTGTACAGTGCTATCGAAAAAATGCAGACCTCTTTAGATAAAATCAAGAGCAAGGCTGCTAATCATTAATCATGCGTAAGGCCTTATTTGGTCTCATATTTTTTTGCTTATCATTTACCTCTTTCGGGCAAATGGGTGATTTTCTTTTCAAATATTTTCGAGAAAAGAAATCGGTTACCTATGGACTGAACAATAGGAGGACGACTTTACTCCAAGATAATGCGACCATTTATGGTGGTTATCTTGGAATTAAGTTTGGTTCCCAATTAAAACATATGATCACCTTCAACTCTACTTTATTTTGGGTTGGTGATTATATGGACGAAACAGGTATTTCGAATCCGCTGGAGGTTCAGCTTAATTTTATCGGCTTCTCTGAAGAATTTGTTTTTTGGAAAAAGAATCGATGGGCTTTCGCTTCTTATTTGCACATCGGTGCAGGACAAGCTCGCTTTCGTGAGACCTTCATGAATGAAGATTTATTCAGCGATAAACTTGTATATCTTGGTGAAATTGGTCTACATTCTTCATTTGCACCCAGTGAATGGCTTGAGTTTCGGATAGGCGGAGGTTACCGCTATGTATTTAATTCAAAGGAAATTCCATTGAACGGTTTTTATTATAAGGTAGGTGCCGGAATCAATCTCCAAAAGTTTAAAGATTGGGGGAATCAAGTTTTAGAAATAGGGAATCGAGTTAACCCTGCACATCATAAATTTTAATTCTGGGGTAGGGTAAATTAGAACTTACTTGTTTTACCTATACAAACACCTTAAATTTGAAAAATATGTTGAAGAAAGCTTTATTTATACTAATCGGTTTATTCCTAATATCATGCAAAAAGGAAGAACCTGTTACCCCAAGTAATTCAATAAACAAAATTTTACCGCTAGGCGCTTCACGCGTTGAAGGTTCAAAAAAAGACTTTGAAAGTTTCAGATATGAACTTTGGAAAGATTTGAAAAATGGTGGATGGACATTTGACTTTATTGGTACAGTTCGGGACAATGCTAAATACGATGACTATCTAGGAGAATCTTTCGACAAGGATCATGAGGGTCGAGGTGGCTGGACTTCTGGTCAGATTAGAGATGAGCTGGATGGATGGTTAGCACAGACGGGTGCTCCTGACATTGTTCTATTTTCTTCTCCTGGCGGGAATGATGCACTCGAAGGATTGCCCTATACCGATGCTATTTCGAATATAAATGCAATTATTGACAAACTCCAAGCAAGCAATCCCAATGTTACTATAATAGTTGAGCAAATGGCTCCTGCACACTCAAGTGCAATGACGCCTCAACTCACCACTTTCATGAATGATTTAAATACCGATTTAATTAGTATCGCAACCAACCAAAGCACGGCGGCATCGCAAGTAGTTTTAGTGGATATGTATACTGGATTTACCGATGATTACTTGGCCGATGACGTACATTATAATGCTGCAGGAGCTAGTTTTATTGCTGATAAATATTACGCCAAATTGGTGAATTATATGGACCAGTAGGTTTTAATTGTAAATTCGTTTCAATGACATTTGAAACGATTATTAGGAGCATGATTTCCATTTCTGATTCGGAAATGGAATCGCTCCTTAATTTCTGTTTTGAAAAATCTTTCCCCAAAAAAAAACTTACTAAGCAATAGCGATACTTTTATTGACGAAGTCTACTTCATTAAAAAAGGTATTATTCGCGTGAAAATTACCGACTTTGACGGTAAAGAACATACCTCCCATTTCGCAATTGAAGGGTAATTCATAGCCGATTACAGTGCTTTTCTAACCCGAGAAAAATCAGCATATGAATTGGAAGCTATGGAAGATGTAGAGGTGATCGTAATGCCTAGAAAAGCCATTGAGTGGGGATATGAGAACATGGAGGAAGGAGAAAAACTAGGGCGTTTAATAGCCGAATACTACTTCACTTACTTGGATACACGTATTCAACATTTATACATACTCTCTCCTATTGAACGCTACAATTTAATGAGTGAAATATTCCCTAACATTCACAACCGTGTGCCTCAGCATATGATAGCTTCTTACTTAGGAATTACACCAATTCATCTGAGCCGAATTAAAAATCAAGATTTAAAAGCCTAAACATTTGTTATCGTTTTTAGGGTGGCCCACCATGAACTTTGTCAAAAAAGAAAATCATGGAATTAAACACGAAAACAATTAATCGATTAAAAACAAACTACGGAGGTTGGGCCCTCATAACTGGTGCAAGCTAAGGAATAGGAAAAGAACTAACCTATCAATTGGCGAAGGCAGGCTTTAAATTGGTCATTAATGCCAGACGAAAAAACATTCTTGAATTCATCGCAACCGACCTCTTCGATAAATACAAAACAGAAACAGTAATTGTTGAGGGCGATTTAAGTTCAGAAACAGCAACCCAGCATCTAATTGATGAAACTGCGCATCTCCCTATTGGGATATTTATTATAAATGCAGGGTATGGAACTTCAGGTAAATTCCTAGACAATTCAATTGAATCTGAAATGAACATGTTGGATTTAAACTGTAAATCTGTTCTAATACAAAGTCATGCTTTCGCAAATCGACTACGCACAAATAATCAGAAAGGAGCCATCATTATGCTTAGCTCAATGGTCGCGTTTCAGGGTGTACCAAACGCTTCGAATTACGCGGCAACCAAGGCTTATGTTCAATCCCTAGGAGAAGGATTAAGTCATGAATTAAAATCCGATAATATTGACATTTTATGTGCCTGTCCCGACCCTGTAAATTCCTCCTTTTCTGAAAGAGCAAATATGAAAATGGGGAAGGCGCTAACTCCTGATAAAGTTGGTATGCCAATTCTCAATTCCATAGGCAAAAGGAGAATAGTTCTTCCAGGCTTTTTAACTAAATTCTTGGTCTATAATTTACGCATGCTTCCTCGTTGGGCTAAGGTCAGAATAATGGGAAAAATTATGAGTGGATTTACAGCACATCAAACTAATTAGCTTCTTGTTAATTCATAACTTTAAGCATCAATTTTATGTTATGAAGAGCTTTTTAATGCTCGTTATTTCGATTGTATTCTTAACTGCTTGTGAAGTGGAGGATGAAAAAATTGAAAATGAAATTTCCACTGATATCGAAGAGGTTGTTTTTGATGATTCTGAAACGATTGAATTGACCGAAGATTTGAATGAGATCTGGGAAATTAGTGAGCGCTTTGTTTCCAATGGTAAAGTAGAAATAGTTTTTGAACATATGAATTATCAAAATTATCGGCTTTATGAAGATGGTGTTTTAACCGAAAGCGGAACCATGTTTTCCGAAGAAGGCTATTTGGGCGATGAAAACGGCCGATCATACTATTTAGGTACGAACCTACCAATGGAAGATCAACGTTCAGTTGTAAAGGAAGGGAATTCCGACACTTTAAAAATGTATGATTCAGAAGCCATGTTAGTAGAAGGTGTTAACTTTATCGAAAGATAAATTAACCCAAATGAATCTATCCTAAATTTTCAACTTTGAATCAATTAAGGATGCTACTGTTCTTGGCCTTCAAAAATTCTTTGATTTCCGTGGAAAGCAAGATCGACTGAGCTTTATTCACTTCTTAATAGGGATGATCGTTTTAGTTGTTCTGAGTAATTGGTTTTTTAATATCCTAGGCATTTGGTTTATTCACTCCATCATTACTTTAGCCTCTCTGATATGTATTATTCCAGTAATGGCTGCGGTATCAAGAAGATTCAATGACAAAAATCGAAAAGCATGGCCCTTTATCGCATTATTCATTTCGATCACAGTAATTTCATTGCTTTTGCAACTTGTCAATTTAAAGTTGAATTTAAGAACAGAAACCTTTATTGAATACAGCTTATTTGGACTTTACCTCTATTCCATAGCCTTTCCCATTTATTATGGGATAATGGAGAAATAGATTTCTTATATTCAATCGTAAACAATTTATCATGAGTATAACAACACCAGAGCACGATAAAAGAATAGCAGAGCTCACCTTTGCTTCGGTATATCCCCATTATCTTACCAAAGTTGAAAGCAAGGGCCGAACCAAGGAAGAACTTCTTGAGGTAATAGAATGGTTAACAGGTTATACTGAAAATAACCTTAACACGTTTATTGAGCGCAAAGCTACCTTCAAAGAATTTTTTGAAAAAGCTACACTTAACCCGAATGCTGAATTAATAAAAGGAGTAATCTGTGGGTATCGTGTAGAAGATATTACCACTACCCGAACAAGAGAAGTACGCTACCTAGATAAAGTGGTTGATGAACTCGCTAAAGGGAAAAAAATGGAGAAAATTAAGCGCACGGCTTAATGCAGGAGAAAATAATTCAACGACTTTTTCTGATTGATGGCTTGGGGGCATTAGTTTCTGCTATTATGCTAGGTGTAGTACTACCACTCGTTCAACCCTTAGTAGGAATTCCTCTTTACACGTTATATCTCCTAGCGGTTTTCCCTATTCTTTTTGCCATCATTGATTTTTATGCCCTCTTCAAAAAACCTTCTCCCATTCAACAGTATCTAAAAATAATAGCAGCATGCAATATTACCTATTGTTTCCTATCGGTAGCTATGGCCTATTATCATCGATCGCAAATCACAGTTTTGGGTTGGATTTATCTCATAATTGAAGTAATAATTGTTGGCACTTTAGCTTTAATTGAACTTAATTACGCTAAAAAACACCAAAATTAACAAGCTGTTTAGCAAGGTTTTAAAGCTTTTCTTTAAAATAATTTAATTTTTTAGTAGGGTCAACCTTTTCTTGTACGGTATATCATCAAACGAATTATTCACTAAAAATTTATTAAGATGAAAAAAGTACTAGTTAGCTTGACATTCATTGGCGCTATCGCGATGATATCATGTAATAAGGAAGAAGTAGAAACTACAAGTTTCGAACAAGATGTGGTAGAAGAAACTGAAACTATCCGTTTGTCGGAGTCGGGGTTCGAAACCAACGAAGCTGTTCCATTATCAAATGAAATTGATAACGTTTTCACAGAAGGTGTTTTGGAATATATTAAAGACGGTGATGTTTTAGGAACCTTTGACTATTCAAAAGAAGGAGACGAAATGGGAGAGTTTGAATCAGATGGAGAGAAGAAAGAATGTCACCTTAAAAAGAAAGGAAAAAAAGGAAAGTTCAAGAAAGTTATTACTCGTCCTTTAGTAAAGACTGATGATTGTGAATACATTGTTGCAGGAATCATAGAATACTATGACACGAAAACCGGAGAATTAATGGCAACAATTGACTTTGGAGATGGTACGTGTGATGATTTAGCAATTAAAACAACTCCGGATGGAGAAGAGCATGTTTTCTCACTTTCAGAACACATGCATAAATAAATTAACTTAGTCTGGCGCCAGCGACCGCCAGACTTTACTTTTTAGTTTGAGCAAGGAAGAATTTAAAATATGTTTTAATGAATGGTTCGATAGTATTCGAAACTTCATTTATTACCGTTGCGGTAACACGGAACAAGCAACGGATATTGCCCAAGAAGCCTTTATGCGGCTATGGCAAAAGCAATTTAAATTTCATCCGCAACAAACCAAAAGTCTATTGTATAAAATAGCCAAAGAGCTATGGATTTCAGAGCACAGAAAAATTCAATCGGCACAAAAGTTTCAACTTTCATTAACAACCTTTAATACAGGTAATGAATCGGAAGATCTACTCGCTTATAAAGAGTTAAAAGAGAAGTATGAAGCTGCATTAACACAACTCCCCGAAAAACAGCGAGAGGTATTTTTAATGAGTCGATTAGAGGAAATGAGCTACAAGGAGATAGCCGAACGTTTGAACCTTAGTTTAAAAGCTGTAGAAAAACGAATGTCCCAAGCCTTAGGCGAATTAAGGAAAGTATTAAATCATGAGTGATCAATCAAAAATACCAGAGGAAGAAAAAGAGCTTTTTCAGCATCTGAAAGTTGATTATAAGCGATCAAAAGATGATGTGTGGGCGGAGATGGAGAAAAACATTGACGCTTCTCCAAGTGTGCAAGAAGAAACGCCAGTTGTGCGTATAAATTGGCTACGTTATGCAGCCGTAGGTATCGTATTAATAGCAGCCGGTACACTTAGCTTTATGCGATTTTACGCTGTTGAAGTTTTAACCAATAAAGGTGAATTCTTATCACATACCCTACCCGATGGGTCTGATGTTCATCTTAATGCTAATTCGTCAATAAGCTATCATCCTTATTGGTGGACATTTAACAGAGAATTAGAAATGGAAGGCGAAGCTTTCTTTGAAGTAGAGAAAGGAGAAAAATTTCAAGTACTTTCTCAAAATGGAAAAACAGAAGTTTTAGGTACAAGTTTTAATATATATGCAAGAAAAGACATTTACTTAGTTTATTGCTCAACAGGAAAAGTAAGAGTTACAAATAAGGCGGGTAATGCCACTGTAATTACTCCTGGAGAAATGGCGAATGCCAACCAAAACGCGGTTTCTAAAGAAGAAATAGCAGCAGAAAAAGCTATTCCGTGGCGATCGAATAAATTCAATTACAATAATGTAAAAATGAGTCAGGTTATAAACGATCTTGAAAATCATTACAATATTACGATTGAAAGAAAAGAAAATGAAATTGATGAATTATTATTCACTGGTTTCTTTGATCGCCCTGAAAATCCTGAAGATGCATTACAAGTTATTTGCTCTGTTTTCGAACTAAGCTTTGAGAAAACTGATACTTTTACCTACAGTATTCATTAAAGAACAAGACAGTTAAACATTTACTCATATTTCTAATTATGTTTCTTGCGATTCCCGTGAAATCGCAAGAAATTTTGCTTTCATACACCAATGAAAAGTTGAATGCTGTATTGGTTGATTTGAGCGAAAAATACAATGTTCAAGTCACTATTAGTTCTGAAATTTCTTCTAACTGTACTATCAATATTGAAGGAAGCTATTCGGGAATATCAACTGCACTAAACGCACTTGCTGAACAATGCTCACTTGAAGTAAATGACGTGAATGGCGTTTACGTTTTTTCTAAATCACCAACAAATCTCCCTGAGGAAACATGGTTTCATTACAAAGGACAAATTCTGGATCAAACTTCAGGGGAACCCTTACCCAATGCTAAAATACAAATTGGTAAATACAGATTATTAAGTAATGAAGATGGTAAGTTCTCTATTCGAACAAAGAATAAAAAAGAACCGCTAATAATTAGTTATTTGGGATATTATGTGTTGGACACCAATGTGCGTAACTCGAGTAATCTCTCACTTAACTTAAAACCTAATATTTTTTCTTTTCAACCGATAGAAGTAATGAATAACGTAGAGGTTGAAATTGATTATCAGAATTGGGGAAATTTGGCCGGTCACATGCGATTTAACGATGTTTCTACTTCGGTAATACCTGGTGGAGGAAATAATTTTCTTTTCAACTACCTACGTCTATATCCTGGAATACTAGCAGCTGGTGAATCATTATCAGAGTATAGTGTTTGGGGATCTTATCGGGGGCAAAATCAAATTATTTTTGATGGAATTACCCTTTTTAGCAGCGCGGGGCAGAACGATAATATTGGCAGGGTTAACCCTTCTTTAATTAAGAGTATTGATGTATACAAAGCAGGGTATAATGTAGACATTGGAGATCGTGTGGGAGGGATTATGATGATTGAGGGAAAACACGGAAGCAGAGATAGCGTACTAGCTCAATTAAAATTGGGGTCTCAAGTCGCAAGTGGTTATTTGAGTCTTCCCGTATTCAATACAGCTGCTTTGCAAATCGCCGGACGCCAATCGTATTTTGGAATTACCAATAAGATCTTACCCAAACCACCCAACTTCATTGAAAGTGATTATGATTATTCTGATCTTAACATTAAGTTTTCTGGCGAAATCGGCGAACGAAATTATCTTGAAATCAACGGAATGTATAGCACTGATAGTTACGAGGAATTCCTAAATAATAACTCTGGGCCTTCCAAAAACTTCAATGGAACTGTTAGTACTGAACAACTAGGTGCTTCTTTAAAATACACTAGAGATTGGAAGAACGGAGGAATAACTGTCATTGAAGTCGCAGAGTCACGTTATCAAAATAACCTGAGTACTAATTTAGATTTTGAAGATTCACCAATGGATCCATCAAACCTTTCGGTATTCAATGATTGGGAAAACTCCATTGATGATTTAACAGGAAGAATTACCCATTACTTCACTGGAAAAAGAAATCAAGAGACGCAAGTATCCCTTGCTTACATAGGTAATAGCGCTGCTTTTATATCTGATAGCAATAAATTTAATTTGGCCGATAAGCTTGAAGTTCTGAATAGGATAAACTTTTTTGCAAAAGAGAGTTTTCAATTAGGTAAGCGTTTTAATGGGCAAATAGGCCTAAGAACAGATTTACCTATTGAAACAATGAAAGTCTATATTCAACCTCGTTTGAGTGCTCAATATTCCATAACGGATCAACTACAAATAAACGCAGGATGGGGAATTTATAATCAATTTATTGGTCAGCTTTCGTTAGTTGATGAAGTTGGAAACTTACGGAATACGTGGCAAGTGTTGGACGATGTAAACCTACCCGTTTTAAGATCACAACATAACGTTTTAGGACTCTCATTTTCTAATAAAAGAGTGGATTTTGGGCTTGAAGGATTTTATATTGCCACTGATGGACTCTCAAGAATTGTCGGAATAAAAGATTCTACAGAAGTATTAGATAAAGGAAATACTCGTTCTTATGGTGGTGATATTTATCTGAAATACAGATTTAAGCGACATGAAATTTGGACCTCCTATTCGTTGAGTAAGGCGGAGGAACTATTTGAGTTTTTCACGAACAATGATTATAAACCAGCACTGCATGATCAGCGCCATGAACTAAAGTTTGCCGGTACCTTTAATTGGCACCCTTTTTACTTTTCAGTAGCCAATGTTTGGGGGTCTGGATTTAGAAATTCATTTGACCAAAGTAAGGCGCGAATTCCCTATAATCGTTTAGATATTGCTTTTGAATATCAAAAGTCATATCGAAAATTAAAATTGAAAACAGGATTGAGTATTATTAACGTACTAAACAACAAAAATATTCGACTTTACCAATTTGCTAACTTTCCTGATGGTGGATCAAACTCCGCTTTGGGTCTACCTTTCACACCTAATCTTTACCTAAACTTAGCGTTCTAATCTACTTTAAAAAAGCTAAAATGAACTCCACCATAGTCTCTAACCTCTGTGAACTTTTCATGTTTTGAAAAACTAGTTTGTTTTCCATGCTCCACGATAAGAATTCCGTCTTCCGCCAAAATATCTGCTCCAAGGACTAGATCCGGAATTTTTTGAATTTTACCAAGGTCAAATGGGGGGTCTGCAAATACGATATTACATTTATCNTTTACCTTNTTTACCGCCTTAAATACGTCGTTTTGATAAATCTCCCAATGATCAATTTCTAACCGTTTTTTTATATCACGAATGTGTAAAAATGCAGATCGATTTATATCCACACTGATCACCTTTTTTGCTCCGCGCGATAAAAATTCCAAACCAATACTTCCTGTACCAGCAAATAAATCGAGCACCGTAATTTCATCCAACTCTAACTGATGTTCCAAAATATTAAACAGTGCCTCTTTAGCATAATCTGTAGTAGGACGTGATGGAAAATTCTTGGGCGGGTTAAATCGAAGTCCTTTATATTTTCCTCCTACTACACGCATAGTAGTTGACTTTTTAGAATAAAATGCTCGCTATCCTCTATGGATTTACCTAATTTGATTTTAGCTGAAAAATACGATTCAAATTCAGATAGACTCTCCCAATCAGGCTTTACGCCATACAAGTGAATACTCAAGTTCTTTTGTTCTATATTTTGTTGCTCAATAAAATGCATAGTATGATAAACCACATCCGACAAAGCCCCAAAATTGAATGTATTAATGAATCTCAATTTACGCTTGTCCGCATAAACCATATCAAACTTATCGCCAAATAGGTTTATATGGATTTGAGGAAAGAAGGTATCACCATTGAATACGCCTTTTAAAAAGGCAGTGGAACGATGAACAATCTTAGTTCGTGGTAACTTAAATATGAAGGCCGACTTAATCCAAATAGGCATCTCATGTACGTTCACCAAGCCCAGTTCGGCTATTCGCGTATAATCAACATCTTCATGAGGTGAAGGGAAATTTAGTTCAAAGATTTCTTTCGCTTTACTATGATTAAATATATCAACGGGCACAACGGTATTGCGAAAACCACCCACTGTTAAGCAATATCCATCAAATTCAACTTTGAAAATTGGCTCACTCAAGAACTTTTGCATCGATTCGCGATCAAAAGCATCGAGGTCGTAAACCTCCGAACTGGTAATTGATTTTTTTTCTTTGTGAACAGCTGCTACAACCAGACGATCCTGGTTCACATCCATCGCTAGGATATGGTTAAATGCATCTGCAATTAAAGACATGAATGATTATCCTTCTATCCAGCTTTCACGTAAGTGGTTTGCCGTAGTATCACCAACAGTATAAACCATTGAAGTATCACGAGGATGCACCATTTCAAACTCAAGCGTTGGTACTCTAATCTCATTTGTAATTTTATGAGAAGTATCCATTCTTACCAACGTTGTTGTAAAAGGAACAAAGGTTAGAGAATCTACAATAAATGGCATTACACCCATTTTATCTCTCTTCTCTAAGTAAATATCGTTCATAAATACTGCTTCCATTACTGGTACAAATGACGTATCACGAATGAATTCAGCTAAATCTGCAGGCGCCAAAGGTGACACTGCTAATAATGCCGCCTCTTGCTCTGTCATTAAGAAGTCAATAGGACGATCGTCATTGTATAAATAATCACGCTCTTCCGGTGTAATTTTTCTTTCAGGAACTGCACCTGATTTTTTAATTACCAATTTCTTTCCATTCTTAACAAAGTCAACCAAGTCGTCAGTACTGTTCGTGTAAAACCCGTTTACCTCTTTGTATGCTTGTTGCGCTAACTTAATATCGCTCATACGCTGACGGATCTCTAAATCCTGACGCTCGTAAGCTTTCTTGTCAGCAACATGTCGGTTTACAGTTTTATAGTTGTAGTAAAGAACATAGACTCCCAGCCCCAACATTACTACCATTAATCCGAGACCGATCATCTTTTTAATCAATCCAGAAATGTATAAAATCCATACAACAGAACCGATGATGAACACTAAACTAGCGTAAAGGAAAACAGGTGATTGGGTCACCTCTCCAATTTTACCATTGTGTAATGTAACCTTAACCGTACTAGTCGCAACGACCATCAAATAGATTCCTGCTACTAAAAATAGTGCTGGTAATAAGAATCGACCAATGTTGTATTTAATGTTATCCAAGTCCATAATTACTGATAATTTTATAGCGGTTTACACCTTTAACTATGCTGACAAAACTACAACTTTTTTTTAAGCGCGTTCTGTCATACAATATATTTTTTGCATAATTCACTCAATAACTCAAATAGGGGTAAATTAGTAAATAAAGACCTTTTTGGACCAGTCAAAATTCAGCAAATCGTTTATTCAAAATTTGGAATTCGTTCCAACTGATAATCAACGTGATGCTATCAAAAAACTCAGCCTCTTTATTACGCACTTGAGTGATTTAGACCTTTTCATATTAAAAGGGTATGCTGGTACAGGGAAAACAAGTTTAATGGGTGCTTTGGTAAAAACTCTTACTGAAAACCGCATTAAATCAGTGCTTTTAGCTCCTACAGGTAGAGCAGCTAAAGTTCTTTCGTACTTCACAAATAGACCTACTTCCACCATTCACAGAAAAATCTACTTCAGAAGTGAAAACAGTGTTGATGGATTTGTTTTAGGTGCGAATAAGCACACGGACACATTATTCATAATAGATGAGGCTTCAATGATCGGAGGTAATAACATGAACGATGGTCGTTATTCAAGAAATCTTTTGGATGATGTTATTGAATATGTTTACTCTGGGAGCAATTGTAAGTTAGTTTTTGTTGGAGATACTGGTCAGTTACCGCCTGTTGGCTCACCACAAAGTCCTGCCCTCAATGGAAGTTATTTGAGTAAATCTTATTCTCTGGATATCCATGAATCAGTACTAACACAAGTAGTTCGTCAAAAAGGAAGCTCGGGTATCTTGGATATAGCGACGAGCCTAAGAGAGTTTCGCAATGATTTTCTTGGTTTGGAAACGAACAATCGAGACACATTTTTTATCTCGGGACTAGAGTTGCAGGATGAGCTCGAGTCGGCTATCAATAATTTTGGTCAAGATGAAGTGATGGTAGTCACGAGATCAAATAAGAGAGCCAATTTGTTTAATCAGCAAATTCGTAGAAGAATTCTTTGGCAAGAAGATGATCTAAATGCTGGCGATGTCATTATGGCCACACGAAACAACTATTTCTGGATAGATCCAAAATCACCTGCAGGATTCATAGCCAATGGTGAATTAATGGAAATAAAAAAGGTAATTCGAAGGGAAGAGATTTTTGGCTGTGAATTTGCTGACGTTGAAGTGACTTTAATCGATTATCCTGAAATGAAGGATGTGGAACTGAAAATATTGGTTTCTTCCATCATGGACGAAGGACCTTCTTTTTCAACCGAAAAATACCGTGAACTTTTTATGCGAATCGCCGCTGAGGAATATCCTCTGGAGGGAAATAAACGAATACGGAATAGAAAAGTAATGGCCAATCCATATTTCCAGGCACTACAGGTAAAATTTGGATATGCAGTCACTTGTCACAAATCTCAAGGTGGACAATGGGGAGCTATTTTTATAGATCAGGGATACTTTTTAGAAGATATGTGGGATGAAGAGTATATGCGTTGGCTGTATACTGCTGTAACCCGTGCCACTGCTAAGTTATATCTCGTGAACTTTACTGCATTTTTTAATCGCGATTTGGAGGAGGATAACTAATTCTACTATCTTGAATCATTCTACATTAGGTGTTATGCGAACAATAAATTCTCTGAATCTTCTTGATTTACAAGTATTTTCAGTATAATTGATCCTCTCAAAAAAACTAAAAACATGAAAAAATCCGTGCTTTTATTGGGCGCGATGTTAAGTGTAGGTGCTATGTCACAGAACTACAACATGATATCGTCGGCTGATGAATTAATCGTAGTGAACCACGAACTCAATGCTCCAACTGCGGCAGGTGCACTATACATGACTACCTTAATTGAAAGTCAAGAATATGTAGACTTTAGCAAAACCTACACTATCCTTTCTATGAAGGAAGGAGCTCCCTCAATGCCTTATTTTACAGAGTCGGTCCTGTTACCAGGCGAAGGGAACGTTACGTTAGAGGTTACCTATGACAGCTACACTGAGTATGATAATGTTCAGATTTCACCATCAAAAGGTAGTCTTAAAAGAAACGTTGAACCAAGTACCGTTAATTATTCTTTCGGTGAAGAGTATTCTACTGATGCTTTTTACCCGGGTAATTTAGCTGAGATCAAAGATCCGTTTATCCTCAGAAATACACGAGGAATTACAATTAAAACGAATCCATTTCAGTACAATCCTGTAACGAAAGTTCTTCGCGTGTACAATAACATTCGTTCAAGTGTAATCATCAACCCAGAAGAATTAGGAATCAACGAATTATCCCTTCGTCCTGAAACGTCTTCTATCTACTCGAATATTTACGAGAACTTCTACTTGAATTCTGCTGCGTATCCTTTTAAGTATACTCCTGTGGAAGAAGAAGGAAGCATGTTAATTATTACTGATAATAACTACGAAGATGAAATGGCTTCTTTCGTGGAATGGAAAAATCAATCAGGTGTAAAAACTGAAATGGTAAATACTGATGCCACTGGAACAACTGATACTGACATTAAGAGTTATATAGAGGATTACTATGACGCTAATCCAGACTTATTGTTCGTATTACTAGTAGGTGATCACAATAAAATTCCAGCGCATACATATGGGTGGGCAGGTTCAGAACAACTTTGGAGTGATTCTTACTATGGACAAATGACAGGTGACTACTATCCTGAACTATTTGTTGGTCGTTTCTCGGGTGCTTCAACACACATCGAAACGCAAGTAGAAAGAACATTAGAATACGAAAAGAATCCTGCAGCTGGAAACTGGATGGCAAAAGCAATTGGATTAGCTTCGAATGAAGGAGCAGGTTACGGAGATGATGGAGAGGCAGATTGGCAACACGCAAGAAACATTAGAGCTAAATTATTAGCGTTTGGATACGATGAAGTATTCGAATTCTACGATGGATCTCAAGGAGGGGCAGATGCTTCAGGAAACCCTAATGCAGCAATGATTTCACCAGAGGTTAATGATGGAATTGGCTTATTTAACTATACCGGACACGGAGCTGAAGATGTGTGTGTAACAGGAAACTTCCATTCAGATGATATTAATGATGCAACAAACAACGGTAAATATCCATTTGTTGTTTCTGTAGCTTGTAATAACGGTTCATTTACTTCTGGTACATGTATTTCTGAGGTATGGCTTAGAGCAACAAATGCTGGAAGTCCTTCAGGTGCAATCGCAGCGAGTGGGTCTACAATTCTTATGGCTTGGGCAGAACCAATGCAAGTTCAAGATGAGATGGCTGAGTTAATTTCAGAGTCTTATGCTACGAATAGAAAGTCAACTATTGGAGGCTTATTCTTCAATTCTATGATTAGCATGCTTGAGGATTACAGTAGCTCAGGAACTGCAATAGAAGTTATGCAAACATGGGTGCTTTTTGGAGATCCTTCTGCATTATTTAGAACACAAGAAACGCAAGAAATGGTTGTTTCACATTCATCTCACGAAGACTTAGGAATTACGTCACTTGACGTTGCTTGTGATGTTGATAATGTAAATATAGCGGTGAGTCAAGATGGTGTTTTATTGGGCGAAGGATTAAGCAGTGGCGGATCTGTTACAATTACATTTGATGCCATCACTTCTACTTCACCGTTGATCGTAATAGGAACAAAACAGAATTATAAGCCATATGATGGCGTAGTTTGGATTGCTGGAAATGTTGGTATTGATGAAGAGAAAATCGAGTTAAACGTATTCCCTAATCCAGCAGATGACATTGTAAACATTAACTGGAACGAATCAACTTCGGCAACGATTATGCTAAGAGATCTTTCAGGTAAAGTAATTTACAATGAAGTTTCTTCAGGAACTAACACAGTACTAAACACGAGTGAATTTGCTTCTGGTATTTATATGTTGGATGTAAATATTAATGGAGAATCTACAATTACCAAATTGGTGATTCGTTAAGAATTAATTTGAAACAAATAAAAAGCCTTCTATTCACGTAGAAGGCTTTTCTTTGTATTAAATCCATGTAAAATGAAATATTTATTCTTATTTGGCTTATCTATTCTATTATTCGCTTGCGGTAATTCAAAAGGCTCAGCAGATAGCACTACAACAAGTACTGAAACTACGGAAGACAAGGACAATGGTGCTGAAACGATTGAAGAAGGTGGAACAATCACTGCACAAGTAGTAAGTGTTGTTGGCGTTGTTCATGTTTCAGAAACAGGATGCCCTTTGTATATTGCTGCTGAAGCAGGAGATGAAAAGCTTACACTCTACCCCGTTAATCTCGAGGATAAGTTTAAAAATGAAGGAATGAAACTGAAGTTCAAATATCAGCCTAGCAAGATTCAGCAGCCAGATGCTTGTCCTGATGCAATGCCTGTTACTTTATCTGATGTTAGCTTAATGCGCTAAACTTCTAGCCCGTATTTAGGAGCAATTTTCATCATATATTCGTAGGCGTCATTATAGTTATTCTTAATCTCGCCTTCCAGAATGGCTTCTTTTATTTCGGCCTTTATATCGCCTATCATTTTGCAAGGTTCAAGCTTGAAGATGTGCATTACTTCTTTACCTGAAATTGGTGGTTGAAAGTTTCTGATTTGATCTCTCTCCTCTACATCCTTTAGCTTTTTCTTTACCTTTTCGAAATTACTTTTGTACTTTCTTACACGGTATTCATTCTTTGATGTAATGTCGGCATTACAAAGAATCATTAAATCATCAATATCATCTCCCGCTTCTGAAAGGAGTCTTCGAATCGCTGAATCCGTTACATCGCCGCTAACTAAAGCAATAGGCCTTAGATGAAGGCGCACAAGCTTTTGCACATATTTCATTTTATGATCAAGCGGAAGTCTTAATCGCTTGAAGATTTTAGGAACCATTCGTGCTCCTACGTCTTCATGGCCGTGAAATGTCCAACCTACCTTGTTGTTGAATTTTTTGGTTGGAGGTTTTGCAATATCATGAAGAATTGCAGCCCATCTTAACCAAAGCTTTTCTGTATTCTCTGAAATATTATCTAATACTTCAAGCGTATGATAAAAATTGTCTTTATGAGATTTTCCATTTATTG
>JAKVAQ010000047.1 GCA_022447665.1 Crocinitomicaceae bacterium
CTTACTTGCAAGTGGTATGAATATGCTAGATTAATAGTAGACCAATTGATCGTGTTTTTACCTGCCATGTCGTTTGTTACCATTAAAGCAACACCACCTTGCAAAACATTTACAAATTGATCATAAGACACAGAGTTTGTTACAAAGGCTCCTGAAATAGAGGGCCATTGGTTTCTGTGATTCATATTAAGACGTGGACAACCATGTGTTCCCGCAAAAGCTGGGTTTAGGTATATAGGGTTTGCGTAGAACTGTGTAAACTCCGGGTCTTGCGAAAAGGCACTACTCGCAAACACAATAAATAAAACTGTAAATATCTTTCTCATCTTGCCTGATTATTTAATGCGTGAACTTTTTTGTTTTGTATTGAATCTAATACCAATGTTGTGTGAGTTGAGTTGTTCATTGGTAAACATTGATCTTGCGTTATCGTAGCGATAGATTAGTTTGAATTTCTCAAACTTAAGTCCGATACTACCTGTATAGTCAAGGTTGTTAGAGATTGCTCCTCCTATGGTTAACCATCCAATTCGCGAATTAAATCCTCCCCATAATTCATTAAAGTTATCTTGGCTAGTGAATGATAAGAATGGGCTTATTCCAAATCGTTCATCTTTCGATTCATAATCCGAGCCTAAAATCAGATTGTAACGTACTGCAGATCTTTGTGGTAATCCACTTTCACTTGCATAGATATTTTCAAAGTGACCGCCTAAGTTATCTGCAGAGAATCCGGCATAGAACCAAGTGGTATTAAACATACCTCCCAGGCTATAATCTTTATACCACGTTCTTTGGAAACCTGATTTATCTGTTAAATCTCCAGTGTTCAAGAATCTACCTCTATCCATTTCTAATGTTTGGAAAGACGATAGCTGATCAGTATTTGCAGTAAGTGTTCCTAGTGTTAATCTTACTCCTGGTTCAAAAACAACGTTCTCGTTTAATCTAAATTTAGGAGAGTAGATTAAGTTAATGTTCATGTCGGTAAATTCTCCCATTCCAACATCGTGCACATTTAATAATACACCCAAACCTCCTCTTAACGATCTTGAATAAGTATCAAAAGCTAAGTTCATTTCTTGAGAGTTAAGATCGCTTCCAAAGAATTGATTTCTGTAGTTCATTTCGAAACGAGAAGCTAACATGCCACCTGCGAGTCCAGGATTAACCGCCATAGGTGCATTTTGAGGAATAAACATTTCTGGATCTCTTAAATTCTTAAGACCCACAGGATAGCCCATAGTACGCTCTATCTTTCTATAGAAACGCTTTAGTTTAGTTGAGAACCCACCAATCGTCACTGATTTTGAGTGCTTCAATTCGTAATCTACCGGTGTTACTTCTGGGTTGTTGGCATACTGCCCGCCTTCATTATCACCAATTTTAGATTTTGCTTGTGCTAAAACCAACTCACTTGAATTAACTGATGGCGTATTAAATTCAGCATTGCTGTTCTCGAAATCAACATCTGAATTATTTACAATATTTGTTGTATTGCCTGTAATAGCCATATTCGTTTGATTCGAATAATTATTGGTTGAATTATTCGTATTGTTTGCATTGGTTATAGTAGCATTACTGCTTGAATTTCCGCTGGAAACATTTGTTGAATAGACAAAACTTGAATTTTGAGAAGTAGACAATTCGTTCTCAATGGTATTTAGGTATTCAGGTAGTTTAGGAGTACTTATTTCTATATTGGTTTGTACAGAATAAGCTGGAGTTAAGTCATTTGCTTCATTTGCCATTCCATCGATTTGGAAATCATCTGACGAGAATAAAGCAATACCTCCCCATCCAAGAAGAAGCGCGATTGTAGCGGCTGCAGCCCAACCATACCAACCAGCGGCAACTTTTCGTTTTTTCTCAAGTCCTGCCATGTTAGGGAATTCAGCAGTAACCGGAGCCACATAAGCCTCTTGCCAAGCATCAAGGTCAGCAGAAACTTCTGGATTATTTTGCAAGAACTGTTCGAAGGCGGCTGCATCTTCTCCAGAGAGATTGCCTTCTAAATAGTCGAACATCCACTTGTCGAGATTCTGTGGTGTAATCATATTAGAACGGTTAAATCTTTTAGCTGTTTCTTAATCTTCTTACGAGCTCGGAACAAATAAACCTTCACTTGCGCTTCTGTCAAATGAAGAATTTCTCCGATTTCCTTGTAATTATATCCTTCCAAGTCACGCAGTAAAAGCACTGATTTTTGGATTGGAGGAAGAAGTGCTAGCGACTTTTCAATAATTTCTTTGTTTTCAAAACTATTGTCCGCTGCAACACCCGTATTAGTATCATGGTAATCTTCAACATAATAAAGGCGGTTATTTTTCTTAACTAGGTTAACCATGGCATTGTGTGCGCAGGTAAACAACCAACTTTTACATTTTTCGAATTCTACCTTCTTACGGTTCTTCCATAATTTTTCGAAAACATCTTGGACAATATCACTCGCGTCCGCTTCATTTCGCAGATACTTAATTGCAAAGCCGTATAGCCGGTTAGCGTACTCTTTTACTGCAATATTGTACTCTTTTCTGTTCAAAAAATTAATTTAATTACACGGTGGTTTTCGTAATTCAACAAGCTAAAACAATCTAACTCATTCAAAAGTTACACCCCCCTGAATATTTTTTTAACGTGGTATTAAATACAAGTTACAAAAATATTACTGCATCAACGAAAAAAGCCCGTATTTGTTGCTGTTTATTACGAAAGAAATTCCATATATTTAGAATATGGAACCAACTAGATTATTTGATTTACCACATTATCAATTAGAAAAATTCCCACAAGAAGTTGCCTTCGCAGACAAGCGAGATGGCAAATGGGTAACAATTTCAACGCAAGAATACATAAACAAGTCTAAGGCAATTAGTCGAGGATTGATCCGATTAGGGATTCAACCAGGAGATAAAATTGCGATGATTTCTAACAATAGATCCGAATGGAACATTTGTGATATTGCTATTCAACAAATTGGAGCAATTTCAGTACCAATGTATCCTACTATTTCAGCCTCAGATTATGAGTTTATATTTAACAATGCGGGGGTAAAACTTTGTATTGTTTCTGATCAAGAACTTTATGACAAAGTCGCTTCTGTGAAATCTAAAGTGTCTACCCTAGAGGAGATTTACTCTTTTGAAAAATTAGATGGGATTCAAAACTGGGAAGAACTTAGTGTTGACGAAGATGCTAGTTTGGATGAAGAAATCCAAAAAAGATCTGATGCAATAAAAGCGGATGATTTGGTTACACTAATCTATACCTCAGGAACGACCGGAAATCCTAAAGGCGTAATGCTTAGTCATACAAATTTATTGAGCAACGTGAAAGCTTGTGAACCTCGTTTACCGGTAGGACACACAGCAAAATCGTTAAGTTTTCTGCCTGTATGTCACGTGTACGAAAGAATGCTTTTATACCTATACCAATATACTGGTGTATCGGTTTATTTTGCTGAATCGATTGATACAATTGGAGACAACTTGAAAGAAGTAAAACCTAACGTATTCACTGCTGTTCCAAGACTTTTAGAAAAGGTTTATGATAAAATCATGGCCAAAGGTGAAGCATTAACTGGGATTAAGAGAAAACTATTTTTCTGGGCGGTTAGTGTTGGTGAACAATACAAGGTTCTTGGAAGATCTGGAATGTATGATCTTAAACTAAAACTTGCTAGAAAATTAATCTTTAGCAAATGGCAAGAAGCTCTAGGTGGAAACGTAGAAGCAGTTGCTTGTGGTTCAGCGGCGCTTCAACCTAGATTGGCTAAAATGTTCTTGGCAGCAGGAATTCCTGTAATGGAAGGATATGGTTTAACCGAGACCTCACCAGTATTAAGTGTGAACTATGAAAAAGGAGATCATGTTCGTATTGGAACAACAGGTACCCCATTGGATAATGTTGAGATTAAAATTGCAGAGGATGGAGAAATCCTAGCGAAAGGGCCAAACGTTATGATGGGATACTATAATAACCCAGAGGCTACTGCAAAAGCTATTGACAAAGAAGGTTGGTTTCACACAGGAGATATTGGTCAATTTGAAGAAGGTAAATTCTTGAAGATTACGGACCGTAAGAAAGAAATGTTCAAGACTTCGGGCGGTAAATACATTGCGCCTCAGGTAATGGAAAACAAATTCAAAGAGTCTCGATTTATTGAGCAAATAATGGTGATAGGAGAAAACCAGAAAATGCCTGCGGCTTTAATCGTGGTTGCTGTTGAATTCATTCAAGAATGGATTAAGAGAAAAGGGATTGATTGTGGTAGCTCACAAGCAGAGATGATTAAACACGAGAAAATCTTAGAACGAATTCAAGAAGAAATAAACCACTACAACGCAGAATTTGGACAATTTGAGCGCGTTAAAAAATTCGAGCTTACAGATTGCCAATGGACTCCAGAAACCGGTGAATTAACACCCACAATGAAACCTAAGCGTAAGTTTATTGTGGAAAAACATAAAGACTTAGTTGAGAAAATTTACGCTGGAGAATAATATGAAATTTCCATACGTATTTGATCCAGAAACGACGAAACATTTTTTGGATCGTATTGAAAAATTAACCCCAGAAACCCAACCTCAATAGGGTAAAATGAATGTTGGACAAATGATGGCTCATGTGAATGTAGCCTACAACATGGACAACGGAACAATTATGAAAAGACCTGGAGCCTTTGGGAGATTCATGATTAAGCTATTCGTTAAAAATGTTGTGGTAGGAGATAAACTGTAAAAAAAGAATTCTAGAACGGCTCCTGCATTCTTGATTACAGACGAAAAGGTTTTCGAGGATGAAAAGGCTAAATTAATTCAACATATTAATTACGTTGAAGATAAGGGAGAAGAATACTATGATGGTAGAGATAATTTAAGTTTTGGCCTTATGTCAAAGCAAGAATGGAGTAATATTTTCAGCAAACATTTAGATCATCACCTAAATCAATTTGGAGTTTAAGATATTTGAATAAATGAAAAAGGGACGCATCAACAGAAGCGTCCCTTTTTTTTAGTTGATGTGAGATCTTAATTCAATATAATTCTTTGGGTTTGAGTAACGCTTTCTGAAACCGCTCTTATAATGTAGATTCCTCTTTCAAAGCCTTCCATGCTTAAAGTATGCTCCGTTACGCCTTCCGGGTTATCAACACCTATACTCTCCGTTTTTACTAACTGACCCATTTCGTTAAATATTTCTAGGGTAACATTCTCGGTGAATCCATCTAAAGAAATATTGAAAATTCCATTTGAAGGGTTTGGATACACTTCAAATACGTAAGGATTAATATTTTCTTCCATTCCTACTGCATAGCCTACAGAAAAGCTGTAAGAGGTGTAGTTTCCGAAATCTGGATCGAATACATGAATAGTACCTCCACTTGATCTTCTCAATCTCATAGAACCTCCTGTTTCTCCTTCTACAGAAGCTGAATACCAGAATGATAATCCATCATTATCAGAATCAGTAAGTTCAATGGTATAACATCCTGGATCTAACTCTAACGTATCCTTGTATTCAGTATCGTTTTCTAAATCTGTTCTTGAGAAGATTACATCACCGTCCGAATTTCTAACGTAAAGCTCATTTTCATCAGCTTTGTTGTTTGTTCTCAACCAAATGTAGAAAGACTCTTGAATATTTGGAGCAGCCTCAAACGTTGTTGTAAAGATGTTATTTTGAGCATAATCGTCGGTTGCACCGTTCGCTTCGTAAACCTCAGCAGAGAAAGTCATTACACCCTCCCAATCATACCACCAACCATCTGTAATTGGAATCTCAACAACTTCTTCCTCCAAAAATTGAAGGTTACCTGTCCAATCATAAGTAATTACATTATCACCGAATCCTCCAACCCAAATGCTAATTTTTGCAGAAGTTAATGGTGCCTCTCCAGTATTCTTAAGAATTACCCTAGGGTTTTGACAGGTTGGATTCCACTTGCTGTAGTATTCCCAATCATTTGGATTTAATACATCGACAATTGCTGCATCATTCTGGAAGTTAGGTTCTCCGTAAGTAACAAGGTGCATTGAGATCATGTAATTTCCATTTCCTTGATCAGGATCTGATACAGGGACATCTTCAATATCATAATCTAATGAAACTGTTGATCCTGAAGTAACGAAAGGTGTAATGTCAAATTCATGATCCTCGACAATATCACCTGGACACCATCCCTCACGAGCATAAGGCCATGTACCTCCTTGGCTGATGTTAGGATTGTCTCCACATTCTGTTTCTTGCCAAATTTCCCACTCGTGAACTTGTGTTCCATTCACTAAAAAGAAATGATCTCTACCTTCTCCAAATCCCCACTCACAACAGTTATTTGATCCGTGATGACCATGACCTGTGATTTTACTTCTAATCTTGTACATTGCTCCGGAAGGGTCCAAATCTACATCTATTGCAGAGAGATTTAAATCATTATCCAAGTTAGCATATGTGTAACTTGCTCTACCATCCCAAAGTTTATCTAATGAAATTACATCTCTCGGAGGAATACCTTCAATGAACGCAAATTTCACATCGATTAACTCTTGCGTATTGTGTGTTTGAAGATCTACCGTACCATGCAGTAACGACTCATAGTCAGTAACGTCATAGATGTATGTAAATCCATTGGGGCCTAAATCAAATCCAATTCCATAAGGCGTAATGAAACGACCAATCTCATATCTATCTACTAACTCATAAGGCTCTTCATAATAATGTATCACATCATTCGTTAATGTTGCATCCGGGCCATAATAAACTGAATCAGCCGTTTTATTTCCTAAATAGTCAAACGTATATGAATAGCCCACTGGGTAGTGATGCTCAATTGAAGTGATTAGGAATTTTTGTCCCTCTACCTCATATGTTGCCAGGTCAACCATATCTACTTCAACAGAATCGCTTACTAGCGTTGAATCTAAATCGAAAGTATGTGTTCCTTGTACGAATACGATGTTCGGACGAACGTTAGAAGTTTCGAAACCAGCTTTCGATTGTCCATTCAGCTCAATCATACCTGGTTCTGTCATCATACCATTTACATTGTTTCCGGATTTATCAGAAATCACCGGTGAATCATCAAAGTCATAGTAAGCTACAAGGTTCGAAAATTCTGGATGACCAGCATCAATAGTTTCGTTAAGGTAAGTACTGATATCCGAAACAGATAGCTCAACATCCCAAATAGTGAATTCGTCAAGCATACCTCCCCAATTGTTTCCACCGTTTCTATTCGCTCCAAGCTTGAATTGGTTCACAACACCAACTGGTCTTGATAAACCAGTACCTGAATGCCATAAAACTCCGTCAAGATAAATATTCATAGTTCCAGTAGCAGCATTTTTAGTAAATGTCCATTGGTGCCAATTTCCTTCATACTCCCCGGTAGAGGCCGCTTTATCAACACGATCGTATCCTCCACCTTCTCCTGAATCCCAATATTGGCGCTCGTTACTCCACGGAAAATGGATATTGATTATTCTATTCCCTAATGAATCTGTCCCTTCTAAAACGGATGTATTAACAGGTAGATATACAGGATCTCCATATGCCCAAAAGCCAATTGATATTTCATCGCCAAAATCATGGTTATCAAGGTCAATCACACCATAATTACCATCGATGTTTAGAATACCGTTATCATCATTCGAATAAACAACGGTTTGATCAGTAGTTACGGTTGAATTTACTTCATTATCTGTAGAAGTGGAACCAGCATTGTCCCAAGTAAGATCCACTAAAATTCCAGAAGTTCCATCATAAACAAATGGAGTGTGGAAATTAAATGTATTTAACCCAGTTGCTCCTGGAGTCGCATTTAAATTATAAACTTCCGTCCAGCCATCTTCATCAAACTCAGAAACCTCAGTTTCGGTAGTGTGCTTCAAACTAATTTTCAAATGATCTAATTGATCTCCCAAGGAAGTAAAATCAAATCTTAATTTCGCTATTTCACCAGCCGAAATTCCCGAAGTTGTTAATTCTGTTGCCGTGTAAAGGAGTTGGGTTCTTTGCTGATTTGAAGATGCTCCAAACGGGTAAGAAGCAGCCGTTGATCCAGCTCCAACACTTACATCTGTATCCGTATCAACGGTGTATACTGGGAAGTATTGATAGTACTCAGTATAATGGTAATAGAGCGATGTTACATATTCTATTATAGGTTCATCCGCATTGTTCAATAAATAAAGTGGATGTTCTACTCTGGTCGAATCATAAATTCCAAGGTGATCATAAATGTGTGAATACGCTAAATAATCCCACTCACCACAGTTGTAAGAGTCCCAAGGAGTTAAAGGATCACACTTTATATTGTAGTACATCAGTACTTTTTCGAACCTCTTTCCGTCTAGTTCAGTTGGAAAATCGAACATTGCTCGACGTGTTGAGATTGAATCGTAAGTAAAAGTTTGTACCCACGTGGTATCTTGAGCAGAAGAACCAATGATGGATAAGAGCGATAATGCTAAAAGGACATTTTTCATGTTAACGGAACTTTAATTCTATTCCGTAAAAATAGGGATTACATATTAATAAGTAAAGCGATGCTAACCAATTGCTACCCTGCCTACAACTACTGAAAAATCTGACCATTCAATGATATATACCCATCTACATGATCACCATCTGGGTCGTGATGTGTCCAATGGATAACCCCTCCTTTATTGTTCCATTCATATTCTCCGAATACCTCTACTTGATCTCCTTCTTTCAGGTTTTCAACCCGTGGAGCAAGGTCTATATTATGTGCGACAAGAACAGTTTGTCCATTATCAAGCTCTAAAATAAATCGTTGATGTCGAGAACCTTCGGTATCATCTGAAAGAACCTTTTTAACGTGAGCTAAAACGAGAACCTGCTGATCAGACTCTTCATTATCGAAAAAATATTTAAGTGATTCATGGGAGGTATATTCTTTTTCCTCGACAGCAACTTCCCACTTTTCTTCTGCTGTTGGGTAATTCTCTTCCCAGCTTGAATCTCTTTCCTGTCTTTCACCGCCGCAAGAGGTAATTGAAAGAAAAATAAAAATCAATAGGAAGCTACTCAATAACCTCATCATCAATTATGTTTTCATCGCCCTCATTATCGGGTATTCTATCCACCCCCATTTTAACAATAAATGTCGAAATTAAAAGGAAGAAACCTGCAGCGATATAAGGGGCACCAGGAAAGTAATATGGGAAACTTTTATCTGCAAAAATGGTGAAAATACCTCCCGCCATTAAAGGTCCAACAATAGTTGTTAAGCTATTTAAACTGGTAATTGAACCTTGCAGGTTTCCTTGTTGATTCTCGGGTACTTGATTGGAAACGATTCCTTGCAAAGTTGGTCCAGATATACCTCCAAGAGCGTATGGGATTAAAAACAAATAAAGCAATAGTGGAGTATTAGCAAATCCGAAAGCCGTCATACCTATTGTGTATAAGATAAAGCCAAGTACTACCGTTTTCTTTTGCCCTAGTCGTTTATTAAAAACCCCTACCAATCCGCCTTGAACCATGGCAACTAAAACACCGACTACTGACAAGCTAATACCGATTTCCGTGCGACTCCAACTGAACATTTCTTTACAGTAGAAAGACCAAGTTGCTGGAAGAGATTGTCCGGCCAAATAAGCAAAGAATAAGGCCAATAAAAGAAGACCTACCCCTTTAAATTCTCCAAGATCTTTCAACGAGACACCAGGTACCATTTTCTTATAGTTAATTTTTCTTCTGTTTTCTTTCGGTAAAGATTCTGGCAAAAAGAAAAATCCAAATATGCAATTCACTAGAGCTAGGCCTGCTGCTACATAGAATGGCATGCGCAAATCAATTTCAGAGAGTAAACCTCCCATAATAGGACCTAATACAAAGCCTAATCCGAAGGCAGCTCCTATTAATCCAAAATTCTTTGATTTATTTTCTTTAGTACTTATGTCAGCCACATAAGCATTGGCTACAGAATGAGTAGCCCCTGTAATCCCCGCTAAAAACCTTCCTACAAATAACCAGGCTAAAGAAGGGGCCAGGCCGTGCAATAAATAATCAAGTGACAATCCTAATAAGGCCAATAATAGAACTCTTCTTCTCCCATAACGATCAGAAATCTCTCCCATTACTGGTGCAAAAAAGAACTGCATTCCAGCGAAAGAAATAATCAGCAGGGTTCCAAACCATGAAGTCTCATTCACTGGTTGCCCGGTTAAATCGGCGAGAAGATCAGGTATAATTGGAATTATTAGTCCAACGCCTACCATATCTACTAATACGGTAAGGAAAATGAATATCAGGGGTAATCTGCTCTGGGCTTTGTTCACCCTGCAAAATTAACTCAATAATCCTGTTTAAGAAGTTAAGCTAGGATTATTCTTTCCCAACAAGTTGTACAGTGCCTTGTCCTTGTAAAAGATCTCCATTAAATGCCGCACCTTGGTACGTATAGAAGTATACACCATTCGGGCAAATTTGGCCAGATGGATCATTGCCATCCCATTGATCTGCAATATTATCCATTTCATAAACCACCAATCCCCAACGATTAACAATAATACAAGAGAACGTCTCTACCGACAAGGCTTTATCGTTAAATGTAAATACATCATTGATACCATCCCCATCTGGCGTAAATATGTTCACAGGGGTAAAAAATAGAGGATCATAAACTGTTAAAGGAACACAAAGGGTATCGGAACAACCGTTTTTATTCAATGCTACTAAGCAAATATCATAAACACCTGCATTAGCATAAGAAGTATCCCAAACAGTAAAATAATCTTGATCTAACACCCAATTATCGTCGATACCAAAGTTCCAGAAGAATGTAGTGTCTGCATTTGGATTGTTAGGATTCGCAAAGTTGAGCGAGTTATTCGTGATATTCACATCAACGACCGCTGTTCCTTCAAACGAGCCCGAAAAGCTTGGAGATGTCATTGTAAAATCGGCAATTGGATTTAAAGAATCTACCGTAATTGTCTGACTCAAAGTACATCCATTATCATCTGTAACTAACATTGTATAATCTCCAGGATTTAAACCTCCCCAAGTTGTACTTGTAGAAGTTTCACCCGTTGTTTCATTGGTCCAGATATAGGTATAGTCAGGTGTTCCACCACCTGCTGCTCCAAAAACGATTCCATTACCAGATTGATATCCAAACAACCTACAGAATGCAGGTTCGTAATCAAATTCAGAGAAGAATAATGCTGGTGGATAGGTTATTGAGAAGGTAAAGGTTTCCGAACATCCGTTTTCATCATTAACAATTAAGGTGTAATCTCCACCTCCTGCATTTTCTAATGAATCTGCCCCTACTCCCTCATCTCCACCAGGGTTTGGACTCCAGAAATAACCTATATTATCATAGCTTCCGGTATAATTTTCTACCGTATCAGCCACAGCTAATCCTGTTGGCACACCATTGCATAAGGGGTCCGTTACTGAAATATCTGCTGTCATTTGGTCTGGGTCGTCTAGAAATACTGAATCGATTACAACGCAACCAGCATCATCCGATACGTTAAAGTAATACCAACCTTCTCCTAATCCGTTTGCTGTATTACTGCCACCGATATTAACAGTAGTTCCTGACGCATCCGTTATTACGTAGGTAATTGGCATCACCCCTCCAGTTGTATTGATTGTAGACGAACCATCTGTAAAGGTGTAACATGTAGGATTACTAAAATCAGTTGACCAAGAAATCCCACAGGGTCCTGCGGCAACCACATCTACGTCGATACATTCAGTATCATCGCAAGGAGGCACACCAACTGTATAACATATATTGTGAGTCCCAGGTCCGGCAATGTCTGGATTAAACTCTCCCGTAGCTGGATCTATGCAAGCTCCGCAATCCGCCGACCATGTTCCACCCGCAGGTGAACCTGAGATAAAATACGTTCCGGTCCCCCCTGAAAATGGGCCAGCTGGTGTAACGGTAGCAGTTGCACCAGTAGTAGAAGTTACATCTACATCGTCCGTATTCGTACATAAGTCAATAGTGGCTGTTACGATATAGGTAGTGGTTGTACTTGCTGGTGGTGTAAATGCAACACCATCTGTGATTGCAGGCGACCAAGAAATAGAAGCACCATCTGGATTTTCGGCCGTAAGTGTTACCGTAGATCCATCACAAATTATTTGATCCACCCCAGCATCAATAGAAGGTGCATCTTCGCAATTTACTGTGACATTATCAATTCTATATGCTTCATCACCTGCCCAAGTTTGTACCGTGATTCTAATTTGTAGATTTGTTCCCCCAGGTATACACCCTGAATTAAAGCTAACAACAGTTCCATCAGGAGTTATATCACCTGATTGAATAATATCTCTATCTGTACAAGGTCCTGCACAAAATACGGCTGCCGGTGGGGAAACCCATCCTGCACCATCCAAATTATATTCGAGTGCAATCCAATCTCCTGCATTACAAGGCTCAGAACAAATTTCCATATCGCCTACTTCCGATAAATCAACTTCTATGCTGAAATTGACACATGAACTGATATCAATATCACTAGTAGTCCACACTGCTTCTCCGTTAGTATCCGATCCTTCTAATACACCTCCAAGTATCTCATAATAATCTCCTCCCATACAAGTTGGACAAGCAGCAGTCCATGCTACTCCTCCAATATCATCAGTTCCAGCAGTGGCTCCATCTCCTTCATCGAAGGATTCTAGAAAAACCTGACCTATGGAATTATTGGACCAGACAATTAGACATAACGAGATTACAAGGTACTTTAACATAGCGGGAGGGGTTGTTTACTAAGAAGACGAAATCAAAGCGAATTTAGACGCAATACTATCTTAAATTTTCATTTGAAATTGCCTTGGTTTCAAACGAGGATTTTAAAGACCTGTTATCAAGGTGATCAAAGCAATTTCTACAATAATACCACTTTGTAACCTAACCGATATTACGTCTATGTTAAGACTTCTAAACAATTCGACGAAAAGCACTTAGCTACCCACCAAATAGTGATCTAAAGTTAGATAAGTAAGCAGCAGCCTTAGAAGTTTTAAGTTCATAAGAGAAATTCTTTTGCTTCGTTTTATCTTCTTTTAGTTCGGCCATGTAAGCCTGTAGGTCTTTATTGCTTGTAATTACATACATCTGTGTATTCTTCTTTACACGTTCAAATCTAAAGAAGTAGTAGTTACCTGGTTTTTCACCTCCTGGAAGTTCTACCAAGTACCCCATTTTCGTTCCTCTATCTCCTCCTTCTACCGAATATTGAATTGATAATCTTACCGTGAAATCCTTGAATAATGGCTCTCCCATAAGCCCTACGATACCAGATATTGGTTCAGATAAGAAACCTCCTGCCCTATCATTCCATTTCATTCTGAGGTTCGTTAAATACATGGTTGCTTCCATTTCTTTAGGGAGCTTTTTCACCTCACCATCGATTGTATAATCAGCACGAACATTTTCTGCTATTTCAACTGATGCATCCTCTCTTATGGCCTGAACCAAGGTGGTTCTTGGCATATCAACACCTGCTATTCCTTCCGTACCTTTAATATCGTCAGCCATGAAGGACATTGCTTTCTTATCAAAGAAGAAGTTAAGGCCTCCCGAAAGATTCATTGTTGTTTGTTTGGTTGCCATATCATATTTCACTTCGCCATAAGTTTTAAATTCAACGTCTGGTAGATTCATCGTAAGATCAACTTCACCATCTCCTTCCATAGAACAACTTTGGGTTTGAAGAGCAATGTAATTCCCAACTTCTTCGCGGTTTATTAGTTTTTCCGGACTGGCAATTCTATACTCCCTTGTTTCCGCATTATAGTTTAACACCCCAGAAGATGTAAAGATTACCTGATCGGCAGGGCTAACGAGTGCCGATAAGAATGTTGGATATACACCAAGTGAGTCAGATGTTGATGGATTCCTACGGACTATTCCAACGGCAATTGGATTTCCATTTAAATCTTTCATATCATCCGTAACTGGTATTTGAATATCTTCTGGATTAATCTCCGTTCGGAACTTTAACCAGTTCTTGGCAAACTGATCACATTCATGCTTAATTCTTGTGGCTCCATCAAATGTTAGGAAAGGTGCCGCTGCTTTTAACTCAGCTGTTCCATAAAATTCAAATTGAGGGCTGAGAGCAAAGCCTACATCCTCTGCAATATCACCCTTTGCAACAGTTTGATAAGCAGAATCCTGTGTAATTTCTTCAAAATAGATCGTTTGCTGATCTCCATTAAAATCAGTATAGAGATAATAACCATCGGCTTTATAATCCTTTCGGGCATTTATCTCTACATGAGCATTGGTAATGGTATGATACTTCGTGATGAAGTTCGCAATAATTGTTGCACTATCTAGATCATCCATTTTCGCATTTTTACGAATTGTCAGCTTCTTATCTGGTGGCGATATTCGAGCATCAGCTACATCGATAAATTCCACCTTATCACATCGAATCACATTATCCTTAATCGAGAATTTAGCCTTAGGAGCCGCAAAGTTAAGTGAGTCCTGATCTGGATGAACAGAGAAGAAATTAGATCCGGCCAAGTCCAGGTCTGTATCGATCGAAACATCAGCCTCTTTTTTTGACAACTCCATCTCATCATTATCCATTAACCAAGTAAATTGATCCATGTAACAGATGTACTTATTCTTAGGAAACTCTACAATTGAAGTCCCTTCATTTGACATAAATTCACCTTTTCTTTCTTGAAAATCAACGTGTGCATTTAAGTTATTTGAATTAAATGAAAGTGGGTTCTTCTCGCCTTCCTCTAGTTGTGAACCAACATCCGCAAGGTTAAAATCCGCTGTATCCGCATCAATCACCCATCGTTTATACTTAAAGTTTTTTGAACCAAGCTCCGCATCTTTAAAATACATTAGTCCTCTTCCACTCATTCCATCTGGCGTTAACTTTGTCATCCCAAACATTGTTGCTTCTTCTTCGAAAAACTTAAGAGGCTCCTTTACAGCCCTTGCTTTAAGAATTTTTTGTTTTGGAACATAGGTCACCATCACACCATTACCACTAACATCTGGTACCGAGACACCTTCATCTTTAGTTTGTGGTCTGTTGGTGTATTTCGAAAGCCCCATAGTTGAATCAGGGAAGAATACAAAATTCTCCGATACCGAGTTTGAGGTTAGGAAGTCTATTTCTCCTGCTCCCCTTAAGCCTTCGTTACTTAACTTAATCTCATTGTCAAACTTGGCGTTGTCACCATAAAAGTCAAATCCTCCTTCTGGTGAAATAGTTTTAAATCCAAAAGAATAATCCTCTTGAATTCTAATTTTCTCTTTGAATACTGGGAAGATACCGGCTGAACGCAGCTCACCATCAAAGTACATTGATTCTTCTACGAAATTATCAAGGCTGTCAAATTCAAAAGGGTCGGCCTTAAAATAAAAAGTAGCACTGTCATAGACACCTCCATAGATTGAAGGGTGATTATAGAAGACATAGGAATCCTTACTTGAATTTAGTTTAGGAAAGTCAGGAAAGTCTTTATTCTTAATACCGGAGCGGTTTGTTGTATCATCAATTGCTATGTAACCTTTCATTCCTTCAAAATGAGAATTCATAGCAATTAGTCTTGAACTTCCACCAAATATTGGACGAACTCTAAAGAGCACCGCTTCTGTTTCTAGTAGATTTATTCTCCAAGCACTATAGTCAAACGAACCGTCTTTCAAATATGCCTCCAATTTACCCGCCATAACAGCTCCTCCGAATAGCATATCCAAACCTTCCTGTATTTGTAATTTGCCTTCATCAGGAAATACCACAACATTTTGTAAAGGAGATATTTCAACGGGGTCAACCTCATTTAAGAACATATCAAGACTGTTAATATTGATAGTACCAAATTCTGGTACTGCTTTTCTTCTATCATTTATAGCTTTTGCTCTTTTGTTAAAGGTCTTGGCACTCTTATTCGCTGAACCATCCGGATTCGTTTCTGGCTTTGTCTCGATAGGATCTACATTACACCAAATCACAATGTTATCATAGTCCTTTTTACCAGAGCGGGCCTCAATGTAATTCTTTGTTTTAGGAAGAAGTGTAATTGTTTGTTTTCCCTTGTTGTACGTTAAGAAACCCTGCGTTGAAAGCGATAGTAATATTGGAACCGCTTGCTCTGTGATAAACCCCATAGCCGTTGCAGCCTTACTAATTGGCATTGTTTCCATATCATATTTGTAAGAATAATTGTAGAGACTAACCAAAGGATGAACCTTATTCATCCCCTGAATTTGAGTGTAAACCTTCTCTGAAAAATAGTTTTCTGACTCGAAATGCGCTTTTTTCCTATTCGCATTATCGTACCAATCAAGTCTTAAGTTCGGGTTGTCCTTTGCCCAAATGATACGGTCTACGTACATATTTAAATTATGGAAAGAATTTTTAAATGGAGCTTGAGCCAATCCGTCATCGCTTCTACCCATTTCTAGCTCATTCAAATCATACCTTAAGTTCAAACCAGGATGATAAATCGAATCCTTCTCATTCAGATACATGGTAACACGGCACTCGCTTGCTCTAACCCCCGCCGAATTTACATTAATTTCTGGGCCATATGCTACAACATATGGATCTCCATTTTTATAGAAAATTATACCTGCGGGTTCATTACCAAAACCTACGCCCCTAAAATCAGCACCTGCAAGTGCAAAACCTCCAACATAATCGACCTCAGGTAGAATACTTTCTTTTACAATTTTCTTACTGAAGGATAGGAAATTTGGATAAACCCTATCAACTTCTCTGTTTGCTTTTTTACATATGTCAACTACTTTACCTGCAAGGGGGGTATCGTAATACTCAGTAGTCATCATAGCAGAATCAGTTTCCACTTTATTACTCTTCAAGGTCATTGAGTAGTCTGTAATTTCAGCAAAATTCTTTTCAGGATCCATTCCTACTTTTTGCCAATCAATTACACCTCCTCTACCAGTCCACTTATTGTTCAATGGTAAATAAACACCATAGGTATTTCTAACTATTGTACTATCAAAATACGGGTCCTCTTTTTTGGTTGCTTTACGGTTAACTGCATAGCAGCATAGGTCTCCTCCATCAAACTCAATTTGAGGATTATTCTTTATAAAACTGAAGTTATATGAACCTCCCTTATACTGCCATATATGGTTGGTAGAATAAAAGATAGTTCCATCGGTAAAAAAGCCCGCACAAATATTAATGAAGGCTTCAAATTTGTTCTTCTTTTTAGAGTTTAATAGGGCATCGATAGTTTCGTGCCAAGATTCAAAGCTTTCTTTCGGTTGATTCGTTTCTACAAAAGAATGCGCCGACAGCAGGTAACCATAAAGATGGGGAAAAGCATTAAGTCCTTTGGAAACAATTAAATTACTAGTTGAAACTACCTTGTCCTGATATTCAGTAGAAAAATTTGTAAGCCAGTTTGGCTCGAAAACCTCTAAGAAGTCATTCGTTTTTTGCGCATTCGAGCTTTTCATGAATTTTTTAATGTCCTTCAAGAATTGTTCAGGATCACTCGAAAACTGACCATAACCATTTGATAATAAAAAAATAAAGATCAACGATACTAAAAAACGAAGTTTCATATCTGTTTAATTGCGTTTAAATTCAAGCATGGACCATTCGTCCTTGCTAAGTTCTACTTCAAAAACAAAGCCATACTTTCTAGCACAAGCTACTAGTTCATCTTTGTCTGTCTTAAAAAATCCGCTGAGAATAAGGGTTCCTTGCGGTCTTACGGCTCTTGAATATACAGAAAAATTCTCGATTAAAATATTCTTATTAATGTTTGCAATAACGATGTCAAATGTTCTTTCCCTGACTAATTCATGCCCACCATGAGCTACTTCAATCTCTTGACATTCGTTACGTTCAGCATTTTCTAGAGCGTTTTTATACGACCATTCATCTATGTCTGGCGCAAAGATGTTTTTGCCTCCAAGTTTTTCAGCCAGGATAGCTAGAACTCCCGTTCCAGTTCCCATATCCATGACCTCTTTACCTTCAAGTTCCAAATCAAATAACCTCTTAGATATAAGCCATGTTGTTTGATGATGTCCCGTTCCAAATGACATTTGCGGTTGAATAACAATGGTCATATCACAGGAATCAAAATCCGCATGAAAAGGAGCCACAATTGCCAGTTTTGTATCCACATAAACAGGATCAAAATTATCTTCCCATTTCTGGTTCCAGTTTTCAGTCACAATATCATTCACTTCAATTCGATCAACTCCTTCCAGCGACTTTACCTGAGCAAATATTTCTTCCGAGTCTTCTAGCACTTGGATATAACCTAAGACCCCTGTTTTGGTTTCAGAAAAACTTTCAAAACCTAATTCCGCCATTTCGGAAATGGCAATATCCCTCCACGGAAAAACATCCGTAAAGAACAATTCATAACTTCTATAATCCATTTAGAAAGAGTTGGAAAGCGCAATAAAGTCTTCGGCTTTGAGCGAGGCTCCACCGATTAAACCACCATTAATATCTTTTTGACCAAAGAGTTCTTTTGCATTCGACGGCTTGCAACTTCCGCCATAAAGAATCCTCATATTCTTCGCCACACTCTCATTATATTGAGTGGCTGTTCTTTGTCGTATGAGCTGATGAATCTCTTGAGCTTCTTCAGCAGTAGCTGTTTTACCGGTTCCAATTGCCCAGATTGGCTCATAAGCTATAATCACTTTTGAAATATCCTTCGCATCTAAACCGAAAAGACTATCCTCAATTTGCTTTATTATAAACTCTTTAAAGACATTACTCTCTCTTACTTGAAACTGCTCGCCACAACAAAAGATTGGTGTTATATCTTCTGCTAATAATGCCTTAACCTTTTTTAGCAACAAGTCATAACCTTCGTTGAAATTATCGCGTCTTTCAGAATGACCAACTAAGCAGTACTTAACTCCAATACTCTTTAACTGACTTGTGGATATTTCACCTGTATGCGCACCATTTTTTTCGAAATGGCAATTCTGAGCGCCTAAGGCCAACCATGAATGATTTTTAAGCTTTTCACTGAAGGCAGATAAATATATCGCGGGAGGACAAATTATGTGCTCCGTATCTGTGTTGAACTTCTTTTCTCCAGCGATTAAATCATCCAAAAGCTGATTTGCTTCGGGTAAGTCAAGGTTCATTTTCCAATTGCCGGCAAGTATATTTTGTTTCATGGTTACTCTGATAGGTTATAATCACTGCTGATATCCTCAAAATCAGGAATAGATCTTGATGGCCATTTATCTAGCACAGTTGCTTTATCCAAAAGTAATAATCCTGGATTTGATCGAACAAGTATTTTAACCTCGGTTCCATCGAATGCCAAGAAGGTTGGGTAAAAATCATTTCTTTCGCAGAATGCATCAATCTTGTCTTGTGAAGCTGGACTTATAACGTAAAATGGAATACCTAAAGTCTCAGCACCTTCGTATACGGCTTTAAAGTCAGGGATGTGGGAATCGTTTACTGATTCAATATCACGAATTGTCATCAAAAACACCTTGTCTAAACTCAATAGGTACTGTGTTAAATCCAATGTAAATCTCATGGTCGGGTCTGCCAATGAAATAAATGGTTCACCTGCCGTATAAACCGAGTCAGGATAGTATAGTGTGTCGTAATCCAAAGGAGAAATTGTATCCGGTCCATATGGTCCTGTCACAACCATTTTCTCCTCATAATACATATCATAATTGGCTGCGATAATTGAATCGATAATAGCGTGTTCCTTTTCTTTTTCACCAAGCGATTCGAAATCAAGTGAAGCAACAAAATCTTTTATAGGCGCTTCCACTCCTGGTGTGAGAACTGTTTCTTTTCTGTCTACGTACTCGTATTTCTCTTTGTCACCGTAGATTTCGTAGTCACTCGTCGCAAATTCCTCATTTTCTCCCGTTGCGAGATTCTTGTAGATCCAAACGAATTCGATTTCTGCAGGAACTTCCTTATCCATTTCAGCTTGGATGTTATTGCCAATGGCGTAAGGCCTGTAGTCTTTGATCGGAAGATAAGATGAAGTGTATAAAGAGAATATCAAAGAAATCACCGTTGTAAAAATGGCCATCTTCCACGCCTTTCCTATTTTTCCAATATTTAGGTTGGAAATCACAAAACTTCCAAGCAAGGCAAATAGAGCAAAGAAAATCGGAAAGATCCATCCAAACACCCATGAGAAGAAAATAACGACAACCATAGAGAAGCTCACCATTGCCCAATTCTGCTTTGGAGTATTTAATTTGATTTTCCACTGATTAATGAAGATGATAAACACTAAATAAAAGAGAACTAAATCTTTCCAATAGGATTCTGCCGGTGTTAATGACCTTCCTACAGATCCGCGTAAGGCATCACCAAAACATCCACAATCGGTAACACATTGTCTTGTATATTCTTCACCTGCAGCCAAAGCAAGTTCGCTTGCTTCAACACAAGCCGCAGTATACCAAGTTAACCAAGTAAATCCAGCCATCATTAGAACCAATGACCAAGAAGCTAATTTAATTTTACCCCCTACAATCACAGCAACACCTAGAACTATCTCTACCACACAAATTAGAATTGATAGATGAAGTACGTAAGGTGTTAAGTCTGCAAAAAATGGAAAATCGTGTGCTAGCCCCTCGGGCTCAAAGTATTCTTCTAATTTAAAGGCGAATCCCCAGGGGTCGTTGGCTTTTACCAATCCTGAAACAATGAATAATCCTCCAACAAGTCCTCTAGCTATGTAAGAAAATAGAAATAACCCTTTCAACATAAACATTGAAAACAAGGTAGCCCCCATCAAAATAAACCCAATTAACTTATAGATAAAGCCATCTTCAACAGAGTCGTGATAACCAATAACTACTAAGGTAAGTCCGGTAAGATTAAGTATGATTCCAAGAATGTTCAATACGGAACTTCTCCCCATTAAATCAATTCTTTCTTTTCTTAAACTATGTTCACTCATGGATCTGGATTTTAAACAAAAATAGGGCTTTGTAAGATGATTCAGTTTTACTTTAACACTTAGGTAACACCTTCTTCTATTTGAATTAGCGCGAATACTGAGTAATTCAACATATCGGCATAATTAGCATCTATCCCTTCAGAAATTAATGTTCTACCTTGATTATCCTCTATCTGCTTAGTTCTCAAAATCTTCATTAAAATCAGATCGGTTAAAGAAGATATTCTCATATCTCTCCATGCCTCTCCGTAATCGTGATTCTTTTTAACCATGAGATCGAATGTAGCATAAGCCTGATCATCATATAAACTCATTGTTTTTTCAAGGTTCATTTCTTCAGCCTCAGCGCCTAATTTAATTTGGATTAGCCCCATGATACAATAGTTAATTATTGCCATGAACTCTCCCTCTACATCTTCTCCAACCTTATTCACCCCAGTTTCCTGTATGGTGCGAATTCTAGAAGCCTTAATAAAAATTTGGTCTGTTAAAGAACTTGCTCTGAGTATTCTCCATGATGTTCCGTAATCAATACTTTTTTTCTTGAAAACCTCTCTACAGGCAGAAATAATATTTTTATACTGTTCCTCTGTATTGGACATACAAAACACTAAATTTAAAGCGTGAAAGATACGCGAAATAACCCAGAATTCAATCTAAATATTAGAGGTAATCTTAGAAATTTTAGGACACCTCTTGTAATGAGTATATTAAACGTAACTCCTGATAGTTTTTATGATGGAGGGAAACATATGGGGCTAGAGGATATGCGCGGTGGAATAGCAAATATGGTTCAAAATGGTGCTGACATCATTGATATTGGAGGTTATTCTACACGTCCTGGTGCGAGTGAAATAAGCATTCAAGAGGAGATTGACAGAGTTCTTCCTGCTATTAAATTCATTAAGAAGAACTTTCCCCAGACACTGATTTCATTAGATACATTTCGGTCAGAAGTAGCTCAGGTTGGCCTGGAAAATGATGTTGACATTGTGAACGATGTTTCGGGAGGAAGATTAGATGAAAATATGTTTAGCGTAGTCTCAAAGTTCAAAGCTCCTTATATTCTTATGCATATGCGCGGCAAGCCAACCAATATGCAAGACTTGACCAAATATAAAAATGTATTTACCGATGTAGCCAAAGAATTGAGTGAACAAATATTGGAAGCAACAAAAGCAGGGATTAATGATATCATTATTGATCCTGGATTTGGTTTTGCTAAGACCTTGGAGCAGAATTTTGAATTATTCGCTCATTTAAACAAATTTCAAGCTTTTGAAAAACCACTTTTAATTGGCATTAGCAGGAAATCAATGATTTATAAACTCTTAGAAAGTACTTCTAAAGATTCTTTAAATGGTACGACTGTTTTAAATACACTCGCTCTTGAGAGAGGAGCAAAAATTCTGAGAGTGCATGATACAAAAGAAGCGAAAGAAGCCATCAAACTATGGCAGGCAACTACTCATTAATTACCACAACCTTAAAAGTAAGTATAGTTTTCTTTTTGGCGTTTGATAAAATTTGAATCTTCCTACTTTGAAAGCCATATTTACCGTTAGTATCAAAACTCATATGAATAACCCCTTCCTCTTCAGGCAGAATGGGCTCTTTAGGAAAATCTATCTTGGTACACGAACAACTAACATCGTAACCAGAAATAACTAATGGATCAGTTCCCTTATTGGTAAAGACAAAATCATGTTCTAAAAGCACACCTTCTTTGGTGTCGGCGAACCGATGCGATTTGTCCTTAAAATAGAATTCCGCATCATCCGTGAGGATGAATGCGGAATTCAGCGCTATTATGATCGCAAAAAATAGCCTCATGAATTATTTTGTGCCTGTGTCTCCAGTAGGCTTAGCAGTAACGTTTCCTGTAATTCTAATTCTTTTAGAAGGCTCGTTAGCAGCGTTAGAAGTAATAGTAACCGATTTATTGATTGGTCCTACTCTATTCGTATCGTATTTCACTTTAATTTCAGCGGTAGCTCCAGGAGCAATTGGCTCTTTAGGGCATGATGGAACGGTACAACCACATGATCCTTTACATAAAGAAATAATTAAAGGTTCATTTCCTGTATTCGTTACAGTGAAAACACAAGTTCCGTTTGCGCCTTGCGTGATTTTCCCGTAGTCATGTACATCTTTATCAATAGAGATCACTGGTCCATCCTTAACCTCATTTATCACCTCTTGAGCAACTACTGTATTAGCGAACAGCGCTCCAACGATGAATGTTAATCCAAATAATAATTTTTTCATTTTTTGTTTATTAAGTTAGTTGTATTTCAATTTTTACAAAAGACGTGCCGCAAAGCAATTTAGTTGTTTGTTGGTCCGCCAGTACTAATAGGTGCTCCTCCTTCAGGTTTAGCAGTTACGTTTCCACTAATTCTAATTCTTTTAGAAGGTTGATTAGTCGCATTCGAAGTAATCGTAACCGATTTATTTATCGGGCCAACTCTGTTTGTATTGTATTTCACGGTTATCTCAGCCGAAGCACCAGGTGCGATAGGCTCCTTTGGACAAGCAGGTACTGTACACCCACATGACCCTTTACATAGTGAAATAATTAGAGGTTCGTTTCCTGTATTTGTAACAACAAATTTACACTCTCCGTTATCACCTTGTGTAATTGTACCATAGTCGTGTACCTCTTTGTCTACTGAAATTACAGCCCCATCGATCTTTTCAACAGCTACTTCTTTTTCAGATTCTGTTTGAGCAAACGAAAGGCCTGCAAGCCCAAGGCTAATAAATAGAGTGAATATTACTTTTTTCATGCTTACTAAAATTAAATTCTTGTTCCAAATCTACGACAGATTTCCTGAAACCCAATTTTCTTTAACAAATCATTAACAGGATATCTAGAATACCCTTGTTTTTTTCTTATCTTAATAGGAAGTTTAGGGGCTTTTGTCTTATATTTAAGGTAATGTAACGAAAACATTAAGCGACATCACTATGATTTAAACTAGTGGCCTTACATTTATATATAAATTGATTTAAAATCTGAATGGAAGTAGTTAGTGGATCCAATTTAGGCGAATCTTTAAAGAAGTTTTTTGGCTTCGATAAATTCAAAGGAAAGCAGGAAGAAATTATCCAAAACGTCCTCTCTGGTAAAAACACTTTTGTGATTATGCCAACTGGTGGTGGAAAGTCATTGTGTTATCAACTACCAGCACTTATGTTAGAAGGAACTGCGATTATTGTCTCTCCTTTAATCGCATTGATGAAAAATCAGGTGGATGCTATACGCCACGTCAGTGATTCTGACGACGTAGCTCACTTTTTAAATTCATCTCTTTCCAAAGCAGAGATTAAAAAAGTAAAAGAAGATATTCTGGCAAAGCGCACTAAACTCCTATACGTAGCACCAGAATCACTTACTAAAAGAGAAAATATTGATTTTCTTAACGAAGTAAAGATATCCTTCTTTGCTATAGACGAGGCACATTGTATTAGTGAATGGGGACATGATTTTAGACCCGAATATAGAAGGTTAAGAGAGATTTTTGAAGAAATAAGTAGTGTGCCAATTATTGCGTTAACTGCTACAGCCACTCCTAAGGTGCAACATGATATTCAAAAAAACTTGAATATGATGGATGCAACCATTTTTAAGATGTCGTTTAATAGAGACAACTTATACTACGAGGTACTACCAAAACAAGAAGTTGAGAAAAACCTCATTCGGTTTGTTAAACAGCGCGCCGGACAATCTGGAATAGTTTATTGTTTGAGTCGCAAAAAGGTAGAAGAAATTGCAGAGGTACTTCAAGTGAACGGGGTAAATGCCTTACCATATCACGCAGGCCTTGATTCAGCAGCTCGTGCAAAACACCAAGACATGTTCTTGATGGAAGAAACAGATGTAATAGTAGCAACGATTGCATTTGGAATGGGAATAGACAAACCAGATGTACGATTTGTAGTGCATCACGACATTCCAAAAAGCTTAGAAAGTTATTATCAAGAAACTGGTAGAGCAGGAAGAGATGGCGGAGAAGGGCATTGTTTAACCTTCTATTCATACAAGGACATTGAAAAACTAGAGAAATTTCTTCAAGGGAAACCAATATCAGAACAAGAAGTAGGAAAACAGCTCCTTCATGAAATGGTTTCGTATGCAGAAACGAGTATATGCAGAAGGAAATATATTCTTCACTACTTTGGAGAGGAATACGATGATAGCGGATGCACGAATATGTGTGATAATTGCAGAACTCCTCGAGAAAAATTTGAAGGTAAGGAAGATGTAGAGTTGGTATTAAAAACTATAGAGTTTCTTAGCGAAACCCAGAAGGCTAAGTACATCTGTAATTTATTGGCTGGAATTGAGAATTCAGATATCATAGCATACAAACATGATAAGTGTGAGTACTTTGGAAAAGGAAAAGAAAAGGGGCATGTGCATTGGAATGCCGTAATAAGACAATCCTTGGTTCATGGATTTTTAACTAAAGAAATTGAAAGCTACGGCACTTTAAAGATTTCTCAAAAAGGAAAAGAATTTATCGCCTCTCCAAAAAGTATAATGCTCCTAAAAGAAAGAGACTATACGATTGAAGGAGAAGAAAATATAATTACAAATCAAAAAAGTGCGGGAACTACCGATGAAGTATTATTTAAAATGTTACTTGATCTCCGCAAGAAATTGTCGAAAGACAAAAATGTACCCCCGTTTGTTATCTTTCAAGAGCCCTCACTTTCTGAAATGGCCACACAGTATCCTATAACGAAAGAAGAACTAACCAATATAGTAGGTGTAGGTCAAGGCAAGGCCATTCGTTACGGAAGTCCGTTTACTGAGCTAATTGCAAAGTATGTGGATGACAATAATATTGAGCGTCCGCAAGATTTTGTTGTGAAGTCCATTGCTAATAAATCAGCCCAAAAGGTGCAAATTATTCAAAATGTTGACAGAAAAATGTCACTCGAATTAATTGCAACATCTCAAGGCAAAGCAGTGCCAGACCTAATTGATGAAATTGAAGCAATCGTTCAATCAGGTACCAAAATGAATCTTGATTATTACATTAATGATATTATTGATGAAGAAGATCAGGAGGATATTTATGACTACTTTATGGAGGCCGAAACGGATTGTATTGAAGAAGCCCATAAGGAATTTGATGGAGACTTCGATGAAGAACACTTAAGACTTATGCGAATTAAGTTTATGAGTGAAATGGCTAACTAGCCTACTGTTATAGTCAGCAAATCACTATCATTCAAATATTTCGATGCAATCGATTTAAGTTCTTCAGCAGTTACTTTGTTTACAGTGTCAATAAAATCAGAGTAGTAACTCATTTCAAGTTGGTTAAAGTAAATATTCTTAAAACATTCCATCATTGCGAATGGACCGTCAGATTGTCTTAAGAAATCTCCTAGTAGATAGTTCTTCACTTTAAGTAATTCATCCTCTGGAATTACTTCATCTCGAAGTCGCTCGAGCTCCATATTAATTTCACTTAATGTATTCTCGCGTACTTCCTTGCCTACTTCAGTCGCTATAAAAAAGTAGCTGGCTTCTTGCATAACAGCAACCCCAGAACCGATCCCGTATGTATACCCTTTATCTTCTCTAATATTGGCCATAAGGCGAGAACCAAAATAACCTCCTAAAACAGTATTCAGTACTTGAAACCCAAAATAATCCTCATGATTCTTATCAAACAATAATCTCCCCACTCGAACGGCTGATTGAATAGCTCCGTCTTTAGCGAAATGATGAGTTCCTTTAGATTGGTTTAGAGACACATCTATTTGAACGGGATCATTACCGTCAAAATAATTTGAAAAGGTTCTTAATAATTCTTCTAAGGCATTGTTATACTCACCTACAAGAAAAATCACAGGTCTTCCCTCTTTATAATTCTTTTTAAAAAAGTCTTCAAGATCACTTTTTTTGATCTCAGCAAAATCCGACTCATCGGCCACCGTTCCATAAGCCGAATCTTCTCCAAATATTCTTTGATTGAAATTTCTGTGACAAAGAACATTTACTTTTTCGCTTTCCACTTTGAAACGTTGCAAACCAATGGAGGTCTCTTTATCCAATTCTGATTCTGGAAAGACAACATCTTGAAAAGCTTCCATGAACTTTAAAAAAATCGATGTCATGTTTTCGGTCAACCCGTAAAGCGTTATGCCAGCATGATCTTTGTCTATGGAATTTTGATAATATCCACCCAAAAAATCAATTTCATTGGTAATCTGATTTGCCGTTTTATTTGAAGTACCGGAAAGCAATAACTTATTCGTATAACTCGCAATAAGTGACTTACTTTGATATTTCGTTCCCGCATCCCAAACAATTTCAAGTTTTACACCAGAGTCCTTTACATCATCTATCCAATACAGTTCTATTCCATTATTTAGTTGAATTACTTTAGGTTTAGTAATCTCTAATTTATCTGGATTTTGAATTTGAGGCGCTATACTTCTATCCATTGCTCTTTTGAATTAATAAGGTACTTGTATTCTCGTGTCTGAACGTTTTTTTCGCAAAATCTAATAACTCCACGCTCGAAATACTGTCATATTTATTGATTTCCTGATCCATCTCTGACAGCATATCCAATTCTTCAAAAAAGGCCAAATTCATAGCTCTATTTACCAATGACTGCTCACCGAAGACCTTAGCCGTTTTGAATTTATTTTTCACTTTAGTAAGCTCTTTATCTCCTATTTCAGCTGATAATAATTCATCAATAACGTTACGAATTGATTCTTTAGCAGCATCAAAACTTATATCATCGTTAGGCCTACCAGAAATCACAAGTAATCCATCCTCCATTGCTCCGGTAATATAGGCGGAGATCGTAGAAAACTTCTTTTCTTGATTAACCAATTTATCGTACAACCTTGATGATTTTCCATTTCCTAGAATATCAGAAGTTAAATCACCTAAATAATAATCTCTGGAAGCACGTTTCCCCATTCTAAAGGCCATATAAACTGCGTTTGAAGGAACTTCTCTTTTAATCAACTTCTCTCTGTATTCATTTTGCTCAGGCTCTACAGGAATATTTCGAGTTGGTCTTTTTCTTTCAGGAATATCACCAAAATATTTTTCAGCTAATCTCCTAACCTTCTCTAGCGATGTGTTACCTGCAACAACTAAAATTGCATTTTGGGGACCGTAAAAACTGTAAAAAAACGATTTCACATCTTCCATCACGGCATCTTGAATATGCTCAATTTTCTTTCCAATAGTTGGCCATTTATAGGGATGCTCTTTGTAGATCAGAGGACGTAATTCCAGCCAAACATCACCATAAGGTTGGTTTAAATAACGTTGCTTGAACTCTTCAACTACTACGTTACGTTGCACTTCCAGGCTTTTCGGAGTAAATGCCAATTCCAACATTCTATCACTTTCTAACCAAAATGCTGTTTCTAAATTTTGAGCTGGGACAGTGTTGTAATAATTCGTAATATCATTACTCGTAAATGCATTGCACTCACCTCCTGCCAATTGAAGAGGAGCATCAAAGTTTTCGATGTTCTTAGATCCACCAAACATTAAATGCTCAAAAAGATGAGCAAAACCGGTCTTCTCCTCCGACTCATCCCTAGCTCCTACATCGTATAGAATGTTTACCACAGCTAGCGGAGTCGTTTTATCTTCATGAAAAATGACTCTCAAGCCATTCTCTAACTCAAATTTTTCGTAATTAATCATTAGAATATGAATTTACCTTTATTCATTAAGCCCAGTGCAGCCTTATACTCTTTAATAATCTCACCCACGATTTCAGCAGCAGGTTTTATCTCGTGAATGATACTAGAAACTTGACCTATTTCTAATTCACCATTTTCCAGATCTCCTTCAAACATCCCCTTCTTTGCTCTCCCTCTCCCTAAAAGTTCTTTCAGCTCTTCAATGCTTGCATCATTTTTATAAGCCGCTTCTACCTTATTGTAAAAGTCATTCTTTATTAAACGCACGGGGGTTAACTCCTTCAATGTTAGTTTTGTATCACCATCTTTAGCATTTACTACCTCATCTTTAAATAGCTGATGAGCAGAAGATTCATTAGAAGCTACAAACCTACTTCCGATCTGAACTCCTTCAGCGCCTAAAACCATGGCCGCCAACATACCTTTACCTGTCCCTATGCCTCCAGCAGCAATAAGTGGTATGTCTATTTTTTCTCGTATAGTTGGAATCAAAGTGAAAGTAGTAGTTTCATCCGCTCCATTATGTCCGCCTGCCTCAAACCCCTCAGCAACAATCGCATCAACACCAGCATCTTGAGCTTTTAACGCAAATTTTGTTGAAGCTACAACGTGCACAACTTTTATCCCATTCTCTTTTAATTTACTGGTCCAAGTTTTAGGATTTCCGGCTGATGTAAAAACAATTGGAACTTCATATTTCAGAATAAGCTCAATGTGTTTATCTATGTCTGGATAAATCATTGGTAAATTAACAGCAAAGGGCTTATCAGTCTCGGCCTTACACTTCTGAAGATGCTCTTCCAAAATATGCGGATACATTGATCCGGAACCAATCATACCAAGGCCCCCAGCATTACTCACCGCACTGGCCAATTCCCATCCCGAACACCAAATCATACCAGCTTGTATAAGCGGATATTCAATGTTAAATAAATCTGTTATTCTGTTCTTCATTTTGGTTTGATTTTATTGTTGGGAGAAGAACGAATTTAAGTATTATTTGAAGGAATTCTTTAATGAATTTACTTTCACACGTTTTTTTTGTATTTTCGTAGTCTGTCCGTCCGAGACTTTAAGGACATAAACGATTTGAAATGAAGAAATTATTGGTGGTATTGGTTGTCTTAAGTGGCTTTGCTGCAAATGGACAACAATATAACATGGGATTCGGACTCAGAGCTGGTGTGACGAATTTCTTAGGTGATATTGGTGGTGGAGATGTTGCTAGAAACTTTGTTTACAACATGGAGCTAAAAGACACTCGTTGGACAACTGGTGTATTTTGGAGATATCGATTCCACCCTTTGATGGCAGTTCAAACTTCATTCACATACGGAAGAATTCAAGGAGCAGATTCTGAATCAGAAAATTATGCTCGAAGAGGAAGAAACCTAAGTTTTAGAAACGATATTTTTGAAGGATCAGCAAAATTTGAGTTTTACCCGCAGATTTTAGCAGTTAATGATGTAGGATATAAAGGAAAATATCGTTTGGATTATCAAACTTATTTTACAGTCGGTGTTGGTGGTGTTTTACACAACCCAAAAGCAGAACTAAATGGTGACTATGTGAAATTGCGTCCATTAATGACGGAGGGCAAGAGGTATTCACCCATTGCCTTTACCATGCCAATGGGTGGTGGTTTCTTCTTTACATATAAAAGACAACATAGATTCGGTTTCGAATACACTTGGAGTTGGACATTTACGGATTATCTAGATGACATCTCAGATGTTTATGTTGATCCTTCGCAAATGGCTTCTGATCCTAACGCCGCTATTTTAGCTAATAGATGGAATGGAATTGGAACGGTACCTGCTGGTGAGAATTATCTTCCTGGAAATCAAAGAGGAGATGTTACTGACAGAGATAACTTTATGTTCATGACTATTTCTTACAGTTATTT
>JAKVAQ010000048.1 GCA_022447665.1 Crocinitomicaceae bacterium
CCTCTAGTCCTAGAAAATGGATACGATTTGCTTATTCCAGTAACCAATGACAGCATGAATTGGTTAACAAATCATAAATACTGTTATGAAAATCTCTTAGACTACATTGATTCCAGTAAAATATACGATTCTAAATTTATTTCTGGTTTTTCAGATGGTGGGACAGGTAGCTTTAAAATCTTTTACAACTATCCAGATTCCTTTCAAGGATTAACAGTGTTTAATGGCTATCCCCAACATGAGAACTTTTATCAAGAAGTAAACTATGAACAGATAAACAATAAAATGATAGCATTCTTCTCAACATTTGAGGATAAAATAATTCCATATGAGTTTCTACTTACGGAGTATTGCAAACAGAAAAAAACAAATGCAAACACTTTTTTTTATGTGAAAGAGGGGAGACATTCATTTGATGAGTACATGAAGGAAGAAATCAACTTATTTATACAAATAATGACTTCAAAGATTAACAATACACAAAACGAACCTATCCATGCCTATATGAAGGGGGATGAGGTACAGGAATTCTATCCTTTTCGCAAGAAAATATGTAAAAGGTACTGCTATGGTAAAAAGTATTATTTAATCAATAAAGAACAAGCAAAACAATATAATAACAAGTAACATTGGGTAACAAAACCCAAAATGCATTAAAACGCATTGTAGTAAAAATAACTCGTACTACTATGGAAAGTAAAACAATTACCATTTCGTTAATCCTATTTTGTCTCATGGGATGCAAAAATGAGGAAGAAAAAAGGGAAGTTAGTAATAATGAGAAATCACTCAGTCAAGGAGAAATAAAGCAGATTGCAAAAGAAACTTACATCTCATTATTCCCTCTTGTTTACAATTATGGCACCATGTACAATCAAGCAATTGACAGCAATGCAACTGAATACATTGGTGGATTTGGAACCTATAAACATTACGGTCTATCATCTCCGGAAAATAAAGATATCCCTACCCCTAACAATAATACACCATACTCATGGGCTTGGCTCGATTTGAGAAGTGAACCATGGGTTCTCACTATGCCTCCAGTTGACGGCAATCGTTATTATGTTGCTCAATGGGATGACCTGTGGGGATATGTTATTGATGCTCCGGGTTCTATTATTGATGGTCAAGAGGGAGGTAATTATTTGTTAGCTAATCAGGACTTCAAGGATGATTTGCCAGAAGGAATAAAACGTATCATATACTCAGAAACAGACTTTGTGGGCACACTGACTAGAACAGGAGTGAATGGAGAGGAGGATCTCCCTCAAATGATCGCTATTCAGAATAAATATAAACTACAGCCGCTCAGTGCTTACCTCAATACTCAGGCGCCAGAACAAGCACCAGAGGTCGAATGGATACCCTATGAGTCGAAAAAATTGCAGACGATCGACTTTTTTGAATATGCCAATTTTATGTTATCCTACACCTCTCCATATGCAGCAGACAAAGAAATGCTCGACAATGCTGCTCTTATTGGTGTTGAGGCAGGAAAGCCTTGGGAGACAGAAAACATGGACAGCATGACGGTGGCTGCTATCGAAGCAGGAATAAAAGAGGCGATTAAGGCAATTGATGATCAAGTGAGCATTACAGCTGATGGTAAAAAATTATTTAACACGCGAGAGGTCATTGGTGAAGATTACCTGAACCGAACCGTTGGTGTTGTTGTTGGGCAGTTCGGAAATTACCCTTCTCAAGCCATGTATCCTGGTTTTCAAACGGATCAAAACGGAGAGCCATTGGATGGTAGTAAGTATAATTACTCGCTTACATTCGAGGCGGATAATATACCACAATCAGAATATTTTTGGTCGTTTACAATGTATGACTTACCGGGTCGATTTTTGATCGAAAATCCTATCAATCGATATAGTATAGGTAGTCAAACAAAATCGCTAAAAAAAGATAAAGATGGAACACTCACCATTTACTTTCAATCGAGTTCACCAGGCAAAGAGAAGGAGGGGAACTGGCTTCCAGCACCAGATGCACCCTTTTATACAGTTTTGAGAATATACGGTCCAGGCGAAGATGTCTTAAACGGTACTTATCAATTACCTGAAATGATCTCACAGCCAAGATAGTTTTGAAATCATACCCTTTTAACTCAAAATGTCATTCATGAATAAAATATTTAATATAGGAGTAAGTGCTGAACTTTCACCTATTGAAATGCGATACGTTAGGGTCACAAATATTGCTGCATGGATTTCCATTGCATTCATGTCTGGTTGGACTTTGATCGCGGTATTCATGATGCATAACACTTTCGCTATTCTTTTGAATTTACTTGGAGTGCTCTTGTTTGGAACTGTTCTTTTACTGAATCAATTAAAAAAAAATACCATTGCTCCAATCGCATATTATGCTTCCGCAATTATACAATTAGCTATTCATTTGTACCTCTACGGTTATGAAAGCGGCGTCCACTTAGTTTGCTTTGTTTTAATTCTTGTATCATATGCCACTATCCCCAGAAAGAAACGGTTTTTATCTACGATTCTAGCGGTCGTTTCGCTTTTATACTGGACTTCAATTAATGTGTATAGCTCTGAATTTCCTGTTCGCTATCCTTTATTGGATTCACATGCTCACTTTACCATAAATGCAGTGCTGATTTTTGGATGCTCACTCCTATTCTTATTGAACATGTCTCAATCCATTGATCAGGCAGAATACAACCTACTTCTTGAAAAAGAGAAATCCGATAATCTTTTGCACAAAACACTTCCAGAAAACATTGCAGATAGACTAAAAAAATCGCCGGATATTATCGCTGATAATTACGAGTCAGTCAGTGTTTTATTCGCCGATATTGTTGGTTTCACCAAGCTATCTGAGCAACTTGCACCCAGTGTTTTAGTCCAGCAATTAAATGAAATCTTCACCGTTTTTGACGAACTGGTTGAAAAGTACGAATTGGAAAAAATCAAAACTATAGGAGATGCCTATATGGTCTCCTCTGGTGTTCCAAAAAAAATTGAAGATCATGCAAAAAAGCTTGGATTATTTGCACTAGAGATAATTGATTTTTTGGAGAGCAGAAACGCCTCGAGCAGACAAAAACTGCATCTTAGAATTGGTATTCACACTGGTCCTGTTATTGCAGGTGTTATCGGAACGAAAAAATTCTCATATGACTTATGGGGAGATACCGTCAATACTGCTAGTAGAATGGAATCACATGGGAGCTCAGGTAAAATTCAAGTCAGTGAAGCCTTTAGAAAACAGACTCGAGATATCTTTGAATTTGAAAAGCGAAAACGAATAGAAGTTAAGGGTAAAGGAAAGATGCAAACTTACTTTCTTATTTCGATTAAATAGTAATAGATTAAATGCGTTTGGATAACACATATAAATTTTATAATCTTTAATAAAACGTCTGTTTATGAATAAGATTTCAACCTACTTTATTTTTTTTCTAACCGCCTTGAGCAGTTTCTCTCAGTCTAACAAGGGTTGGTTCAGTAAAACTACAAGTCCTCTTTTTGAACTTCAATTAAACGCAGCTGTTCCCCATGGTGATTTTGCACACAACACACATTCAGTAGGATTTGGCGGAAGCCTTGATTACTATTATCCTTTTTCAAAGAACTTACCTCTTTATATCGGATTTTCAGGAGGTGGGGCACTTATGGGCAGTCATTCGCAGCATCTGCACCGAGATATTGAGATATCCGTAGGTAATACCATCATTGATGTGATTCCGATTGATTTAGACGTCCGAACAAATAATGCCATTTGGAACGGTTTTATTAAACTAAGAGCTGTGGCACCGTTTCCTCTAATTAAAGTTTATTTTGATGGTTTAATCGGTTTGAATTATCTGAACACCTCAACTACAATTTATGATCGTACACAATACGGATGGCTATCGGTAGACGGAACAGATGTAGTCAACTCATCTACACAACTTGGCTCATGGACTTTCGCCTATGGTGGAGAAGCTGGTTTCATTATTCCAACGAGCGATATAGGTGCGTTTAAATTCGGTTTATCCTACATTATTGGAGGAAATGCAGAATATTATGATGAAACACAAATTAATGAGTGGGACGTCCAATTTAGTGGCGAGGGGACCTATAACCCGAATGATTTAAATAATGATGACTTTGAAATTAATCAAAATGCAACACCTCGACTGTCTGCTACAAATATGTTTTTGATTTCATTCGGCTTTTCAAAATACCTGGGATTGTAAGCTATCTTAACCCTTTTTACTGCTTTTGATTTAGAGAAAATTACTGACCTAACAATTCTAATAAAATTGGCTTCAAATCACCACTACTGGGTCTTGGAGCAACTTCGTGAGTTAATTGCCCCGTTTTATCATACACCATGTATCTTGGGATGAGCGAAACATTGAATTGTTTTGCTATTCGTGAATTTTCGTAATCGATCATCAGGTATGAGAGATCCTCCACAGGTGAATCCTCTATTGATATTTCATTTTCCCAATCTTCTTTCTTTTTATCAATTGAGATGGTAAGTACTACTAAATCATCTTGAGCTATTTCTGCTATCATTTCTTTGAGATAAGGCATCTCCTCTTTACAAGGTTTGCACCAGCTTGCCCAAAAATCAACAACTATTACCTTTCCTAAATTTTGTTCAATCAACTCGTCATAACTAAAAGATGCTCCTAATGAAGATTCGAGATCAAACTCTACCTGCGTGTCATCTGTATAATCATCAGGATTTCTCATGGTATCCTCTAATGAGGCGGTATCTGTACCTGTTGAACTCGATTGCTCTGTAACATCACTTTCACAAGCGCAAAAAATCTGGCATGTTAATAAAAGGATTGAAATTGCTGAGAAGGTTTTCATATTGGTACATATTTATTGAGCTCATCAATATGATTTTGATGAACCACACATTGGTTGCACGATTTGTATGGGCTAATTTTAAAGCACCGGTACGCTCTCTGTTCTCTCTCTGGTTCCTTTTGAATTCGATAAACTAAGGGTTACCGAACGGAATGTTTGACCTGGTGCAGGAGTAACAACAAAAACCTCATTAATACCGGTTCCATCTCCTTGCATCTCCAGACCTTCACCCGGGGTCCATTGATAAGTCTCTGCATTCTCGGAACAAGCGGCACTTACTCTTATTGTATCATCCGTTACATAGGCATCTTGGTCAAATGTCATGCATAAATCAATGTTCGAGTTGCATCCACTCAAAACTATCATTCCCGTGATTAGGGCAAATCCTATGATTATTTTGTGCTTTTTCATCATTATCTATTTTACATTAAAACATTATTCTTTGCGTCAATTGGATCGGGCAATTCAGTCTCTTCCAGTATCTGTCTTAGATCAATATCGATTGTCCGACATAAGGAAAGCATCGGTATGTCATTTGTCATTCCTTGAAAAGGGTTTTGAGAATAGTATCCTACCAATTCCATCAAGACATAAACCCAGCTTACCAATACTGTAATTGGAGCAGCGACAAGCCAACCTAAGTAACCCACATCCATTATTTCTGGTATGAGTGTAAATGGAAGTAATAAAATAAATATGATCGTAAAATAGCTACTTATATTTGCGTATTGCCTTGGAAGTGGGAACTTTTTTATTCTTTCATTTTTGCCTTGAAGCTCGTAGAAACCACCTAAGGTTTGCATCATTTCTACATGCCTAAAATCATCAATTAAGGATTGTGCTCTGAGCTGCTCAAGATCTGTGGACTGTTGATTGATAATTTGAGTTGCTTTATTAGCTGCCACATCTAATTCTGACAGCTCATCACCTTCTAGATAATCGGCGAGAGAAATTGATTCATGCTCCGCTTTGAACCGGTCTAAACCTGCTTTTCTCAATTTACCGGGGCCCTTAAATATCTTCCAATAGGATTTGTGATGCTCCCATGATGTTGGTTTTAGTAATTGTGCTCTGTGCGCATATAACCAGGCAATATGTCGGTAGATTAGTTTTTTCTTAATCGCCTTAACGTCAATTTGCTCATCACTTTCCTTGAATAAAGTATTCACATAACCGTTCACCTGAATCCCCCAGCTTCTACTTGCATTAACAATTCCTCCCCATATCTTTCTTACTTCCCACATCCTATCGTAGGATTGGTTATTTTTAAACCCAACATAAAATGCCACTGCAGTACCAATCACAGATACAGGTAACCAAGGTATTTTTAAATTTAGGATCTCAAAATAAAAGAGTAAACAGACTGATGAAGACAACACGAATAATAGTATCAGATGAGGCGCCGACCAAATCAATACATTTTTAAAAGATATGTTTTCGGAAACAATCATGTTGTTCTTTAAATTATCGAGCTAGAAACGAAGTAATATTCCCGCTGCAGTGTTGAATTCAGCTAATGGCGCTGATGCATTTAATGACAGACCTCCATTAACGCCTCCAGTACCTATCCCTGCATGAATCCCAACCCCTTCGTATACGAGGGGAGCAATGTATGTAAAATCAAACTGTAAGGCTAAAAAATCTGTTAATTCCACAAAAATACCAGCCCCTATATTGATGGAAAATCGCAGTGGATCGTTCACATTATCTTCAAGAATATCGAAAAAGGAAGCTCCACTACCGATTTTGACGAAGGGCTTTACTGCGCTTCCGTTATCAAAGTAGTTTTTATAGTCAAGAGAGAAGTGATGAATATTCAAGCTCGTCTCAAAATCATTGTAGCCCGATAGAATATTACCTCTGAAAGAAAGGTCTCCGTTAATACCTCCCACATAATTAAATTCGAACCCATAATAGGATTCACTTCTAAAACCTAATGTTATTCCGTAGGTAGGCGTATTTCCCAAATCAACAACACCCTCAACGAACTGCACCTTGCCGTTAAACATATAGCCTCCTTTTACACCAGCATAAAAAGGAGATTGACTGAATGTGATTATCGAAATAGAGAGAAACAGGGTAAATAATAAATGTTTCATGCCTTTGTTAGTTATTCATTTCTATTAAGTCGCCCGTTAATAAGTAGATGTAAGCCTCATAACGGTGGTGATTCCATAAAACCCCTTTTTCGGGAAAAATCTTGTAATATGTTTCATCCGCATACAAGATGATTTGTTGTCCTACTCTTGCATAATTGTTTGAATCAAAATACTCCGGTTGTTCATATCCCTCCAGTGATTCTTTAATTTGGATTCCCAACATTTTTCCTAAGTATTTTTGATAACGTTTATTGGCTTTCAAAGAAGGCTTCGACAGGTCTTTGTATATTTTTTTTGCAGCAACTCTCTGAAAAAAGGGTAGAGACCCTAACTCTTCATCCATATTACTGAATGGGTTGGATAAATTATAGTCATTGACTGTTTGAACGGAGAAAGGTCCCTCTGGAACCCAGTCTGCTGTGTTCACCACATTGAATGCCCAGCCTCCTTTGGTGAGATTTTCATAAGAATAAGCAAAATAGAGATTCCCAACTTTTGGCCCAGCACTCGCATAGGTTTTGAAAACTATATCATCCGTAATATTCCCCATTTGTTGTTGCCTCATCAGGTAAGCGTTAATAAGAGTCGCCAGAGCGCCGCCTTGACTGTGACCTGTGATGAGTACATTCTTATACCCTAACTGATACAAAGAATCGAGTTTTGGCTGCACTTCTCTTACTATGAATGCCGTTCCGATTAACCAGCCTACATGCACTGCAGCCCTCGAATGATCAGACAAATCATATTTGAAATTATAGTCTTCGGAAACTTGCAATTCTCCCTTAGCAGGCACCATTGCAGCATAAAAATTTTCTTTCCAACTATCGCTGCTCATTACTGTACCTCTCACACTCACAACTACTGTTGAATCTTCAGAGAGCCAAAGTTCCCAGCGATTCTCAAGCCCCATTACCTCAGAGCGGTATACTCTTTTGTAATAATCTGAAATGGGTAAATTAGGATTGTAGAGGCTATCGCTATGTTGAATATTCACTTTGATCATCTCATAATATTCGTCTTTATCAAAACCTGGTTTTAGGTTATATGCATTTGCGGTTATTGCAGAAAACAAAACTGCAGTAAAAATCAACTGTTTTAACATCTGGCTGTTATTTTAATTTGAAGACGGAAACACCTTCTTTGATGGTTTCTATGACCTTGATATTTTTTATTTCCATTGGGTCTACATCAAAAGGATTATCGGATAACACGACAAAATCGGCCAACTTGCCTACTTCAATAGTTCCCTTCGAGTCTTCCTCAAAATATTGATAAGCTGCATTTTTTGTTATCGATTTCAAGCCCTGGTAAACAGTCACTTTTTCATCTTCGCCCATCACAACACCGTTTCTTGACACCCTATTCACTGATGACCAAAGCACAAACATAGGATCGAGCGGAGTTATCAAGTAATCTGTGTGATTCGTGTAATTGATACCTAACTCATCCGCGCTCGCCATTGGACTCAAATAAAAAGCGCGCTCCTCACCAAGATTCTTTAGGTGTGCATCCCCCCAGAAAAAAGCATGATTTGTGAAGAAAGAAGTGGTGAAGTTTAACTCAGCTACCTTTTTTAGTTGTTCTGGATTGATAAACTGCGCATGAATAATAACCGTTCTCAATTCTCCGATCGCAAAGTCTTTATTCTCCTCGTGAGCCTTAATCAACATATCGATTGCTGCATCTCCATTGCAGTGCATGTTCACCTGAATATCATTCTCATAAGCTTTCTTGACAATTGCATTCAGATTTTCCTGAGAAATATTTGGTTGACCTCTAAAACCACTGGTGTCATCACAATTCCCATGCGAGCAGTACGGATGTGTAAAAAAAGCTGTTTTACCTTGAGGAGAGCCATCTCCAATAATTTTAACCCCCCCGAATTTCAAGCCATTATTATAAACTCCAAATTCAATGGTAGAGTCGTTAAGCAATGCATCAAAACCTCTTGCATCAGGAAGTGACACAACATCCAAATAAAACTTATTTTGCTCCTGACCAGCCTTTAGCATCTCTATGTCATATTCATTTGAAACACCGTCTTGAATGGTAGTATATCCATTTTCAGCATACATCCCCAGAATATCGTCCAATAAATCAATTTTCTCCTCTAGGGTAATTTGAGGAATAATAGCCATCATCGCAAAGGCAGCATTTTCTTGCAATAGACCATTGAGTTGACCATCTTCATTTCTTCCAATTACGCCGCCCTCTGGATCCGGAGTGTTTTCATCGAAGCCAACCTTTTCTAAAACGGCTGAATTACAAACTCCCATGTGTAATGATACATGTCCTATAACGACAGGATTGTTAGGAAAAACACTGTCCAACTCAAAACGATTTGGGTGACGTTTCTCTGTCAATAGCTCATTATCATATCCGTACCCTAAAATCCACTCGCCATCTTGAATATTATTATCTTCTTTATATGCTTTGAGCTCCTCCAAGACATCAGCTATGTTCATACAATTTCCCACCGGCGGAGATGAAACATTTGCTTGAGTAAGCTCAAATATCCCTTGTGTCAAATGACTGTGAGGATCTATGAAACCTGGCAACATGGTGTTTTGATCCAGATCAATCATCTCAGTGCTATCTGAACGGTAGGCCTCCATCTCCTCAGAAGTGCCACAGGCCACAATCTTCCCTTCTGAAACGGCCACTGCTTCAACAATAGCTCCTTCTGCTGTCATTTGCACAATATTACCATTGTAGTAAATTTTTTCTGCGCTTTTACTTTCTGAATTCTCAGAACAAGATAATTGTAACCCCAATATAGATAGGATAATGAGAGACTTTCTCACTTTTAACATATAGTAAACTTAGTAAAAATTCTTTGATCTAAGCGAAAGGTTTTAAAACTATCTCTGAATACTCGAATCTTCATGGCTTTAACATTAATTCCCAGATAAACACCTCTGAATATCATAGAAGTTTCTGCTGTCAATTTGAATTACTTCAAACGTCTTCCTAACATGACTTTTTCTTCTTTAGCTTTGCACGCAGAACCTCTCCTTTAGGCATTGCAATTATTATAAAGTAAAGGTCAATTACAGAATGTAACTCTTCCTTATTGGATGAATGTGGCGCAGATTTAACCCACTTTAATGGTTGTTAATGTTAAGCCGAACACAATAACTGAAGCGTACGCCACCTTTTTGGCCGACAAACTCTCTCCCATTTGCGCATACTTCGAGGGTTCGCACACCCTCTTGCCAAACTCTGTTAGGGCTCCGGTTTTGGTCGTTACTCTTTAGGAGGAAATTGAAAATTGCCTAACTTTATTCCGGCATTAGGAAACATTAGTAATTAAAAGATAAACTATCCCAATTTTCTTCTCACATACCATAGAGGGTTGCACAATCGAAATCGATTTGAGACAGACACTAGAGGAAATCGATTTCGATCATTCGTAATTCCCTTATAACCCGAATTAATGCTAAAGTATCTCTATTTTATTTGTCATACCGATCATTCTTTTAAAGACTCTGAAGGTATCGAATTACGAGCCATTTAGGTTCATCTCCATAAAAAGATTCAAGAGCTGCATTCTCGTTTAAATAATAGGCTGATCTAGGATATACATATTAAAGCGCTGATCTTTTATCGTGATAAAAATTTCTTTGTTGAAGCGAATTCAATCTTTTTTCTAGATCGATCGGTATTGTTTTTACTAAAAACTACCCATAACAAATTTTTAAAGATCACTGCTTGCACAGTAGATGTTCAAGCACTATCTTTACTCAAATGTTGGAACTTAATAATTAACATTTTACAATCTTTTTAAAAACGAAAACACAATGCACAAAAGATATTTAAATTTTATTTTGACTTTTATTGTACTCATAATGTTTAATCCCAATGTATATCCATGTACAGGAATTACTCTAAAATCATCTGATAGTTCCGTTGTTGTTTCCCGCACTGTCGAATGGGCTCTTAGTGATGCTCAGCATAATAAGATTTTAGTTGTTCCTCGAAACAAACAATTTGTTGGTCAAACACCAGAAGGACTTAACGGTAAGAAATGGGCGGGTATCTATGGTTTTATAACTCTCACAGCTTATGGCCAACCATATGGCCCAGACGGTTTAAATGAAGAAGGTCTTTACGTTGGCGTATATTATCTGCCTGATTTTGCTGATTATGCAATTTACGATAGTACACAAGCTGAAAAATCAATGAGTGTTGGAGATCTCATGCAATGGATGTTATCATCTTTTAAAACAGTAGACGAAGTTATTGCAAATTTAAATAGTGTCATTGTCGTAGATGTTGATAATAAAGAATTTGGAGGAGCAGCACTCCCCTTCCATTTCAAAATCGCGGACCCGAGTGGCAACAGTAAGATTATCGAAATAGTAAATAATGGCGAGGTTAAAGTTTATGACCCGTATCTTGGAGTAATAACTAATTCACCAACATACGATTGGCATCTCACCAATCAAAGAAATTATCTAAGTCTTTCAACAAACCCTAACAGTGAATTAACTTTTGACGGTTACAAGTTAAAACCATTAGGTGGAGGTTCAGGATTAATAGGCTTGCCTGGTGATTATACTCCTCCGTCAAGATTTGTCAGAGCAGCTGCATTCACAGCGTCTTGTAGACCTTTAGAAACAAGCCTTGATGCAGTTTACGAATCTTTTAGAATATTAGATAACTTCAATATTCCATTGGGGGCTCAAGTGCCAAAAGAAAATCTTCCAACAGACATTGTGAGCGCAACCCAAGTAACATCCTCATCAGACTTAGAAAACAAAGTATATTATTACCATACAATGTGGAATCGACAAATTAGAAAAATTGATTTAAAAGCAATTGATTTTTTAACAGTTAAAGAACAAATAATTGATGACGATGAATCAAAAACAAACTCCATCAAAGACGTGACTTCACAATTGAAGTAATACTAGTTACCAACAAAAAACAAACACCATTAAAACAAGGGTTTAATCAAACCTTTAGCTATTATTAGCACAAAAAGTAACTTCTGTCTAGTTCTTGGAAAATATTAACTTTGAGAGAGAAACTTTAGAACAATTTGGAATGAAAATCTTTGCGCTAGTCATATTGTTTGTTTTGACCCATTCAATGATCTCTGCTCAAACAGATACTGTGGATGTTACAAAGAAAAAAGACAAGAACGCGAACCTTCTCATTTTACCTGTGATTGCTTCAAATCCTGCTACAGGATTTATGTTTGGAGTTGCTCCAAGTGCTAATTGGCTGATGGGTCCCAGAGAAACAACAAGTATTTCAAACGCAACATCCTCTATCCTCTACACCACGAAGAAACAATTTATCTTCACCCTCAAAAGCAGCGTTCTGCTTACTGGTGATCGCTGGCAATTAATAGGGGACTGGAGATTTTTTATCACCTCGCAACCCACTTTTGGTCTTGGTACAGGACCTCAATCGGCAAAATTAGTTGGTGGATCAGAGGGATTCGAGTATCAAGACGGACTTTTTTCACAAAGTATTAATGATGCTCAATTCATGAAATTTAATTTTTTGCGAATTCATGAGACAGTCATGACAAAAATCGGAGAAAGTCGTTTCTTTGGAGGATTAGGTTATCATCTTGATTATCATTACAATATTAATGATCAATTGCTCAATCTGGATACGGTGCCACCTTTGATTACGAGTCATTACGCTTACAGTGTCAATTACGGATTTGACGACACCAAATACCTTACCTCAGGGCTATCACTGAATGCTTCTTATGACAGTAGAGATAATACTTTAAGTCCTTATAAAGGTAGATACGCTTTCGTCAGTTATCGATTGAATCCCACTTGGCTTGGGAGTTCACAATACTCTTCTGTTTTATGGGCTGAGTACAGAGAGTATTTCTCTTTGAGTAAAAAACGGGCGAGTAATTTGCTGGCATTTTGGGTCTATGGTAACTTTCAAATCGGAGGTACCTTGCCGTATTTAGATTTACCTGCTCTGGGCTGGGATCAGTACGGAAGATCTGGAAGAGCCTATGCGCAAGGACGGTTCAGAGGCCAACATTTATTATATGCCGAGTTAGAGTGGAGATTCCCGCTACAAAAAAAGAAAGAAACTTGGTCTGGCGCAGTATTCATGAATGCCACCACAGCAACGAATTTTGATGCGGACATTCAGTTGTTTGATTTTGTCAATCCTGGTTTTGGATGCGGAGTAAGATATACGATTGATCAAAAAAATCGATCGAAATTAGATCTTGATATCGCTGGAGGCTCATATGGTGCTAAAGGATTCTACTTAGGAGGTAATGAGGCTTTTTAAATCTGACTTAGCTAGCTTTTTCGTTGTCCAAATTCATCCATTTTTGGATATTAGCTTTTTGTCTTATTCTGTGTGTTTTTCGAATACCTTTAGACAGTGATTTATAGATTTTCAATTGATCTTCTTTTGCAGCACCAGCAATATCAACTCAGCCCGAAGAAACATACGCCGTTATAGTCGAATTTAAAATAACAGACGGGCCATAGCACATAACACAGTAGCTAATGCTGCTTCCCTCCTTATTCGCTCCCCCACTTTTTACCATCTTCTTCTAAATTCTTTAACTTTAAGTAATATTGAAAACAACAACGAAGAATCAAAAATTGAAGTCTACATGCCAACATCAAGATGGGGTGAAGAGCATTTTGATTTTTTAACATTGTATAGTAAGGGAATTGAATTTAATCAAGATGAAATTCTTAATTGGCATCATGAAGAAACACCTTTTTTTGACTTAAACTGAATATGCAAGGCAATTAACTTTGACGATTTTGAGACATTCAATCCGATTCGAAAAGAAGAAAATTAATGTTTGATGAATAATAAAAGATAACTTTTAATACTGATGAAATATCATCTCTTTTTGATGAAGACCATTTTGCCGATATAAAAGTATTTCTGGTCTCTCACCAAACCCAATTAAAAGAGTTTTAGAGAAGGCCAAAATATTGAGAGGTCCAGATAAAGTGACTGAATTTCCGAATGAGCAAGAATTTGAATTTAATGCTTTCAAAGTATAGTTGCTAAAATATCAATCGATTAAAATACAAATGCTCTACAACACGGTATATAACAAATAGGGATTTCGATTTGTTACGAAAGATCTGTGCAATATACCAACACCTCCAAATCGTTAATTTAGCTTTTATAAATGGATAAAATAGAAACAAAATACAACGATTTGGCTAAGTGCAAACCTGAAAGTTTATCGCTTTCTAGCGTCCCACTTGCCGTATATAAACAATTAGCCACAAGCTGAAGAATCATAGGATGAAAGAAATTAAAAAGTTCATTGACAGTATCTATCCCATGAGCGATTCTGATTGGGAGTTTTTTTCTTCAAGATTGTATAAGGAAAAAATAAATAAGAACTCGACCATAATAGAAGTTGGAGCAGTTGAGAACTACTTATCTTTTATTTCCGAAGGGATAGTGAGACTTTATATCACCAAAAGAGGTAAGTGAACTGACCTTTGGATTTTTATTTGAAAACGAATTTGTTACTGCTTATGAATCCTTTATCACACAAACCCCTTCTCACTATCAAATAGAGACACTGACAAACACAACTTTGTGGCGAATATCATTCAAAGACCTTCAAGAGGTTTATAAAGAAACCGAAAACGGAAATTTAATTGGACGGAGAATGGCGGAAAATATGTTCTTAATAAAGTCGAAAAGGGAAATTTCCCTGCTAAACAAAACAGCCAAAGAACGTTATTTAGACTTGTTCTCGGAACGACCAAAATTATTGCAACAAATTCCATTAAAATACGTTGCCTCTTATATCGGTGTTACACCTCAAGCCTTAAGCAGGATACGCAAACGAATTACTTAACCTGGGTTCATTGTCTACTCGAAAATCATTTATGAGTTTTGTAAGTGAATTAAAAGAAGATAATATGAAACCATTAGTAGTACTTTTATCAAGTTTCGTGATTGCAATTTTTGTTATAAAAATTATAAATAAGGGTTATAATTTTTTGTTAGCAGCAAGAATTGCAATGTCTGTAATGTTGTGTTTTACGGCAATTGGACATTTCGCATTTACCAAAGGAATGTCAATGATGATACCACAATTTATTCCATTCAAAACATATCTTGTTTATCTCTCAGGTTTTTTTGAAATCCTTTTAGCAATTGGTTTGCTCATTCCAAAATTGAAAATGATTAGTGGATGGACTTTTATTATTTTCCTCTTATTGATGTTACCTGCAAACATTTATGCGTCAATTCATAATATTGATTATCAAAAAGAAACATTTGATGGAAATGATCTTTCCTACCTTTGGTTTAGAATTCCATTACAATTTCTGTTTATTTCTTGGACTTATTTTAGCTCAATCCGATTTCTTTAGAGAAAAAAGCCAATGACTAACAATTTACATAAGCCATAGCGGAGTTGGTGCTTCATCTAGGGGGTTTTGTATATTTATGGTCTGTGCTAAACCGAAAATTTAGCAGGTAAATCCACTATTGCTTTTATACTAAGTGTTAGCAGCAATAGATGAATTAAATAATCATGAAATCAATTTTATTCATGTTTGCTTTTCTATTATGGACAAACTCTATTGCCCAGTCCATTGCCTTACCAACCTACCAACAAGGTCAATATGAAAATGATATTGTTTAAACTTACTATGGATCATTAGCTTTTACAAAGTTTGGTAATATTGATCTAGGAGAGCCCTACTAGCATTGAGCTTTATCACAGGGGTTGATTTTAAAATAGTTATCGATAGTACAAATCAAGGAGCCTCTCCATCACACGCTGCTTATCGGGACTCTTTAGAAACGCTGGTTCCAGTTTATCAAGGAGATACTCTGGACATACCTGCCTAAATCCAACTATGTGCAGGAGATATTGGCTTTCACATCATCATCGAAGGCATTGCAAAAATTACAGGCGAAATCAACTTATGTTATTAGACTGCACATTTGTAATGGTCACTGATTGGGGGGCTTATCTTAGAAAGCAAGCAAGATTCTTGTATCGTAAATCAATTTAATGGCTTAAATGAGCATACCGTAGATCGAAATATTAAAGTATTTCCAACCCCATTCAAGTAAAACTCTACAATTGAGCTTAAAATAACCCGATAAGCTCTATAACTTTGTTCTGTCTGAACTGATAAGTAAAGAAGTAAATTAACATTGGTAAACTTATCGCAATCAAAATTTGAGTCTAAAACCAAAATTCGTGTAGAAAGCATTAACCTTTGCTTTATCCACGCCATGCGTCGTTGAAGTCAATCCAATTTGATAACCTATATCGGCGAACATAAATAAGAAGTCTGCCCCCATTCCAAGATCTGCATTTACAATTAACTGACTGTAATCATCCACCGTCAAATCACCAATAAGACCAGATTTTGTTCTATGATTTACCGTTTGTATATGGTGTCCATCCAATCCGCCAAAAACACGAATATTAATTAAATTGGTACTCTCTTTACTTAGAAGCCTTGTTCCAACTTTTATTGGAACTGATACAGTTGACATTTTAACCTGATCAATATTATCCTCATTCGTGACCATGTTAGTATGAATTATTTTTTGTGACCAACTTGTCCATTGAATACCTGGCTGAACATAAAAGCGCTCACCAATGGTTAAAGCTAAACCTGATTGCAGTCCTGGCCTTCCTCGCAAACTTGTTTCATATGAAACGCCATTTATAATAGCCTCTGACTGTTCAGTCGCTAGTTCTAAAATTGAGAAGCCTATATGAGCTCTGGCGTCTAATCTTTGACCATATGAAAGAAGGTTTATAGTCAAAAGAACTGTTAAGTAAAGGAGTTTTTTAATCATTGTTCTATTTTGCTTGGTCAATGGCTAAAGTAATCGAATATCAGATAAGTTCCAAGTTTTAGATTAACTTCTTAATTCTGATGCTTAATACAAGATAATTAAGGTCAGAAGAAATTAAAATAGTATTTTTTCGGATTAAACCGCAAAGTGTTACTACTCTGAAAAACGATAATTTTTGCGAAAAACAAGATCACTAAAGAAAATACAAAAGTTATTATTTAGAAAGTACGATACTGCCCAAGGTTTTGCTAAACGAAGATTAATTTAATCCCAAGCTAAACACCCCAAAAGAATTATCTATGATCCTTTTCAAGGAAATTTTGTTTCAGTTTCCGGAATAATGAGGATTATGAGACTCATAATGAAATGTGGTTAAGCGCTATACTTCCCTCCAAGTTTTCCTAAACATTTAATTGCTCGAACACGGTTCATAGAAGAACTTGTCCAAAAGAAGTGGAAATCAATGTTTAGAACAATATGTCATTCTCGGTGCTGGATATGATTCAAGGCAATACAGGCTTAACCTCCCTCCTACGCTCAAAATGTTCGTAATTGATCAAATGCAGGAACAGAAAAAAAACAAGCTAAGCTTCCTGAAAATGTGAAAATTTCCCATAAATTGACCCATGTGAGCCTAGACCTCTAGCTTCAGAGCCTTGCAGCGGAAATTATTGGTGCTGGATTGTATAAAAATAAATCTGCAATAATCACTCTGGAAGGTTTATATCAATACATATATAAAGCAGCGTTAAAAGAAATAAGCTCGCTCATGGCGAAGGAAAATACTATTTTTTATATGACTTATACGGACGATAAATTAAACAATAATCAGTCGACCTGTTTTGGAGAGTTTCATGCCCATCCTAGAAGAAAGTCCAATCTCAAAAAAAAGCTTTCTGCAAAAAGTAGAGAACCATAGGTTTCTTTCTTTTCGTATCAAGAAATTTATAGGCTACTATTAGAAAATAAATTTAATTTAGTTCTGAATAAAACACTAGCTAGTCTCAACGACAGGTATTTTGAGTCCTTTGGAAGGGCGTTTCGTAAAATCTAGAGTATTCTATTGTGGCTAAAAGCAAGAATCAAAAGCATTAAAAAAATCTGAAAAAGTATAAAACTTTCATTTGGTCGCTTGCGGAGCTAAGAGCGGATAAGTTTTTTTTAGTTAGTTCATATAAAAGCACAAGTATGTATATGAAATCATAGACATCAAAGGGCAGAACCCGGCCCATAAACTAAACGTTAGCTACAACAAAAAAATTAGATTTTATTGCAAAAACTAATACTTCTTCGCCTTTTCAAATTAGTGAATCAATTTTGAAATTAGTTAAAAGAGAGAAGTTCACTCTATATCATTATGCAATTAACATCCCAACGAATCAAGAAATTGAAGGTTTATTGAAACACGAAAAAAATTTATATTCAAATATAAAAATGAACAATTGAAAACAGTGCCTAAGACGGTATAAAAACAATAGCAATTTAACTTCTAAAACAAAATTAAATAATAAAGGCCCATGCACAACCGAAGGTCAGTGCATTCTAATCCTCTAACATTCTTATATTGGATTGTTGTGTGCAATCCGATAAATAGTGAATAACAATACAAGAGTCCTGAAATACAAAGATGATTCTTCAACTGAAGAATTAGAAAAATTGATTCTTAATTCTCTAAAGCTACCTCTCAATATTGATTCTTACGAAAATAAAATAGGTGGTTACTCTCAAAGACAACCGAAACTTAAGGTTAGAATACAGTTGAACAGAGAGCAGATTTTTGGAGATATTGAAAAACGCATTATTCGAGAACAATCTTCTAGTAAGATTATAAAAGACTATGATTTTGGAAACCCTCTCAATCGTTGGAATATAGAGAAAGAGTCAAAACCGAATTAAGAATCATTAAAAGAGATAATGAATTTGGAGCTAAAGGAAATGACATCATTATTTTCAATTCTAGAGTAATTCTTTGAGATTGATTTTATTATAAACAGAACATAGCAAATTAGCTAAGGCTGGCGTCAAAGCTTGTTGAACAATATTTTACGCCCAATATTTGCCCAAATTCCTTAGGTGCCTTCAAGGGTGTACAGATAAAAGTCCGGGGGTCTAGCAAACCTATTTGAGGCCGCAATAAATTGCTATATTTACTAAAACGTTAGTGGCATTTAACTCATAATGAATTATGAAGAGTTTTATTTTTTTAACGATAGTGTTTTTTTATAATCTAGGTATCAGTCAAGTTACTTACTTAGATTTTACAGGACTTACTAATTCAAGTCCAATTACATCAATCCCAATAGGTGGCACAGGGGAAACTTTTGACGCGAGTATATCCTTATTATCTGGTTTCCCTTCTGACCCTACAGTTTCAAACGATGGAAACTTCGAATTTAGAATGAATTCTGCTACTTCCCAGCAATGTCTCAATTTAACTTTCTCAACAACCGCCCAACTGTTTATAACTGATAATGGCATTACCACTAACATATTGAATACGAGAGACTCACTAAGTTTTGGCACTTCAGGTTACACTCTAACCGATCCTTCTTCAAATTTTAATGCATACCCAACCAGTATCGTTCCCAACACTGGTGTAACTAGCTATACCTCATGGAATATAACCTTTGATGGTTCAGCAACTTATACTGTGTGTGGACAGAGAGTAAATCCAGGAGGCGGGTCTGTAAACACATACTTACCCATAAGAATTGGAGTTATTACGAGCACACTTCCTATTGAACTATTCAGTTTTGAGGCCAAAGGAATAAATAATGAAAAAGTGGAACTCAAGTGGCAAACTGCCTCTGAAATTAACAACGATTACTTTTCAATTGAACGCTCGAAAAATGGACTTGATTGGGAAGAAATAAACAGAGTTGACGGAGGAGGAAATTCATCTTCTAATTTGAACTATTCTAGTACAGATTTCGATCCATATTTGGGTCTCTCTTATTATCGCTTGAAACAAACGGACTTTAATGGAGAGTTTGAATATTCTGTTATTAAATCGGTGAATTTAAATATGGAAGCCACAAGCACTGTTCAAATCTATCCAAATCCAACAAATGATCAAATTATAGTTTCAGGTGATAACACTGAATTAACTGAAATAAAAATATTTAACGCATTAGGTCAGAGCGTTCGTACATATACTTCTATTATTACATCTCAAAATGAAAACTCAGTAACGATTGATATGTCTAACTTAAGTACAGGTCTGTACTATATAAAAACAAAAACTACCGCTAATAAAGTGTATAAGAAATAACTCCTTCAAGCACGTTACTTAATAAGCACAGACTTTTACATTCAAACTGGAAAAATACATTAAAAAAAGAAATACTTTTTTGGGGCTTAAACCTTTTTTCTGTAATCAGGTCAAATTTGTTATGAGAACAATAATTAGTGCACTGATATTTTTGATAGCCTTTTCCTTTTCAGGAATGAATCAAACTACCGTTAATGGAAAAATTGCTAATACGCTATATTCTGACTTTGACATCCCAGTATATACTATTGATGCAGTAAAGGATTTTAAAGCTGATAACTCGGGTAAAAGTGATGCCTCTTCGGCAATTCAAAAGGCTTTGAATCAAGCGAAAAACGAATACGGTGGTATTGTTTTTTTACCTGCAGGGACGTACCTTCTAGAAAACCCATTAATTATTCCTGAACAGGTAACCTTAAGGGGTGACTGGAAGAGACCAACAGAACTTGATAAAAAAGTTAAAGGGACTGTTCTACATATCAATCATGGCATCGGTACTACTGATGCAGCAATAACCCTATTGGATTACGCCATGGTCAGAGATTTATCCGTGTATTATCCTCAGCAAAATTTGTCTTCTTCACTTCTTGAATACCCATATACCTTTGAAGGTCAAGGCGTATTCTCCACCGTTAGAAATATTACAATGGTTAACTCGTACAAAGGAATTAAATATGAACCACAGAAAGGGCAATCAGTAAAATTCCCAACCATAATAGGTGTCTATGGCTGTCCTATTTCAAATGGAATATATGTTCATCAAACATCCGCCACTCCGCGTATCCAAGATACTCACTTTGGTCCTAAATATTGGTCGGAATCGGGACTAGGATCGGTCGATTACTCAACAATTAAAAGGTCTATTGATTCTGTAAATGGAGTCGCTATATTATCAGGAAAAGGTGCTGGTGGAGGAATTTTTGTTGGTGTAGAAATTGACGGATACAGTACCGGTATTAAAACAACCGCACCTTCTTCTCCGCTTATTTTTGACATTAAAATATCCAATTGTCGGGTTGGACTTAATTTTGATCAAACCAAAGACCATGGCTGGGTGATAACAGGTGGTTCAATTCATGCAACAGACACCGCCATTTATGTTCATAAAAATGCAATGAATTTGCAATTTAACAACGTTAGTTTTGCCAGTGAAAATAAACTTTTGGTTCAACAAACTGGAGTAGTTGGATTTACAAAATGTTCATTCTCCAAATGGAATTCAGGCAGCGCCTTAGAGGCTAATGCTGGTTATTTAAGTGTTGTAGGATGTGATTTCAAAAAGAAATATAATCATATTGAACTAGGCAAGAAAGTTTCTCGTGCTGTAATTTATGGCAACACATCGACAAAAGGAGGTTTGAGCATATTAAATTTTTCGCGTAAAGGTGAAGATGAAATTGTAGTTGACACAACTTCAAATCATGAGTTTATAGAAATTGATCGCTCAAACTATCCATTTATACAAGTTCAAAAACAGGTGCCTTCTCCGCCATCAGGAAAGAGCCATATTTTCACTGTTACCGATTTTGGGGCTTTAGGTGATGGGAAGAAAGACGACACCCAAGCTTTTCAGAAAGCATTGAATAAGGCAGGGAAAATAGCGAATAAAAGGGCTGGTTGTATCGTATTTATTCCTTCGGGAGTATATCGATTAAATGGTGTTATTAATGTTCCTAAATATGTTGAAATAAGAGGAGTTAATGATAATCCAACTAATGGGTATGGTCGATCTATTTTGGCATTATTTGCGAATAAGAACAATCCTAATGGATGCGCAGACATTAAGCTTCAAGCCAACTCAGTAATGAAAGGGTTATACCTCTATCGTCCTGAACAAACTTACAATTACACAACTGGTAACACAACAATTCACAAATATCCTTACGCCGTTGAAGGCACTGACAATAACTGGGCATACAATATAGTGTTGAGTAATATTTATGATGGGATTGATTTTTCAGAAGGAGGAAATCATCATATAGAATTTGTTTTTGGTTGCTCAATTAACCAATTAATAAAAATAGGCAGCACCAAGCGTGGAACTAGCGTGATTGAAAACTTTCAAGCAAAGACTGAGGCCTGGCGAAATGCAAAAAAAATCAATTTCCCAGCCTGGAAAAATACAGGTTGGATTGGACCAATAGGTAATGATTCTGAAGGTCTCGGGGAAATTGGGAATGGAATTCTTATTGAAGGAGATGGTAACTTCAGGTTTATGGGACATTTTGTAAACCGAACAGGAGAGAATCTATATCGTATTGAAGGATCACCTACTCTAAACATGTACTTATGCGGAGGCGAAGGTCTCGGTAATGGTTCGTTAATTAACTCCGTGGACAATAAAAACTTTGATATTGAAATGGTTGGCAACTCATACCATACTTTTGGAGCTAGTTATACCACTAGTTATACCGATAAGGGTGATAGGCTTCACGTGATCAATTGCAAAAACTATGGGGATGCTCCAATCAACCATCATTTTATGGGAAGTGGCAAAATTGTTATGCAGCAGGAATACAGAGGAAGAAGTCATGAAATAACGCTCAAGTTAGAAGGTTCTACAAGAGGTGTTATCGAAGGGGGATTTTTAGAAAAGGGGGCAAAAATTCGAATTCAGACCTTAGACAATAGTTCCGCAAAAATGTGCGGTACGATTACCATAAAGGATGATTGGCCTTTCAACATGGAGGATGAAGGTCAAATAACAATTGAGAGCGTCTGTCCATCCAAAGTTGTTGGAATTTCGGGAAATAGAAAACAACCGAAATAAGAGTATATGTGTAATAAAATTAATCATTGAGAAAAGTCAGTCTGTAAATGCTTAAAACATATTTAAGCACACCTCATAATGACCGAAATTAACTATATTAACATGTGGAACCACGAATCCTGACAATTAGAAGATTACAATCGACTTCTAGATGTTCTCTTTGAAGAATTTGGCAGATTTCGTCGAAACGTAATTGCCAGTAATTTAAATGACAGAATTAAAGAAAATGCACAGGAATATTTCCACAATAATATTATTTGTTTTTCTGCTAAACTCTTGCAATTTTCCAACGGCTAAAGAGGCGGGAATAAGTTATTCTACGCAACCAGCTTTTCAAGTTCCTGCAGATATTGAATGGACAGACGTTGGGCTAGCTAAAGAGCTCATAAATCTAAAAGAAAAAATAGTCGTGATTAGCGGCGGTTCAAATCCTTTACCACTTCAAGAATGGGAAGACTTAAAAGTTGGTTTTCCTTGGCATAAAAATATTGATAGACATATATTAATTGACAAAACGGCGCTAGTTCGTTCTCCCAATGCGAATTCTAATTGTAACCGAACAGACTGTCTAATTGAGAGAGAATATAAAGGCTATTCCTGGATTGAATTAGCTCAACCATTAGCTGTTGATTTCATACCTTCAAAAACAGATTTATTGAAACCGGAAGAAGGTTATTTGGTAATAAAGACTATAAAAAAATGTCAAATACTACGTTTTGACAATGAAATATATCAGCTAACTGATAATAAAGGAAATTACTATGTAATGCACGCTACTGAATCAGGAAAGCCTAGTTTAGAAGTTGTTTTGCCTAAAGGTTGGACACTCAAAAAAGTAAGTCTGAAAGAACCCTTAGTTATTTTACCTTTTGGAAAAGGAGAAGATTGTTATTTTAATATAGTAGGAGACCATTTAGGGCAGGGGTATCACCAATACATTTACGCAAATGAAAATTATCCTGAATAAAAACTAAAGATAACAACATATAAAATCATACATGCCTATCGGCAGGTTACGTTTCATATATTAAACATTACAACCATCGTGGAAGGAATAAAAAATCTAGAACAGATATTGAAAAACATGACTCCTGAGTTAAATAGCGGAGAATATGTTTTCGTTTCAATCCAGAACTTAAATGAGATAACTATTAATGACGTAGTTGGTCATTTTAAAGAAAAAGAAGGCGTAACTATCATAATTGAGAAAAGTAAAGCTGAAACACTGAATTTGAAATACAGCTACACTGCCGCTTGGATCACCTTGAATGTCCATTCGTCGTTGAACGCTGTAGGATTAACAGCAGCTTTCTCCAGGGAATTAGCAAAACATGGACTAAGCTGCAATGTCGTTGCCGGATTCTATCATGATCATATTTTTGTTGAATATAATGATGCAAATAAAGCTATGGAAGTACTAAAAAGCATCTAATGAATTTAGGTAATTATACCTAGTCATCATTTTTGGTATTAACTTTGCTAAAATTTGTAAGTAGGCATCGTCATGGATAGAATTAAAGAGATTGAAATTGAGATTTCCGAATTAAGAGAACAACTTCGGAACCACCGACTATACAAAACACTTGCTGACATCGAAGACATCAAAGTATTCATGGAAAACCATGTTTTTGCGGTATGGGATTTTATGTCGCTTCTGAAGGCTTTGCAGTTAGAACTAACTAATGTACAAGTTCCCTGGACACCAGTGAAGAATCCTACTCTTTCTAGGTTTATAAACGAAATCGTTCATGGAGAAGAGAGTGACATCAACGAATTAGGAGAACCCAAAAGTCACTTTGAAATGTATTTAGAGGCGATGGAGCAAACCCAGGCAGACACCAATGAAATTGAAAAATTTATCAAATTAATTGATTCTGGCCGCACTGTAAGCAGCGCTCTTAAAGAAGTTGAGATTGCACAAGGTGTTTCTGAATTCGTGAATTATTCATTTGCTATAATTGAGACAAGACAACCACATTTAATAGCCTCAGCTTTTACTTTTGGCAGGGAAGATATAATACCAGATATGTTCATCGAAATATTAAATGCTTCTGACTCAAACAATGTATTTTATACAAAACTTAAATATTATTTAGATCGCCACATAGAACTAGACGGAGATGAACATGGTCCATTATCTCTATTAATGATATCAGAACTCTGTGGAAATGATAATGAAAAATGGTCCGAAGTATTAAGCGTGGCCAAGCATTCATTATCAAAAAGAATTTTGCTTTGGGACACAATTGCTGATTTAATGCAGAAAAGAACGACTGTCTATGAGAAGGTGTAATAAATAATATTCCGAACTATATTTAGGATTAAAAAAATAATAAACTATGAAATATCTTTTATTCATAACCATGGTCTCATCGGTATTTTTAAATCAAAAAAATATAATTGATGAACGTAAAACTCAGATCACCGAACTTGAAAAGACCTTAGAATTTGATAAGAAAATCAATTATTCCTTTGAACATCTAGAAGGTGAAACATCATATTTTATGAATAAAGACAAATCCAAAAAAAGGATTTTAATGATTTGGGATCGAGGCAGCTATGGTAAATCAGAACGAGAATATTACATCATTAGTAACCAACTAATCTACTTTCGTAATTTAGAATATGAATGGATTGGAAATGATGCATCTAACTATTCTCTTAGTGAAAACATATACTATTTCTCAGATGACAAAACTGGTTTGAAAACCTCCCAAGATCTAAAAACAATTGGTGAAAATTTAAAAGAAGAAGATAGAGAATCTCTAGGACTCTCTCAGGTTAACACCTCTGAAATAGACTCTACTGATTACAACAGGATAGTTGATAACCTCAAGCAATTTGAAGCAGAACAAATACAAGGTGAATAAAAAAAGCCGATAACAATACTTAAAACACATCAAAAGGTAGTCTAGCAAAAGCGTTATGAATGATTGGAAAATACTGCTAGTACTCTTTTTAGCTACGATAAACTTTTCTTGTGTTAACTCCATTGAAACATTTACAATTGATTATGAAATTGTCCATGCCGATAGCATAGATAAAAAAGATTTGATTGGAGACCTCTCCGATACTGCTACTGTTAATCCAGATTTTCCGCCAGAAAATTACACAAGTGATCAAATAGATTCTCTTGGTATTGAATTAATGTCAAAATCAAACATTGGTGGGGTCGAAATCGGAATGACCCAAGATGAAGTAATAGCAGTTATTGGCGAACCAGAAGTCGTATCGATTCCTGAAGAATGGGATGTTGATGGTGGTGTGCATACATTCTGGTATTACTCCGACTCTAGTTTTGTTTTAGAATTCGTTCATTATTCTTCACAGGAAACCAATGCAGTCGAAATAATTGAAATGAGAGATAGTTGTGAGTTATTCACCAATCGGGGAATTACTATTGGAAGTCATTTAGATCTTGTTAAAACTCGTTATACTGAAGCTATTGAAATTTCGAATTGGGAAGAGGAACAAGAAAAGATTTTACTCGGGAACGTAGGTATTGGTGGGCTTTTTTTTACTATTTGTGGGAATGTCATTTGCAATATTAGATTTGGCGCAATTATCAGGTGTTAAAACCATTTATGAGATATTTGCTCAACTTTGATAGATTATTAAAGAACTATTTATTGAAAGTGACTCAGCCCCTCATCCTGTCTATCATTCGGTGAGCGGTCGTTCTTCAATTCATAACACTATTACAAGTTTTCTTTTAATTTTCTCTCTAAAATCCGTATATTAAAGTACTCACTTAATTTAGATACATTGCAGTGAGAGCAGCTTTTAGAAAAACATGAAGATTCTTCTCACAGGTGCAACTGGCTACATAGGAAAAAGATTATTGCCTGCCTTAGTTGAAGCAGGTCATGATGTAATTTGCTGCGTTCGTGATAAACGCAGGTTTACTGCTCCCCCATCCATTAGAGGACATATTTCAATTATTGAAATTGACCTACTCGATGAAGAATCTCTAAAAAAAATCCCTGAAGACATAGATGGGGCTTACTATCTTGTCCATTCCATGTCTTCATCAAAGAATTACAAAGAACTTGAAAAATTATCTGCTATAAATTTCAGAAACGCTTTAAACAAAACCAATGTTCAACAAGTGATTTACCTAAGTGGTATAGTGAATGAACGAGTGCTATCTAAACATCTAAACTCAAGAAAAGATGTTGAAGAAGAACTTAATAAAGGGAGATACAGCCTTACAACACTCCGAGCAGGAATCATTATAGGATCAGGAAGTGCATCTTTTGAAATAATCAGAGATTTGGTAGAGAAGCTCCCAATAATGATTACTCCAAAATGGTTAAAAACTAAATGTCAGCCTATTGGGATTGCTGACGTTATACAATTTTTGCATAGATCACTTTTTAATACCAAAACATACAACGAAAATTTTGATATTGGAGGTCCTGATATATTATCTTACAAACAAATGCTTTTAGGCTTTGCGAAATGCAGAGGTTTAAAACGCTCAATCTATATAGTACCCGTAATGACCCCCAGACTATCTTCGTATTGGCTGTATTTTGTTACCTCAACATCTTATAAATTGGCGGTATCACTTGTATACAGCATGAAGGTCGAAGTCGTTTGTCGCGACAATAGACTTAATGAAATTTTAGACATTAATCCTATCAGCTACCAACAAGCGCTTCAAAAAGCTTTTAGCAAAATAAAGAGTAACGAAATAATCTCCAGTTGGAAAGATTCTTACACAAGTAGTGGGATCAATTTTAATGTTTCTGACTTCGTTGAAGTTCCGACTTTTGGATGTTTTACTGACAAGCGAATAAAACGATTTGATGATCGTGTACTTTGCGTTCAAAAAGTCTGGAATATTGGTGGTAAAACTGGTTGGTATTATGGTAACTGGCTTTGGAAATTTAGAGGATTTTTAGACAAACTAGTAGGTGGTGTGGGACTAAGAAGAGGAAGAACAAACCCATCTTCTCTTAATGTAGGGGATTCATTAGACTTCTGGAGAGTCATTTATGCAAATAAAGATAAAGGGCATTTACTTTTGTTTGCTGAAATGAAACTTCCAGGTGAAGCATGGTTAGAGTTTAAAATTATTGGTGATCAATTGCAGCAAACAGCCACCTTCAGACCGCTGGGCCTAATAGGAAGGCTATATTGGTATTCAGTATTACCATTTCATGGCCTAATTTTCAAAGGAATGCTAAAAAATATAACTAAACACAACAAAACCTAGGCGATATTAAAACGCAGTCCTATTGTTCTGGAACATTTCCCGTATACTTGACTTGATATCAATGGTTTTATGTAATTCACTACATTTAGTACTGATATGCGTTATTTCACTGATGATAAGAATTATGAATTCTGGATTTTTGGTGATGATCTAGTATACACCAACTACTTTGATGAATGTGAGATTGATGAATTAATCATACATGAATTAATGGACAAACTTTTCGCAGCTAACAGTAAACAACCATACTATTCGCTGGTTAGTTTCAAAAATATTTATGGCAAATTTTCACAAGAAGCTAAAGAAATAGTAGGTAATCATCCTGATCTTGTAAAAACTAAAAAAGCAGAGGTGCTTCTTTCTAATTCATTAGCGGTTCGACTTCTAATAAAGGGTTACCTCCTTATCACAAGACCTTCTGTCCCAACATTTACCTGCGAAACTGAAAAAGAAGGACTTGAATGGTTAATTTCTAAAGGAGTTTCTCAAGATTCTGTTTCAGAATTTTTAGAATGGCGAAAATCAAATTCTTAAAATTAGTCTAGTAAAAAAGGAAAGACCGGTAGCTTATAAATTGAAGATTGAACATGGTGATAGTAGAATTCTAGTGGGAAATTGTAAATTCATTGAACGTGACCCTATTTGGTTAAACAATACTTATCAAGGTTAAAAGGCTGCTCAGTTAATTCGGAATTTCGTTTCAAATTATGATATTAATGGATTGATGCAGAAACTAGACCTAACAGTTAAGTGAAATTACCTGCTTGGCCAACTCGGTATCAATACTTATTTTTGCCTGAACCTTGAAGCATATTCATCAATTGAAATTTTCACTTAAAACAATAGCAATACTTATTTGCCTAATTGGTGCACTTTCATGCGGAAAAGTAAATGAGGATTGTAATTTACATACCTATGCTAATTCTCCTGATCAGACATTTTTCAAATCGCATAATGGCTCAGAAGAAGAGTCCCATGGTCATTTTATATTAAGTTGTTCGGATGGTGGATTTTTGCAAGTTGGAGAAACCGGTTCTCTAAAGAATTCTGCAAAAATATTAGTGATAAAAACTGACCAACAGGGTGAATTAATTTGGAAAAAGGAATTCTCAGATGGAACTATCAATCTTGGAAATTCGGCTATTGAAGTAAATGATGGTTATATCGTTTGTGGAGCAAAAGGAGATGACAGTTTCATTGCAAAACTTCAAAAATCAACAGGTTCAATTCTTTTTGAAAATACAATTGAAAATGGAGGAAGTGATGCTTTTGAGCATCTCATTGTGATGAATGACCAAATTATTACTGTAGGTTATCGAAACGCCGAAGACAATTTGAATACATTTTTCACGGAAGGAGAAGGATTCTTCTCCTTTTTAGATCTAGAAGGGAACCTAATACAAGGGCTGAGCTTAAGTTCTGAACTTGCTCATTGTTATCGTATTGAACAATTTAATGGAAACCTATTTGTTTCCGGACTTACGGAAAATGCAAGTGATTATGGACTTTTGAAATTAGATTCGACAGGAAATATTCTTTGGTCAAAGAGATATGGTGGCTCTGACAGTGATCATTGTTTTGGAATGGATATTAGCAGTGATGGTTCTATATTTTTAACAGGTCATACCTTATCGGGCAGCGAGAATTGGGACACATATACTGTTAAAATTTCAAATGATGGAGATCTTCTGTGGGAATCTGTAAATGGCAACCCCAGAGGTTTCAAACCTAAGTTCATCCATGATGAGGCTTGGGGGATCAAAGCAACAACTGATGGAGGTTGTATTCTAGTAGCAGGGACGGGAGACGAGTATGGAAGATATAAAAGGAAATGTGGAAATGATGGTGACAATTCAAACACCTGGCATGTTTATCTTGTAAAATTAGATAACTACGGTGATGTTGAATGGCAGCAGACTTATGGCCAGGTCAAATCTGATTGGGCTGGAGAAGACATAGACTTGACCGCTGATGGTGGAGCTATTATTGCTGTTGACAACGGTGAATTTGGTTTTTTAAAGATCTCTCCATTTTAATAATAAAAACTGCACCTAACAATTAGGTAAAAATCACGGCTTACGCTGCTCGGCATCAATGCCTAATTTTACTCAAGCGCTCTCTCACGTTTGCGTGCTCATTGGCAGGGTAGCCTACTCACGGGCGGACGCTCCCAAGGTCCGGGGTTTGGCCTACGCACTTCGCACGGTAATTTAGGCCATCGCACTTTTTTCCATCTTCTTCTAAATTCCCTAACTTTAGCCAAACGTTAGCTACAATCG
>JAKVAQ010000049.1:0-22314 GCA_022447665.1 Crocinitomicaceae bacterium
CTTAAGCATCCGGTTTTCGACCTTTCTGACAGAATGAATTTCTCCAATAGTTTTGAGATAAGAAAGGAAGTATTTGAGTTATTCGGAACATACGGACCAGAATCATATTTCCCACTTGTTAATATCTATGGTGAAGACTCTGTCGCAAAAACAGAGGATGGTTGGGTTACAATTTATCCCCCAAGAGATGTTTTCTGGTATGCCGATTTTGACATTATTAAGTATAGAATTTTGGAAGATGTAGTCATTAACAAAAGTGAAAAAGAAAAGAAAAGGGTAATTAAAGCGATTGCTCCGGTAGTCTACGATAGAGATTATCAAACCGGAGACATTGTTGGTGACAAGGTTCTTTTTTGGATGAACTTTGAAGATCTTAAACCCATTCTTGCGGAGAACTTTTACATAGATCAAACTTCAGGAAAAGTAACTTCTTACCTTGATTATTTTTCAAAGCGAATGTTCAAAGCTATTGTAACGAAAGAGGAAAATTTTAAAGTAAGCAAAAGAGAATAAACGCTAGGGATTGAAGCGGCATCCTATTTTTTTGAAAATAGATACAGCGTAAAGCCTGTTAAAGCGCCCAAAAAATCTAAATTAGCCTTACATTTGTGCCCATATTATTAGCACATGAACAGAACTCATACTTGCGGCGAATTGCGCGAATCACACATTGGAAATGAAGTAACCTTAAACGGATGGGTACAAACCGTACGTGATAAAGGAAATATTATTTGGGTGGATTTACGTGATAGATACGGAATTACTCAATTTGTTGCAGAAAAAACTAGTGTAGATGAAAACGTTTTTAAAACGCTTCAGGGTTTTGGACGTGAATTCGTTGTATCGCTTTCTGGTAAAGTAGTTGCGCGCCAAAAAGGTAACCCTAACTTGGCCACTGGTGCTATTGAAGTTGAAGTATCATCAGCAGAATTATTAAACGCTAGTAAAGTACCTCCATTCACTATTGAAGATGATACAGATGGTGGTGATGAGCTAAGAATGAAGTACCGTTATTTGGATCTTCGTAGAAACCCTCTTCAAAAAAGTTTAAAGCTTAGACATAAAGTTTCGTTAGAAACTCGAAAATATTTGGATAGTGTGGAATTCATGGAAATTGAAACCCCATACTTAATTAAATCTACACCAGAAGGTGCGCGTGACTTTGTTGTGCCGAGTAGAATGAATCCAGGAGAGTTTTATGCTTTACCTCAGTCTCCGCAAACATTTAAGCAATTATTAATGGTGAGTGGTTACGACCGTTATTACCAAATTGTAAAATGCTTTAGAGATGAAGATTTAAGAGCAGATAGGCAGCCAGAGTTTACACAAATAGATTGCGAAATGGCCTTTGTAGAGCAAGAAGATGTGTTAAACACTTTTGAAGGGTTGGTAAAACATTTATTTAAAACTTGCCGAGGGATTGATTTTGAAGGTAATTTCCCAAGAATGACCTATGATGAAGCCATGGAAAAATATGGATCTGATAAGCCAGATGCGCGTTTTGAAATGACCTTCAACAATATGAATTCAGTAACTCAAAACAAAGGTTTTCAAGTTTTTGATAATGCTGAATTAGTATTGGGAATTGTAGCTAAAGGATGTGCTGATTACACAAGAAAGCAATTGGACAAATTGGTGGATTGGGTGAAACGTCCGCAAATAGGTGCTACTGGTCTTATTTATTGTAAAGTGAATGTAGACGGGACTTTTAAGAGTAGCGTAGACAAATTTTTTGACCAAGATGCACAAGCTGAATGGGCAAAATTAACCGGTGCTGAAAAAGGTGATTTGATTTTGATTCTTTGTGGTGATACGAACAAAGTACGTAGCCAAATGAATGAGCTTCGTTTGCACATGGGTACTGAACTTGGATTGCGTGATCCTGAGAAATTTGCTCCTCTTTGGGTATTGGATTTCCCACTTTTAGAGCTTGATGAAGAAACTGGTCATTACCACGCAATGCACCACCCGTTTACTTCACCTAAAAAAGAAGACATTCACCTATTAAATACTGAACCTGGTAAAGTAAAAGCTAACGCTTATGACCTTGCCATGAACGGTGTTGAATTAGGTGGAGGGTCTATTCGTATTCACGATAGAGAGCTGCAAAAATTAATGTTCAAACATCTTGGTTTCACTGATGAAGAAGCACAAGCACAGTTTGGTTTTTTAATGAACGCTTTTGAATATGGCGCTCCTCCGCATGGTGGATTGGCCTTTGGTTTAGACCGTTTGGTTGCTACTATGGGTGGTTCAGATTCAATTAGAGATTATATCCCATTCCCTAAGAACAATAGTGGGCGTGATATGATGATTGATTCTCCTGCTCCAATTGATGAAGAGCAAATGCAAGAATTAGGAATTAAATCCATTCCGGTAACTGCTGAATAAGCCAATGTAAAGTGAAAAAGTTCCTGCATATAATTCTGTTTACTTTCCTTGCAGGAACTTCATGGGCTAACACACCAGATAGGTTTGGTGGAGTTAAATATTACCTCGAGAATAACCTTGATTCTGCTCTCATTTTCTTAAACTATGAAAAGGCTTTTGCGGATAATACAAAGGAAGATTTAGCAGATATTTACTCTCTTTATGGAGAAGTGTATTCTTTGATGAATATGCAGGACTCTTCTACTTATTATTACTTTAAATCAAATGAAAAAATAGGAGATTCTTATCCTGATAAGAGAATAGAAAACCTTCATTCTATTGCTAACAACTATTACTATCAGGGCTTTCTTAAAAAGGCGGATAGTTTGTTTCAGGTTTGTCTTCAAGAAGTTCAATTTTCTAATAACAATAAACTAAAAGCTGATATTTTATTGGATGCGGGATGGCTTTCTCGAGAGCAGGGCCGCCATGCAGAAGCACTTGATTATTATTTTAAAGCGAAACGTATTGCCGAGCTTCTCGAAGATAAGGCGTTATTGGCTGATGCCAGCACTAAAATCGCGGTCGTATATCATGTTAAATACGAGTTTGAAATTGCAAAATCTTATTACGATCAATCATTAGCTTTGCTTCAAGAGCTTGAAGATTATAAGGCCATTGCAAGGCTTTATAATAACTACGGATTGCTTTATGATTATCAAGGAGATTATGATAGAGCAATCCCCTACTTTGAGCGTTCCGAAAAAATGAGCGACTCTTTAGGAAACGAACGGGGTGTAGCCATTGCCAATGAAAACTTGGGTTTGGTATGTTATACAAACCTCAAAAACTACCCTTTAGCTTTACTCAAGTTCAATAAATCTATTGCTATATGGCGTAAACAGAATGACATTTATGGCCAAGCGCAAACTTTGGTTTATATGATGTATGTATTTAATGCTCAAGGGAATTACAAAGCTACTTTAGATACAGGATATCATTCCTTAAACCTCGCCAAACAAGCTGGTGCTAGAGATGTTGAGCGTGATGCCTATAAACAGCTTTATCTAGCCTATGAAGGAATGAGTAACCCTGCAATGGCCCTCCTGAATTATAAGAACTTTATAAGCCTTCGTGACTCTTTAGATGATGAAAATAGTTTGGAAAAGATTCGTGTTTTAGGCATTGAACAAGAAACCGAAACCAAACGGATTAAAGACTCATTAAACCTTGTAATGCAGCATGAACAAGATTCTGCAGCCATTAAATTACAGGTAGAAGAACAGAAATTCTGGACCTATATTTTGTTGGTTGGGTTAGGATTAATTGGCGTAATAACCATGTTAATTCTTAGGTCTGCTAAGCAGCGTCAGAAAACAAATGCCGAAATAAAAGAAGCTCACCTTTTGCTTCAAGAAAAGAATAACGAAGTAATTGATAGTATTAATTATGCTAAACGCATTCAAGAAGCTATTTTACCGAGTAAGGAAATTATTGACCAGACTTTTTCCGATTACTTCATCTTGTATAAACCTAAAGACATTGTTGCAGGTGATTTTTACTGGCTAGAATCTTATGAAAATGAGAAAGGTGAAAAGGTAGATTTCTTTGCGGTTGCTGATTGCACTGGACATGGAGTTCCTGGGGCAATGGTAAGTGTAATTTGTTCGGCAGCTCTCAATAAAACAGTAAATGAACAGGCCATTACAGAACCTTCAGAAGTGCTTGAGAACGTTGCAAAAATTGTAGTGAAAACCTTTAATGCCAGTAAAAGTAAGATTAAAGATGGAATGGATATATCATTAGTTTCTTTTAATCAAAAAACCCGCGATTTAATTTATGCTGGAGCCAATAACGATTTGTGGCTGTTAAGCACAGAGGAAAATAAAGATGGTGCCTCTAAATCCATTTCGAATTTGACAGGAACGGTTTTTCTACATGAGTTTAAAGCTACGAAGCGACCAGTGGGCAGATATTCAATAGAACGTCCATTTACCTCAACCAAAATACACGTAAAACCAGGAGAATCTATTTATCTTTATACTGATGGGTTCGCCGATCAATTTGGAGGGGTGAAGAGTAAGAAATTCAAGTATAAAACACTTAAAAATTTAATTCTTGACATCTCTACAAATGAGATGGAAGTACAAAAGAATGCATTGGTCGAAACACTTGTGAACTGGATGGGAAGTCTAGATCAAATAGATGATATTTGCATTGTTGGAATAAGATTTTAAAGTATGTTGAGTAGAAAGATTTGGGGATTTGTTGCTGTGCTAGTTACAGGTATTACTGCTGCGATTATAATTAATCTGAATTATTATAATGATCCTGACAGTGCTTACAATAGAAGCGAAAATAACGTTCTGAGAGTCATAAATCCATCTGATGTTAACCCTAAATTGGTGGACCCTTCAATGCAAGATATAAGTAGAGACCACACCATTGGTGATTTTTCTTTTTTAGATCAGCACGGAGAAGAAGTTACCAATACTACTGTTGAAGGTAAAATATTCGTCACTGACTTCTTTTTCACGACTTGTGGTGGAATTTGCCCTAAAATGACAGCTCAATTACAACGCGTTCAAAAAGAGTTTTTAGATGATGAAAACTTTATGATTCTGAGCCATACGGTTAACCCTAGTTACGATTCAGTAAAAGTATTAAATAAATACGCGAATAGGTTTGAGGCTGATTACGAAAAATGGCGCTTTTTAACGGGCGAAAAGTCTGAATTGTACCTAATGGCTAGAAAATCTTATTTAGTCGTTCCTGATGAAGCTGACCCGGATTTTGAGCACGGTGGCGAATCAGACTTCCTACACACAGAAAATTTTGCTTTAATTGATCCTTATGGAAGAATTAGAGGAATGTACGACGGCACCAACCCTGATGAAGTAGCGGAGTTAATACGTGATGTTTATGATTTGAAAAGGGAATATAAGCTTCCTTAGATAAGGTTAAGCTTTTTTAATAACTCTTCCTTGTATGAGCCTCCAATAGGAATATCCTTTTTCCCATTTTCTAACTGAAGATTTGGATATTCAATAGCTACAATTTTATCTATTCTCGTAATAAATGATCTGTGCACGCGAATAAACTCGTCCGAAGAAAGTTTTGCCTGCATATCTTTCATTGTTGAATGAATCGTATAGCGCGTTTCTAATGTGTTAATAACAACATAATCCTTCAACGCTTCTACGAAATAGATGTCTGAAGTCTTAATTTTTACAAGCTTACTTTTTGACTTTACGAAAATGAAATCTACGGAACCTTTGTTTTCAATTAGAGAGTAAAATAAGTCTCTCTCCTTTTGAATTTGTTGCTCTTTAGAATACTTGTAAAGCGCCATCTCAATAGAAGTGTGCAGGTCTACTTCTTTAAATGGCTTAATGATATAACCGTATGGTTCGGTAACCTTAGCTTTAGTTAATGTTGATTCATCAGCATAAGCTGTTAAGTAAATTACCGGAATGTTTAATTCTTTCTTTATCTGATCAGCAGTTTCAATACCATTCATTTCACCTTTTAACATAATGTCCATAAGGATAATGTCTGGCTTTGTTTCATGAGCAAGCTCAACTGCCTTTTCACCAGTCGCAGAGGCACCCACCACATTGTATCCTAATTTCTTAAGACTGTGTTGAATATCTTTTGATACTATACTTTCGTCTTCTACGACGAGAACGTTGGTTTTTGCCATTCTACGCTTCTGCTTTGTCAAATATAATTAAAAATTTGGTTCCCTTATTTGATTCCAGTTCAAGGGTTCCATCTAGCTGTTCTACAAGTACTTCTACAAGGTTTAATCCAAGAGAATCTAAGTTTTTTAAATCAAAATCTTTAGGTAAACCAACACCATCATCCTTCACCATTAAGTGAATCTTTCCATCAACTTCTTTTAGTGAAACATGTAATTCTCCTTTTCGTTCGTCTGGAAATGCATATTTCAAGGCATTCGATAATAACTCATTAAGCACTAAACCGCAAGGTATTGCTTGGTCTAATAATAGATGTGTTTCTGCCACGTCAAGATTTAGGTTGATTCTATTATCATGCGTTTGGTAAGAGTGGAAAAGATTGTTTACCAAGTTGGTTATATAGTTCAAAAAGTTGATACTACTGAAGTTCTCAGTTAAGTAGAGACTTTCATGTATAAAAGACATTGAACGTATTCTATTCTGACTCTCGTTGATAAACTCCAATGTATTTGGATCTTCAATGTAAGAAGTTTGAAGGTTGAGTATAGAGTTAATTACTTGAAGGTTATTCTTTACCCTATGATGTACCTCTTTGAGCAGGATTTCTTTTTCCTTAAGTGAGTCTCTTAATTTAACTTCATTTTCTTCTTGATCGGTAATATTTCTAGCAATAATAAGAACCTCATTATCCGAAATTTTCGAATATCTATTTTCGTAATAAAGTGTTCTGTTTTTGCCTTTTACCTCTCTTTTTATCTTGTAATAATGTGTGATTAACTGATCCGTTTCTATGGATTTTTTTACATACTCCATAAAATCAGCAGCAGTACCATCTATTGAGAAAACCTCAATTAACTTTTTACCAATAATATCTTTAGTGGTAGTAAACTCATAAAAGATTTCACTATCATCTAAATTGTTAATCTTGAAATCAGTAAAAACTCCTTCACTAGTAACTCTAAATATAAGGTCAGGAATAGCTTGAAGCAAGGCTCTGTTTCTAGATTCGCTTGCTTTTATTAATCGCTCATTTTCGAGCTTTTCACTAATATCGTGCGCAATAATTGAGATTTCCGACGAAGTTTTACCGCCAATCTTAATTGGATTTAAGAATATCTCAACCCATAATTCTTTACCGGTATTGGTTGGAAATTTAGAGACAATAACTTGATCTTGTCCGGCGAAAGTTCGCTTAAGTTTATGTTCAAACCATTGTTTTCCACGCTCACTGGTCGTAATAATGTCAAAGAGGTTTCCACCTATTTTTGGTGTAAAATCGGACTGTCTTACAAATTCTTTATGAAAGTTGGAGTTCATTGATGTAATCTCGAACTTCCTGTTTAACGTAGCTATGTATAGGTTCGCTGATGAATCAATAAAAGCATTTAGTCGTGAAGATTTTTCTAAAAGTTCCTCCTGGGTACGCTTGTGCTGCACAATCTCCTTTTCCAATTCAAAATTACTTTCTTCAGCAATTTCAGCACGTAACTTTTGTGTGTTGAATTGATACTGCAAAGTAACGTCTGTTAATGAAATTAACTTTGCAGGTTCATTGTTATAGGTAATGTTCACCAATTTAACGCTGAACCTTGTTCCTCCCTTCAAATCAATTTCAATGTACGGTGCATTAGTACTGCTATTTGCAAGGTGTTTAATTACATCATAGTGATCTTTAGCAAAAATGTCTTTTAATTGCTTCGATTCAGTCTTAAATTGGTTTTTTAAAACTTGATCTCCTAAAGTATTTGAATACAATAGTTCATCAGATTCAGAGAAAATAAAGATCGCTGCTGGGGAAGTATCAACAATGTTTTTAAAATTTCGTTGGGAGTTCTCTAATTCTAATTGATTTCTGCGCTTAGAGGTGTTATCCTTTATTACCAACTGTATTATCTGCTCATTCTCAATTTGTACATGCGAAAAATACAATTCAACGTTTAAGTGATTCCCTTCCAAATCTATTATATCCTGCTCCTCCTGAGTTTTATCATAATCCAACAACATTTTCATGGTGTTGTTGAAATCAGGTTTTGATTTAAAAATGCTACTTAACTCCAGCCCCGTTAAACCATTCCGTTCCTTAACTTTTAAGAGCTTATTAGCATTTGTATTTCCTTGAAGAATATAAAATTCACTATCCAAGAAGGTGAGTAGTAGAATTGAAATGTTTGTTGATTCAAAAATCAACTTATATCGTTGCTCACTTTGCTGCAGAGAGATACTCGTTTCATATTCCTGAGTTACATCAACTAGTGTACCCTCAATTATATTCAACTCTCCTGTTTCGTCGGGAAATATACCAACGTTATTGTTTACGATTAATTTTCTACCATCCTTTCTCTTAAGAATACTAATGTGTTTAGAAAGGTATTTTTTCTCTCTTAACTCATCTAAATATCCTGTTCTCGATGAAGGATAATAGTATAAGTCTTGAACTGGTCTTGATTTAATTTCCTCTGGTGATTCGTAACCAAGTATATCACAAAATGCCTGATTACAATTCATTACATAACCATCCACATGTGTTCTAAAAACACCTGCTAAATTTCTATCAAATAACTGTTGATACTTAAGCTCAGTAACGTTTTTAGATTCTTCCTCTCGAACTTCATTGGTCACATTTTGAATAATCCCAAAGGCAACATGATTTCCGTCTTCTCTATGTGTTGGGTTAATTTTTTCTTGAACCCAGTTTCCATTTTTGAGCTGATATCTGAAAGTCGTGCGTTCACCAATAATTAGGGTTTTATGGAAATTCTCAACTGTTTTATCTCTTGTTTCTGGATCAAATAGCTCATTAATTTTTCCATCTCTTATACGTTCCAAGTATTCTTCTCGCGAGATCCCATAAATATTTTCTATGTTTTCTGAAACAAACTCAACTCCAGTAAGACTTCCTTCATCGTTAAAGTTGAATTCGTAGGCAAAAGCCTTAACACTTTGAAGGATTTCCTTTAGGGTGGATTCGGTATCTACAGGTAATCTATTACTCACTTTCTTCTACTGGTTTTACTTTGAACCCGTTGATTTTATAAATCTCACCGTATTTGTAGATTATAGATTCTATCTCTTGACCTTTTTCATCATACCTTTTCCAGGCACCGTGTTTTTCACCTCCTTGGTACTTTCCTTTATATTTTTTCATACCATTCTTATGATAGTAAACATGTTTACCCTTAGGTTCGCCTTCCGAATAGGTTCCTTCGTAATAAAGCTTTCCGTTTTGATAATAACTCTTCCAAATACCATCTTTAAAACCAATGGTGTATGCACCAACTTCTTTATAGTCATTTACATGATAAAACCATTCTCCTTCGCGTTGTCCATTATAATAGTCACCTCTGGCAATTTCATTCCCTAAGGAATCATATTCTGTAACCGTTCCTTCTAACAAACTTTTTCCGTTATAATATTCGGTTCGTTTTATTGTTCCGTTGCTGTAATACCATGTCCAACTGCCCACGTGAGTACCATTTTTCATTAATCCTTTTTGTTCAACTTTTCCTGAAGGATAATAATAAACCCAATTCCCATTCTGAATACCGTTTTCGTATTCACCTTCTGCTTTAATAGCGGCACTTTTGTAATAAAGTTTCCATGTCCCGGTATAAATTCCTTCTGGTGAAATTAATCCTTCCGCAATTACCGTATCTTTTTCATAGATGTATCCATTTATAAGATTTCCTTCATCGTCATATTCTCTAAATATTCCGTTCTTTAATCCATCTTGCAAACCTCCAACTAACTTCTTTTTTCCATTATTATGGAAGTCCTTATACATATCCAAAAGAGTAAATCCCATGGCTGTATCCACCTTTCCATAATTCATTTTATCCAATGTAGTTAACCTTCCTTTAGTGTCAAATTCCTTACTAACACCATCGAGTTTTCCATCACGGTAAGACTTTTCTGATTTTATGGTTCCATCGGAATAAAACTCACGCCATACACCTGTTTTTTCTCCATTTTTATCAAGCCGATTATATGTTTCTCTGTCTTGCAGAAAGCCTCCATCATATATTTCTTCGGTAATTACGTCTCCTTCTTTATTGTACTCAAGAAGTTGCCCCACGTTCTTTCCGTTCTCAACATTTACAGTTTTTTTAAGTTCTCCTGAAGAATAATACCAGGTATGAACTCCCTGAACTATACCATTCACAAAAAACTTTTCTTCTATAACGTTTCCTAGTGAATCAAAACGTTGTGCACATCCATGCTTTAAATCATTTTCATACTCGTAAGTCCAATCTATTTGTCCCTCATCTGAATAAAAAATCCATTTACCTACAGAGAGTCCATTACTTTTATTTCCTTTCGATTTTAAATTTCCATTGTTGTGATAAGAAATCCATTCACCTTCAGGTTTACCGTCCTTAAAATTTCCTTCACTCGCTAATTTTCCGTCAAGGTAGAAAAACTTATTGTAACCATTTGGATTTACGTCTTGACCTAAGGAGGAAAAGCTTAAACTGAAAAGGAATAATAATATATATAGTTCTCTTTTAATATTAATCTTTTATTATTGTTATTAAGGGCTGTTAATATGTGTATAACTCTACTCAAAAATAAGGCATTTATTGATCTTTCTATTTTATCAAAAAGAAATAAACACGTTTTACTCATATCAAGTGATCTGTTAATCAGGAAAATATTCCATTAATCAACAAAATGACTTTCATTGTGAATAACGATAAATGTGGAAATTTAGTTTTCTTGTTATCGTCAATAAATCCGTGTAAATTTAAAGAGTTATAAACAGGCGTAATTTAAATTTTTCTATACCTGAAATAAAGATTTTAATTTCCAACTTATTTAAAGAGAACTTATCACTGAGTAATTGAGGTTTATTCACAATCTTCTTTAACAATTTAGATAATATTTATTTTTCTGTAAATCAGTAATATATGTCGGATATATAAAACTTGTTCATAATTATTAACAGACGAATATTTTCAGTGAATTTGGCTTTAATATCTTTGAAATGTTCAATTTAAAAACAACATTATGAAGGTACCTATTGGATGTGATCATGCGGGATATGATTTAAAAGAAAAAGTAAAATCTTGGTTGGAGAATAAGGGTTATGAGGTGGATGATAAAGGTGCTTATTCTTCAGATAGTGTTGATTATCCAGATTTTGGTCATGCTGTAGCTAAGACTGTAGTAGAAGATGGTATTAAGGGTGTTGTTATTTGCGGAAGTGGAAACGGTATTAATATGACTGTAAACAAGTATGCTGAAATTAGATCTGCTCTTTGTTGGACTAGAGAAATTGCAGAATTAGCGAGACAACATAATAATGCTAATGTAGTTGCTATTCCGGCACGTTTCATATCAGAAGAAGTGGCATTAGATATTATAGACGCCTTCTTTAGCACTGATTTTGAAGGAGGAAGACACGAAAGAAGGGTGAATAAAATAGCGTGCAGCTAATTATTCGTTAATTAAGCTTTGAATAAAAGTATTCGTTGAATTAACAAGACTAGTGTAGTAATGGCCTGTTCCAGGACCGTTAAAGCCGGTGTGAATTTTCCTTACCATTCCTTCTTTATCTAAAACGATCATTGTTGGAAAAGAGATAACCTTATTTAATTGAGGGAATAATTCATTAGCACAAGGTTTACAGGCATTACCACCAATTACAAATGTGTACTCTAAACCTAGATTAGCCTTATATGAAACAACTTTAGCAATTTTTTCTTCCATTGTTTCTGGTGTCTCAAACGTAACAGCAACTATATTTAAGTCGTCTCCATGTTTATCTGATAGTGACTTAAGGTAAACACTTTCATCCCAGCAGTTCGGACACCAAGTACCCATAATTTGAATAATTGTTACTTTTCCTTCGGATTCTTTGTTTGGAAAAGTATACATTCCTCCATTTAAATCCGGTAATTCAAACGAAACAGGTTTATCATTTACAAGATAAGTTAATGAATCAGGATCTCTCAATTCTATCTCATCATTTTTAAATGCAATCCAATCAACTTCGTAATGAATTCCCGATTTAAAGAGTCCTCTTAAGGTATCTTCAATTAAAGCAGCTCCAAATAAAAAGGCATGAGACCCATCAAAGGTGGATAAATAAAGGCTGTCGTTAAGTGTTGCTCCCTCTAAAAATCTATAGTCTCCTGTTTCGGTTAAGAAGGTTCCGCTTACCTTATTTATACCAGACTGTTCGAATAAACCTATGGCTAGATCATTATCTCCTTTTGGATCAAAGCGTACTTCCCATCTACCGGCAACGTTAATCAATGCATTTTCAACTGCATAGCGAGAAGGAACTTTCATAAATTTTCCAGAAATAGGAATTTTATAATTTCCTTTTCGCTCCATATTATACCAGAAGCCTGAAACTGTTTTTTTCCCTTTTGCTTTAACTCTTATTTCAGATTTAAACACATCAAAAGGAATGACTAAAGAATCGGAATAAGGATAGTAGTTTCTTAAAGAAATCTCTTCTGAACCATTAAAAATTGAGAAACATCCATCTTTTTTATCATACTTCATAATAAAAGGAAGATGGTACGATTCAGACAACATTAATTGACAATGCCAATAACCGGGCTTAAGCTTTGTGCTTTTGGCCAAAGAACTGCTACTTAATAGAATAAGTACAAAAAACAGGGTCAATAATTTGTGCAAACTAAGCGTTAAATAGAGACGGGTAAAGCGTCTCAGGGTTAGCATTAGGAGTAAGCAAAGTTAAATATTTTGGTTAAAATTGTTTATAGGTGCAACTTTTTGTGAATAAACGAAGTCTTGATATTGAAGCTGAGAGTATGACGGATGAACAGTTAGTGAATAAATGTGTGTCCGGCAAGGTTTCTGCTCAGAAAACGTTCTATGAAAAATTTGCGCGAAAAATGATGGGGGTTTGCCTTCGTTACGCGGCGTCTTATGAAGAGGCACAAGATGTGCTTCAGGATGGATTTATTAAAGTGTTTAATAATCTTGATAGATACCAGAATAAAGGTTCTTTAGAAGGATGGGTGCGTAGGATAATGGTAAATACTTCGCTAGATGCTTACAGAAAAAACAAAAAACATCAACAAGATGTGTCGATGGATGATGTGAGCTATTTAGTAGAAGATAAAGGTTACATCATAGAAAATATTCAGGCAGATGACCTTTTGAAATTAGTACAATCCATTCCAGAAGGCTATCGCGTCGTATTTAACCTTTATGCCATTGAAGGGTATTCGCACAAAGAAATAGCGGAGCGTTTGGGAGTTACAGAGAGCACATCAAAATCTCAGTACTCTAGAGCAAAAAAATTGTTGAGACAAATGTTGATAGAAAATAATATTGTAGAAGAAAGTGAAAGATAATTTGGACATCGAAAAACTATTCCAGGAGAAACTGGGAGGTTTGGAGGCTGATGTTAGCCCAGACTTGTGGAGTAATATCTCCCAAGGTATTGGTGCTAATGCTAGTGCAGGTGTGGCTGCTAAAACAGGTGTGTCTTTAATGCTTAAAAAAGTATTAATAGGTACAGGTATTGTTGCTGCGGGTATCACTGGTGTTTATGTAGCGACAACAGATAATAATCCAGTAGATGAATCAAAAGAAGAAATTGCTCAGAATATAACTGAGGAAAGTACAAATAAGGAAAATACCATTGTTTTAAATACTAATGAAGAGTCTGCCCAAGACGCTGATAATGATGTTCAAACGAGCGAATATACTTCTGAACTAAATAGTTCTAATGAAGAAAATAGCCTAAATGAATCAGTAGTTTCCAATTCTGAGAATTTAACTGAAAGTAGCAACACAGTTCAATCAAACTCTGAGACCAATCATAATAACAATAGTTCTAGCGAGGTAAATAATTCATCAACGAGTAACGAAAATTCAACTGTTGAGACCAATGCTGTAAATAATTCAGAAAATAATTCTGATGACAACACAAATACAGGTGAAACAAATGTGTTTGTACCTTCCGGTAAAATGGAGTACACGGCAAGTTCTTACAATGTGCCTTCTGAAGTGAAGTTTACAGCCAATGCGAATAATGCGTCTTCGATAGTTTGGAACTTTGGTGATGGTGAGTCGGCGCAAGGAGAAAATGTATCACATGTTTATTCTCAGCCCGGTGAATATGCTATTAAACTTACTGTTTTCGGTGAGGATGATTTAAACTATACGGAGAGCCAAAAAATAAATATCACCACAAAAAGTAGTATAGATAACATACCAAATGTATTTACACCTGATGGAGATAGAATTAATGATTTGTTCTCGATAAAGACTACAGAACTAAATACGTTCTATATGGTTATCTATGATATTAAAGGCAATAAAGTTTTTGAAACTCAAGATGCTGACTTTATCTGGGATGGTTCAGATTTAGGAGGCAACATGGTGAACAAAGGAATTTATACCTACCTGATCAAGGCAGAAGGGAACGATGGAGCTTTATTCTCCATACCTGGAGAGGTACAAGTTAGATAAGATATATTGTTAATTTTTTGATTTTGTAAAATGGGTGCTATTGGTTTAGTATCCATTTTTCATTTTGGTAAATGTATTCAGGAACATTTACATTTTGTTCATTAAACAACTCTCTGGAATCTTTAATAAACGCCTGCATTTGATTAAATGAATCCATACTATCAAAAAAGGCGGTGTCATTTTCGTATTGTGAGGCCGGTAGGATGTAATATTTTTTCTTTCCCTCTTCAATTGGAGTATATACCCAACTTAAAATGTATCCCGAATTTTTAATATAGCATTGATCATCTTTTTTGCCTAAGGTAAGTTTGAACAACGCACCACCATCGGTCCGAGGTTTACGCTGATTTGAAACAAAATTTCCTAATGAATATGTGATTAATTCTTCTTTTCCACCGTCGTTGGTACTCTTTTCCAATACCATTTTTTCCAGAACATGAGGATGGGATCCTATTACTATATCCGCTCCTTGATCGAAAATATACTCTCCCCAAGCAATTTGACTTTGAACAGGTTCTCTTTTATATTCTAGCCCCCAGTGAGTAACAACAATTATTTTATCAACGTTACTAGCCTTTGCTTTTTCCATATCGGCGGCAATAATGTCCTTATCCAATAAATTAACTATTGTTGGTTCGGGAAAGTTAAGGCCGTTAGTTCCGTAGGTATAATTTAATATGGCAATTCGAAAGCAATCATTTTCGATGATTAATGGTGTATGGTGCTTTCTATCAGTACTGTCGCAAAAAGAACCTGTTCTCATGAAACCCAAAGAATCTAAAACCTGCACGGTTCTTACTATACCCTTTCCTCCTCTATCGCACGTATGGTTATTGGAGGTCACCATAATGTCAACACCTGCGTCTTTGCAGGCTACAGCTAGTTCATCAGGGGAAGAAAATTGGGGATATCCTTTATAAGGCGGTCCAGCTAATGTTACTTCTAAGTTCGCAATGGTATAGTCAGCGTCTTGCATAACAGGTGCTATATACTGGAATACAGAATTATAATCGTAAGCCTTTTTCTCTTCATCATAAGCTGAGGTAATTTGTGGTCCATGACCCATTACGTCTCCAATAAAAATGAGGCTTAACTCGTGTTCAGAAGTATCTATACTCATTTGTGTTTTACCAGAAAGGGAAGAGAGAAGAAATAAAAAGAAAGCAAGGTTTTTCATATCACCATTAAATATGCCTTACTCTACGTTATTTTAACTGCTTTTGTTATTCTTTACAAAGTATAAATAGTAAACATTGATGAGTACAATGGCAATATTTGTTGCTACTATGGGCCAGTTAATAGGTATAAGTAAAAATCCGTGAATAATGAACAGAAAACACCCAATTGTATTGATAATACGAAGCATTTTTACTTGTTTCATTATAAAAGACAATAAGACGAATCCCATGGCTAAATAACCTATAACATCGTTTAATTCCATTAAGAAAATTAAGTTTTCGAAGTTAAGAAAACCTAGAGAAGTTAAACGGTTTACGTATTTTTGAAATCCATGACTCGCATTTTCTGGATCGCATTTTTGCTTCTGGCTTCATTGGTATATGGTCAAGAAGGAATAGAAATTGATTTTTCTCCTGCAGGGGGAATCTATGCTGGAAAGCAAAAAGTTACCTTGGAATCTGATTCAGGAGCTACTATCTATTATACACTTGATGGTTCATTACCTTCCTCCGGCTCATTTCGCTATAAAAAGCCAATAGTAGCCGAAAAAACAACAGTAATTAGAGCGATTGCTTACGTTAAGGGAAAGCGTTCAGGGGTTCACACGAGTACTTATTTTACAGAAAGAGAATACACACTTCCGGTAATTTCTATTGCCACAAATCCGGGCAATTTTTTTGATTCGTCATCTGGGATGTTTGTGAAAGGTTGTTGTGCTGATACTGTGGAACCTTATATGGGTGCGAATTTTATGAAAGGATGGGAAAGGCCAATAAACATCGAAATGTATGAGGCGGATGGAAGTCTATGCTTTAATCAAAAAGCTGGAGTCAGAGTTTTTGGTGGATATAGTAGGATGTTACCACAAAAGTCCTTAGCCATTATTGCGAGAAGTAAGTATGGTAAAAATAGATTTGAGTATAAAATATTTCCAAATCGTCCGCATAAGAAGTATAAATCATTTGTTCTCAGGAATTCTGGTGGCGACTTCATGCGCACACACCTACGAGATGCATTTATGACGCAAATGGCCAAACCAACCGGTCTTGCCATTCAAGAATATAGACCTGCTATTGTTTACATAAATGGAGCTTATTGGGGCATCCAAAATATGCGAGAGAAAATAAACGAGCATTATTTGGAGCAGAACTATGGAGCAGAACCAGATTCTGTAGATCTCTTGAAACATAGAGGAAGCGGAACAGCACAACATGGTAGTACAAAAGCATACAAACAATTATTGGCTTTTCTTAAAAGGTCGGATATGGAGAGTGATGAAACAATTGAAGAGTTGAGCAAGTTCATGGATATTCAAGATTACATTAATTACAATATCGCTGAGGTGTATTCTGATAATAGAGATGCAGGAGGAAATATTCGTTATTGGAAAGAAAATAAGGACTCAGCAAAATGGCGTTGGATTCTTTTTGATCTGGATTTAGGATTAAACAACAACAATAAGAATGGATATAAACATAATACACTCAGGAAGTTTACAAGTGTAAATAATGAGGTTTGGCCAGATCCGCCCTGGTCAACTTTTATCATCAGGAGATTATTAATGAATAAGATTGTTCAAATCCAATACATCAACACGTTTGCTGATCAGTTAAACACCGTCTATCATGCCGATACTGCCATGAATTTGCTAAATAAAATGGCACGTATAATTGAACCTGAGATTGAGCTACATCAAAAACGTTGGTTTAATTCATTAAAGAATTGGAATGAACATATGGAGAGCTTGCGTTTATTTATTAGAGGACGCCCTTATTGGTTAAGAAAGCACGTTATGCAGAAGTTTGAACTTACTGATACGGCTTATGTTAGCATAGAGCATCCTGGTAATAATCAGGCAGAGGTGTATTTTAACTCAATGAAAATCAATAGGGATTATAAGGGGTTGTATTTCGTGGATGTACCTGTTCACATTTGGGTTGAGCCAGAACATGATGTAGTATTTAAGGGTTGGGAAGGTAGAGAAGAAACAGAGGTGGACATATGGGTGAACGTTTCAGGAGATTTACTTTTAAAACCACTTTTCGAACCAAAGAAAGCAAGTACGTTCAGAGATAGTTTAATTTTCAACGAAATATGTTATTTCCAAACGGAAGATGATACCTCAAAAGATTGGATTGAATTGTACAATAGATCAGGACAAGTAATAGATGTTTCAAATTGGCATTTCACGGATTCAAAATACAGCAAAGGGTGGGATGTTCCTGCGAACACGTTAATTGAACCTGGAGAGTTTCTTATTTTATCGCAGAAGAAGGAGTATTATGCATCAAGTTATTCGTTGGATTCGGTTAATGTGGTAGGTGGATTTAATGAAGGAATTTCTGCCAACGGTGAACATATTAAGTTGTATGATAATGACGGGTATATGGTGGATTCTTTAACGCTTCCACCGATCGAATCTGATTCAGCTATTACATTAAGTAGAGTGCACATTGATTCATTGGGAAGTAATAGTTTAGGTATAGAATCACCGTCACCTGGTAATCATAGTAAAAACTACCTCGAACATTTGCAGTATCTCGAAGATGAGGCCTATTGGACAAAAGTATTTTTCATCGGAGGCGGTGGGTTTTTTTTTATATTGGTAGGTGGATTTTTCTTCTTCCGTTACTCTAGAAAGAAAAAGCGCAAGGCCACATCAGAGGATTAATTCTTTTTATCGGAGAAACAAGCGAATTGCACAACTAACTAAAGTAGCGAAACACTAAATATATTAGCAATTTCTTTCTGTTTTTCCTTGTTTGTCCTGCAAAAAATCCTATATTAGATAAAAATTAAAAACAAACACATGGGAATGCCAATATGGATTGTACTAGGTGTGGTAGTAGTCTTATTAATTTGGGTTATTGCTATTTACAACACTTTAGTCAAACTTAAATTTAACAGAGAAAACGCCTTTGCTGATATTGATGTTCAGCTTAAACAAAGACATGATTTAATCCCTCAACTTGTTTCTACGGTTAAAGCTTATGCAAAGCAAGAAGAGAAAGTACTTACGCAAGTTACACAAGCAAGAACAAGAGCAATGTCTGCCGGTACAGTAAATGAAAAAATTGCAGCAGAAACCGCATTAGCAGGTGCAATGTCACAGTTTTCATTACAAATGGAAGCGTATCCAGATTTAAAGTCGAATCAAAACTTCATGCAGTTACAAAACGAAATGAGTGACATCGAAAATAAATTGGCTGCGGTAAGAAGATATTTCAACTCTGCAACGAAAGAATATAATGTAGGAATTCAGAAATTTCCTAATAATATTTTTGCTGGAATGTTCAAACACTCTCAAGAACCTTTCTACGATGTAGGTGTCGTTAAAAGAGAAGAAATGGACCAAGCTCCAACAGTAGATTTTGATTAGTATCTAGATGGCTTACGTAGGTATTTACGGTCAAATAAGAAGGAATAATGTAAAGTCAATTTTGCTATTAATAGGCTTTCCTTCTATTATAATAGCCGGTGTGGTTATTGGTATCCTTATCTTGAATAATGGTATTTGGGATGAAATAACCCAAAATCAAATTCTCCAAACATTACCAGTGGTTTTAGGTGCTGTGGCGATTTGGTTTTTGATAGCTTTTTTATGGCATTCTAAAATGATTCAATACTCTACAGGAGCTAAGCCATTGGAAAGAACACAGAACATGCGTGTGTATAACCTTGTAGAGAATCTTTGTATTTCGCAAGGTGTTAAAATGCCACAAGTTTTTGTAATTGAATCTTCAGCCCTTAATGCGTATGCAAGTGGTTTAAATGAAAAAACCTACGCAATTACATTAACTAGGGGGATAATTGATACGTTGGATGATGCTGAACTTGAAGGTGTTATTGCCCATGAGTTAGCACACATTATGAATAGAGACGTGAGACTGTTGATCATCTCTGTAATTTTTGTCGGAATACTAAGTTTTGTTGTACAGGTAGCGTTTCGATCTATGTTATACGGAGGTAGAGGAAGAAAGAAAGTAGATGGAAGGGTGATGATAGTTGTTTTAGCTATATCTGCTATCGCTTATTTAGTAACTATTCTGTTTAGGTTCTCGTTATCTCGTAAGCGTGAGTTCATGGCAGATGCATCCGCTGCAGAGATGACTAAGCGACCAGACGCTTTGGCATCAGCACTCCGAAAAATTTCTGGTAATCATGAAGTGGATTCAGTAAGAAGCCAGGACTTGAAGGGAATGTTTATTGAAAACGGTTCTAAAAAGAAATCCGCAATGTCAGGTATTCGTGGGTTATTTGCAACCCACCCTCCTATTGATAAAAGGATCGAGTTCTTAGAAAAAGTATAAGCATTGCTAAGACCCAAGAAAAAGAAGAAACCTGGTTTTTGGGCGAAATATGCGTTCAAGGAAATCTCTCGTATTCAAAATGAAGGACCGGAGAATGAGCTTTTTCTTCTTTCAGAAGAGGAAGTTGTAGCTTTAAATAAGATTAGAAGAAGTACTTTCTGGAAGGTAGGTATAGCCGGTGCTCTAGGAGTAGTATTGTTGTATGCTCCTTATCATATTTTTGGAGAGGCACTTTTTCCAGCGACAGATGTATGGATTCCTATTTACGAACAGTACATTCCTTTAGAAATTGGTTTCCTAGTTTATAGTTTAGTTTTGGTTATAGCTGAAATCTACTTCTTGACCTATGTTAATATCAAAGCGGTCGCGAATATTTCTCACGCTTGTGGTTATCCGAATACAAAAGATTCGAATTACGAGAATAACATGAATGCACTCATTGCGGTTAGTCTAGAAAAGAAGCAAAAGCAATTAGAATCTATTGGTATAAATCCGTACGAAGGATTAGCGCCAATAGGCGTAATTATTTTTCAGCTCTTATTACGATTAAAAGCTGCGGCCACGGGATTTTTTTTCAAATTATTAGTCACAAAAGCGCTGGGAAGATATGCTTTGCGTTCGGTAATAGATTTTGTTGGAATACCTGTTTATTCATTTTGGAATATTTGGGGAGCACGAAAAATTATGAACGAGGCTCGGATTCGTGTAATGGCTCCACCTTTGGTAAAAAGATGTGCCGATGTGCTGTATGAACAACAAAAGGATAATCCTGAGTTCAGAGAGAGCATTTACGACATGTTACAGCTCATTTCAGAGTCAAAACGATCATTCCATTATAATCACTTTTTATTGAGTGTTACAATGCTCGAAAAGTTTGGAATAGTAATCAAGGAAGAGCCACCGTATAACGATGACTTCATAGAGGAAGTTCCTAGTAAATCTGAATTAACCAAAGATGGATTACAGAAACTCTTTGTTTTTGGAATTATGATTGACGGGGCAGTTTCAAGAAGGGAGAATAATACAATCAATTATTTATTTGAAAAGAATGTTCTTAAATACCGACAAGAGGAAATTGTTGATTGGTCGAAGAATTATTTCAAAGGAAAAGGTTTAGAGGAATTCTTTCAGGCTGCTTAGTGTATGTCATTGCGCTTGTCGAAATTCCAAAATGGTAAATTAGAGATTGTGACAGTGACTTCGACAGGCTCAGTCAACAATTGATACTTAAATTATATCTTCACACCCACAACACATACATCATCGAGTTGTTCTAATTCACCTTTCCATTGGTCAAACTCCTGCGTAATGATTTCACGTTGCTCTTTCAAGGCTTTTTGACTAACTACTTTTAAGCGATCACGGAACGTTTTGTATTTATACTTCTTTCCTTTTTCTCCGCCAAACTGATCCGCATAACCGTCAGAGAATAAATAGAGTGTATCATTCTCTTGAAGTTCAAAAACGTGCTCAGTAAATGGTTTTTCTTCCGTTGGCTGATAACCGATAGGTTGTTTATCCCCTTTGATTTCAGTTAGTTCCCCATCCCTTACAACATAGACTGGCAAATTGGCTCCAGCAAAGGTCATTTTGCTACCTTCAATTAAGCAGAAGGACATGTCCATACCATCTTTACTTTCATTATTCTGAAGAGCTCGTTTAACTTGTTTTCTTAGCCGCTCCAATACAACACCAGGTCGCATAGTTTTTCTTTCAATAACGATCTCATTCAAGAAGGCTGTTCCTAACATACTCATCATGGCTCCAGGAACACCATGGCCAGTACAATCACCAACGGCAATTAGTTTTTTTCCATCCTTTGTTTCGTAGGCCCAATAAAAATCGCCTGATACAATATCTTTAGGCTTATAGATAACAAAGAAATCACGGAACATTTCTTTGAAGTAATCATCTGACGTAATGATTGCCTTTTGAATGGAGCTGGCATAAATCATGGAGTCAGTAATGTCTTTATTCTTCTCCTCTACCAAGGCTTTCTGGAACTCCATCATATGCTTTTGTTCTGAAATTAAAGCCTTTTGTTTTTGCGACTCGCGGTATTTTATAAAAACAAAAATTCCTAACAAGAGAACAATGATACCACCGACAGATAAATAGCTCGTAATCGTAGATTGATATTCAGATTCTTCTTGAGCTCTTTTCTTTTCATTTTCAGCAATAGCATTATCCTTTTTTAGTATCTCCAGTTCAGCTTCCTGCTTTTCAGTATTGTAAATCAATTGCATTTCTTGAATTGCATTTTGATGTTCCTGACTTGTTGCTGAATCACGATAGAGGTA
>JAKVAQ010000049.1:22414-26394 GCA_022447665.1 Crocinitomicaceae bacterium
TCGTAATAATATTCACAGGCTTCTTCAATATTCTCTTGTCTTTTATGAACAGATCCAATAAAATGAAGAAGGTATCCGTAATCTTCTGTAAACAGCTCCTCTTCTTCATGAATTCGTTTGGCCTCTAAATAATAGACCATAGCTGAATCGTATTCAGCAACGTCATAGTAAGCACGTCCTAGTAAAGAAAGTTGTCTTGGAAATTTGTGTTTTAGATGAGGAGTGGTTTCATATATGTCGGCAGCTTTTTGGTAGTATATACGAGTATTGGGAATGTCTTCGACTCTATAATAACACTGTCCTATTTTATTATAAAGGTCAGCGATTAAGCCAAGACTGTCTTTGGGAGAATTATGTAGTGCAAGTGAAAAGAAGTGTTTTGCACTGTCTAATTTATAATCTTTGTAGCAATAGATTCCAGTTAGTCTTTGCGTCATAGCACGTTCAAAACCAATTTGGGTTTGAGACACTTCAATTAGCGAGTCAATTTTAGGATTTGCAAATGAGTTTTGTGCGCAGAATATTAGAACAAGAAAAACACTTATTCGGGGGATAGGGTTAGCAATGAATTTTGGGCGAATTATCATAGCTGTGACGCTAAGATAGGTCCTTTTTGGTAAACCTGTTTGAACCACTAAAATTTGTGTAGGTATAATATAGGTACTGGAGGGTTGGATTATTAGATGATCCGTAGCATGGTTAAAACTATACTAACAAAACCCCATTCACTTCGTGTCTGCGTTTTTGTGTTTCTCACTTCTCGCTTAAGTAAACTTGGCCTTGGATTACTTTCGTGATCCGTAATATGGTTAAAACAATATCAAGAAAACCCCACCCACTTTGTGTCTGCGTTTTTGTGTTTTGCGCCCTTCGCATAAACAAGTTTAGCTTGGTCTTAAAATATAAAAACCCCAGCTTTCGCTGAGGTTTTCTTGAGGTCCCGAGCGGATTCGAACCGCTGTAGATGGTTTTGCAGACCACTGCCTAGCCACTCGGCCACAGGACCACTTTAATGACTCAATCAAGAATCAGGAGGGCAAAAATACAAAAATTCTTATTCTTCAATGCAGATTGACACTTCTTTCACCAATCCTTCTATCGGAGCTGCTAATTTTCGTACCGTAACTCTTACTGTTTCGGCCGCGGGAAAAGTAGCTTTTAAGCGGTTTACGATTCTATAGCCAACATGTTCTATTAATTTCGAACGAATTGCCATTTCTTCCACTGCGATTTTGCGCACAATAACATAATCAATAGTGTCAATTAACTTATCGCTTTCACCAGACTTTCTAAAATCGGTGTCAATACTTATATCCACGATAAACTTTCCCCCAAGACGTGCTTCTTCTTCCATGCACCCATGGTAAGCATACACTTCAATTCCATCTACATTAACTGTATTTTTCATTAAGCGAATTTTTCTAATGCAATATCTATACGTTCAAGAACCTTATCTTTTCCAACAATCTCACAAATATCAAATAAAGATGGTCCCATACCTTTACCTGTGACAGCCAGTCTCAGAGCTGGACCTAGTTTACCAAAACCAATTTCGTTCTTATTTAAAACTGCAGAAAAAGCTCCTTCTACTTCGTCATGTCCAAAAGAATCTAAAGCGACAAAGCCATCTTTTAATTCACCCAATAATCCTCCTGTATCCTCTTTCCATTTCTTACGAACTGTTTTTTCATCGTAATCTGTAATATCTTGAAAGAAGAACTTGCTTTCTTCAAAAAGATCAGGAATAAAAGTTGCTCTTTCTTTCATCACCCCACATACTCTTTCTACATGAGATTTATCAGCTGAAATACCCGCTTCTTTTAAATATGGTTCAAGCAAATCTGCTAAAACACTATTATCCGTTTCTCTTAAATATTGTTGGTTAAACCATTTTGTTTTGTCCGGATCAAATCTCGCTCCCGACTTCCCTACTCTTTCTAATGAAAAGCTTTCAACCAATTCTTCTAATGAAAAGATCTCTTGATTCGTACCAGGGTTCCATCCTAAGAACGCTAACATATTTACAAACGCCTCAGGGAAATATCCTTGCTCTCGATAACCTGTATACTTTTCATTATTTGGACTCATCCAATCAATTGGGAAAACAGGGAACCCCAAACGATCTCCATCACGCTTACTTAATTTTCCGTTTCCATCAGGGCGAAGAATTAAGGGAAGGTGAGCAAAAACAGGAGCATCCCAACCAAAGGCTTCATAAAGTAAAACATGTAATGGAGCGGATGGTAACCATTCTTCACCTCTAATCACATGTGAAATTTCCATTAAGTGATCATCCACAATATTTGCTAAGTGATAAGTAGGCATACCGCTTTCCTTAAATAGAACCTTATCATCCAGGTTATTGGTATTAACCGTTACCCATCCTCGGATAGCATCCTCAAATTTAACGTCCGTGTTACGGGGCATTTTCATACGCACGGTATAAGGATCGCCATTGTCAAGACGTTTCTGAACTTCTTCTTTTGATAAACTCAATGAGTTCTTCATGCTTGAGCGCGTAACCGCATTGTATTGCCAATTTGGGAGACCCATTTTTTTGGCTTGTTCACGCATAGCTTCAAGATCTTCAGGGGTATCAAAGGCATAATAAGCACTTCCGTTTTCTACGAGTTGCTCCATGTAAGGTCTGTACAAATCTCTTCTTTCAGATTGTACGTATGGTCCCTTATCACCACCAAGGCCTGGACCTTCGGTTGGCATAATTCCGCACCACTTCAACGATTCAAAGATGTATTCTTGGGCACCTTCAACAAATCTTTTTTCATCCGTATCCTCTACACGAATAATGAAAGTACCGTTGCTCTTTTTAGCGAATAAATAATTGTACAAAGCTGTTCTTACACCACCTAGATGCAAAGGTCCTGTAGGACTTGGTGCAAAACGTACTCTTACTGGCTTACTCATAGTAATAAATTTAGGCGCGTAAAGATAGTATTAATCAGGTGAAAATGGAATGAACAAAATTGTATGATTATTGTACAGTAGTATAATAAGTCGTAACTTAGATAGTTATGCTTAAGCGCTAGTATGACTGCATTTAATAAAGTAATAAAACAAATTGAAGACTTCATTAAGAAGTACTACAAGAACCAAATGATTAAAGGTGGTATTATCTTCTTGGGCACTTTATTGCTTAGTTATTTGGTAGTGAGTGGCTTAGAGTTTATAGGTAGATTTGGTTCTGGGATGAGACTTTTTCTACTGTTAACCTTTATTGGCGTAAATGCCTTCTTACTTTTCAAGTACTTGTTGATTCCAATTTTAAGGCTTACCAAACTGGGTAAACACCTTTCATTAATGGAGGCATCGGACATGATCGGAAAAATTTTCCCTGATATTGCTGATAAGTTGAAGAATACCCTTCAGTTAAATCAAGACAAGGCTGAGCAGTCAGTGAATCTTGAACTGGTTAATGCGAGTATTGAGCAACGGTCACAACAGCTATCTGTAGTTCCGTTCACAAGCGGAATCGATATAACTGAGAATAAGAGGTATTTGAAGTTTTTTCTTCCTGTGCTACTGATATTCATTAGTGTAGCAGTTTTTCTTCCTAATCTCTTCAAAGACGGGACAGAAAGAATCGTATACTTTTCAGAGGAGTTTATAGAACCGGCACCTTTCGATTTTAACTTGACGTCTCCGGATGAAATGGTACAAGGTGAGGATTATACTTTGGAGATTACTCTGACTGGGGAGGAAATTCCAGAGAGCGTAAAAATATACACCAACAAGGGTTCGTTTATCTTGAATAAGAAATCTAATGTCAAGTTCATTCACGAGTTCAAAAACGTTACAGAGGATTTAACCTTTTATTGTGAAGCGAATGATTTCAGGTCAGAACAATTTGAAATAGATCTATTGCATAAAGCATTGTTGGAAGATGTTTCAATGGAAATCCTTTACCCTAAGCACACAGGTCTCGCTTCAGAGACTTTGCAGAATACAGGAGATCTTACTTT
>JAKVAQ010000005.1 GCA_022447665.1 Crocinitomicaceae bacterium
CCATATTCATCAGTCACAGTCACGAAATAAGTAATCTCTCCTGTTGGTGAAGCAAATGTGTGCGAAGAATCAGGATCGGAAAGGAACGAACTCGGAATCCATTCGTAATCTACACCACCAGTGGCGTATAAAGATGCTTGCCCCTCCGGACAGATCGTGGTATCTGAATAAGCCCGTGCATCCACTTCAATTACGTTAATATCAACCGTATCATAACTTTCTCCACAAGCATTGATAAAGGTGACCGCATACGAAGTATCCACATCTGGCCATATGAAAGGGTTGTAAACTTCGGTATCTGAAATATTATAATCTGGTGACCAAATATATTCGCGGGCCCCACCCGCAATGACTTGGACGGTGGATCCCTTACAAAGATTTATCTCATCAGCTAAATTTGGGAATGGTAAATCGTGATCTACTTCAATTTTTACATTCTTTTCTAATTCACACCCTTCAGGCGTTGTAATTTGTACCGTAAAAGTTGTTGTAAATGGTGGGCTCGCATTAGGAGTAGCGCTCGTTGGGTCATCTACCCAAGCGGGTGGGAACCACTGATACGTACCTCCACCAGAAGCGAATAAGGGGGTCTCTTCTCCTACACATATGGCGGTATCACCACCAGCATTGGCATCTGAGCCATAAACCTCTACTGTAACCTCCAAGGTATTTGTACCGCATTCGCTTGTAATTTCAACTGTAAAGGTAGTTGCTTCCCAAATCGTCGCTATTGGAGTAGCACTCGTAGGATCATCTAAAACATCAGCTGGTCCCCATACATAAGAGTCTCCGCCAATAACAAATAATTCCACAGAAGCGCCAGGACAAATAGTATCTGATAACGAACCTACCTCTGGTTCAAATAACTGAATTTCCACATCAATATATGCCGTATCAGGATCATAACACCCACTAGAATCCGAAACAATGAGCATTACAGTATACGTGCCAGGTACGGTATAAAAATAGGTCGGTTCAAAATCGGTAGAAGTACCTATTCCATCCCCAAAATCCCAGAAAAATTCATTCCCATTTTGACTGTCGTTTTCAAAAAACACAGGATCTGGAATACAAATAACCGGAGAGACTGTACTTAGCGAAGCATCAATTTTTGAGAGTTCAAATAAGAAAGCGGCCATGTTGCAATTCGGTGAATTATTGGTTGGTGAAAAAACACCTGGTGTAGTTGGAAATCCTGAATCTACACCTCCGCAAGCAGCGCATACGGCATGGTAAACACCGCCACCTTTGTCGAACCTCGAAGTCCCGCCATCCACATGATCATTAGACCCTTCTGTTGAACCCATATAAGTTCCGTACTTAAGGTCTACCATATCTTTTGTGAATAATCCTAAATAGAAATTACTACCACTAGTTACTGTTTGATAGGCATCNGAGGTNAANGGCATTCCATCACTNGAACTATTCACNGCTGAAGAATTGGATNCGTTGGTTTCTCCACCCCAACCGGCTACATAAATTTCATAACAATCAGAAACTAAGAAAGCTGTCGGCGATAATTCTTCATTTCCACTTGAAGCTCCAAAACTTGATGACCATTCACTCGTGGTTAAATCATTAGAAAGTTTATGAATAAATTGACCGCTATTTGAATTACCATAACGCCCTGCAGAAATAGGGTAATTTCCTTTGGTTTGACCATATACGTAAACAAAATCATCCAAGTCCAATTGCACAAAATAAACTTGGTCATAGTCGGTAGTTCCTAAATAACTTGCTTTTGGCGCAGCATAAGTCGGGGCATTAAATTTTACAACATATCCGTCCGCATCACCACCTGTGAACGTAGGTTTAAATTGACCAGTGGTTGAAGGAAAGTTTGTACTGGTGGTGCCACCTGCTACAAATATATCTCCTGTAGAAGAAACCTGAACTGAGTTACCTGACTCATCGCCAGTTCCTCCTAAATAAGTACTCCATGATAATGTAGAAAGGTTACTATTGAATTTCGCAACAACAGCATCTTGTCCTCCACCTAATGTAGCATCAAAACCTCCCACAATTGGAAAATCATCAGAAGCAGTTGTGGAGGCTATATAGACGTTGGAGACATCATCAATCATCACTTCACCTCTTAACTGATCACCATAGTTAAATGAGGTTTCGCTGTCCTCATCTGCCATACCATCGTTATCCGATCCTCCTAAATAAGTACTTCCCATTAAAGCAGTTCCACTAGGATTCAATTTGAGCACATAGATATCTACTTTGTTAAAACTTATTCCGTTCACCACAGTGAATGATCCACCGCCATGTGTTGACTGAAAAGCCGAACCAGAAATTGGAAAATCATCTGAACCCGTGGCCCCCATGATATACAGCTCATTGTTCGAGTTAACCACTAAACTATGCGGTGTCTCTGAATTTGAACCTCCTATATATGTTGAGAAAATTATTCCCGAACCCGTTGGATTATATTTCGTGATTCCTACATCAACAGTTCCTCCACCGAATGTTCCATCGAAAGCTCCCGCTGAAATAGGATATCCCGTATCAAAGACAATACCCCCAGCAACCAACGATTTATTTTCATCTGGACAAGCGGTCATCCCCCAATTGTCGGCAGTAGAACCCGTAAAAGTTGAAAAGGTTAGTTCAGGATCTATTATCAATGGCAGTGTTTCGTCATAACCTTCAGGAAATTCAAATGATATAATATCATCCACTAAAACGTAATTACACTCGACCTTCTGCTTAACTCCACCTACCATTTGAAAGGCCTTTGGTTTTCCTTCCACTACCCTTCCGAGATTAGTGGTAATCACAATTTCCTTATTTGAAATGTAAAGATCATTTTGTCCTTCGTACTTTACTTGAATGATCGTTGGATCTACTCCAGTATCAAGGATGTAATCGTATTTAAGAACACCTCCTTTTTGATGCATTTTAAGATCGACACCATCGTATAGTTCATGATAAATGACTTCTTTGTAAGCGTATAGTTCAGTTTTCCACTTTGATGAATCACTGCCTAAGAAATAATTCTCATAAAACTCTGAAGGTTCGTTTTGCTCAAAAGCCGGATTCGTATTACTGCCTATAAAATGGGTCTTGACGGCGTGACCCTTTACCTCAGGAGCATCGTGTCCGTGGTCATGATCGTGTCCGTGATGATCGTGCCCTTCTTCTCCATGTCCGTGGCCATAAACTTCTCCGAAATTATTAAAGTTATAGGTGAATCCTTGATCTTCCAAATACATCTCTCCTCCATTGAATTTGATCTTGTATTCAATGTTTTCATGCCATTGCCCAGCATTCGGACGCATCCAAATGGTATAATCAAGATCTTGTCCCCAGGAAACTCCCGTAGAAAGCACGATCAATGCTATGGCGAATAACTTATTCAGAATTTTAGGTTTTTGCTCAAATAACAATCAAAAAGTATTCCTTTTCTAATTGTTGTCTAAGTCTTCATTTCCCTAACTCAATAATCCAAATTAAATATACTAATAACCAACCACTTGAGTTTAGCGTGTTGCATATTATTCCGTCTTATTGAGCAAACGGTATTTATTAGACGTTAAAGTGTGGGGTTTAGTTTACTTGAGACCCAATATTTTTAGGGTAAAAAGGGGTTATTCGTATACCTTTCTTTCGGTTTCATTTCCTTCCTCATCATAAAAGATCCATTCACCGACTTGTTTATCGTTCTTGTATTCGCCGATATAACGCTTCTGGCCATTCTCATAAAAAGTAACTGAATGACCTTCTTTCAACCCTTTAATATAGTGAGATTCACTCCATTTTGTTCCATCAGGATAATAGGAAGTCCATATACCGGTTCTGAGCCCATTACCGTCATTCATGCCTTCAATTTTCACGGCGCCATTTTCATGAAGTTCCGTATATTTTCTATTTCCGTTATCTGAAGGTTTTTCTTCTTGAGAGTTCGTTTCAACATTCACTTCTTCAACCTCAGCCTCCGAAACCAGATTTTCAGAAGTCTCTTGAGTACAAGCGAATAGGAATATTAAAAAAGGATAAACAAGGTTTTTCATGGGTTTATTTTAATCGTGTAACCGTATAGTCAACCAAGCCCTGCAAGGTCTGCTTCGCTGGATTATCAGGAATATGTGCTATAAGCTTCATCGCTTCTTCTTTGTATTCCATCATTTTTTTATGGGCATACTTAATTCCTCCAGCATCAATAACCAGCTTGATTGCTTCTTTAATCATTTTCGGCTCCTCGTTATGCTTCTTCACAATACGAATCAATCTTTTTCGAACTTCTGGACTTGAGTTGTTTAAGGCATAAATAAGTGGCAAAGTCATTTTACGTTCACGAATGTCGTTTCCTGTCGGTTTCCCAATATTTTCATCATCTCCGTAATCGAAAATATCGTCTTTAATTTGAAACGCCATTCCTATCAAGGTTCCGAATTTCTCCATGTTTTGAATCACCTCCTCATCCTGAGTAACAGAAGCCGCACCAGAACCACAACATGCTGAAATAAGTGCAGCTGTTTTTTGGCGGATGATTTCAAAATAGACTTCTTCGGTGATATCCAATTTTCTCGCCTTCTCAAGCTGAAGTAATTCACCTTCACTCATATCTTTCACCGCTCTGGACATGATTTTAAGTAAACGGAATTGGTTATTTCCGACTGAAAGTAATAGTCCTTGTGATAACAAATAGTCACCTACAAGCACTGCTATCTTATTCTTCCACAAGGCATTGACTGAGAAAAATCCCCGACGCTCATTGGCATCATCTACTACATCATCATGCACCAAAGTTGCCGTATGCAGTAATTCAATTAAAGAAGCAGCGATATAGGAGTTTTCCTCAACTTTACCGTTAAGCATTTTTGCCGTAAGAAAAACAAACATTGGACGCATTTGCTTCCCTTTACGCTTAATTATGTAATGGGTAATTTTATCTAAAAGCGCCACGTCAGACTTCATAGACTCACGGAACTTTTCTTCGAAGATTTTCATCTCCGGAGCAACATACGATTTGATCTCTTTTACCGTCATGCGATGCTTTGTGCAAAGATAACCCGAAGGGTGGAACTTTGGTTCTTAGAAAGTGATTAAAGTATTTATTCAGCCTTAGCACCTTCTGATTCGATGTGCTTTACTAGATCATCAACCTCCCAGGCATCCTCTAGTCTAAACTCACCAACTGCTGTTCTTCTTAGGCTAGAGAGGTGGGCACCAGAATTTACTTTCTGCCCAAGATCATGGGCAATACTTCTAATATAAGTTCCTTTGGAACAGGTAATGTCGAATTCTAGGTTTGGTTTTTCGTAATGATCAATATTGAATTTTGATATCAGAACCTTACGAGGTTCTAACTTAACTTCTTTGCCAGCACGCGCTAAATCATAGGCTTTTTTTCCTTTCACCTTTTTCGCTGAAAAAATAGGAGGATATTGGAGCTGTTCACCTTTCATACCCTCAACAGCTTTTTCTATTTCATTGAAATCCAATTCAGAAATATCGAATTCTTTATCAAAATCAAGCTCTAGGTCGTAAGAAGGAGTCGTTTTTCCGAAAGTTATAGTGCCGGTATATGACTTTTCCAGTCCTTGAAACTGGTTGATTTTCTTTGTTTGTTTTCCCGTACAAACGATTAAAAGACCATCGGCAAGAGGATCAAGCGTACCCGCGTGACCTACTTTATAACGCTTAGAAACATCAAAATTATTTCGAAAGGCGTAGCGGATTCTATTTACCACATCAAAAGAAGTCCATTTCAAGGGCTTATTGATTAGGAATACTTTACCTTCTTGCGTATCCATTTACAGGGCGAATGAATAAGAAATTGCAACAATGCCTGCAAGAGCACAATATATTGCGAAGTATGTGAGCTTTGCTTTTTTTACGAGAGCAATCATCCACTTACAGGCAATAAGTCCCGTAATGAATGCCACAATAAACCCAACGATAAGAGGCATTATTTCCATAGCGTGGGGATCTTCTAAATAATCTTTCCCTTTTTTAAGCATGGCACCAAGTATGAGTGGGAGAACCATAAGAAAAGAGAACCTCGCCATCTTTTCGCGATTAATTCCTAGCAAGATACCTGTTGCAATCGTTGCTCCAGACCTAGAAATCCCAGGCAATACTGCAATCGCTTGAGCTATACCAACAATTAACACGTTAGGCGCATTTACATCTTTCGATTGATTTTTTGAACGCTCGGTAAAGAAAAGTAGTAATGCAGTGGCTAAAAGGCAAATCCCAACGATTATTAAGCCCCAGTATTGATTGTCCTCCGTTGTAATTCCTTCAATAATATCATCCAAAAAAACACCTACTAAGGCAGCTGGAATCATGGAAATAACAATAAATAAAGAAAATCTACTTTCCTCGTTATTCTTGAATTTGAAGAGACCTTTAAAGATTTTTACGATATCCTTCCAAAAAATAACGACAGTACTTAAAGCTGTTGCCAAATGGAGCACAATGGTAAAGAGAAGTGGCTCAGATGAGAATTTCCCCATCATTACCTGACCTAAAAAAATATGCCCAGAACTACTTACGGGTAAAAATTCGGTTAGGCCTTGAATTAGACCTAATACAAAAGCATCAAGAAGACCCATTAATATTAAGCTTTACGCTTTTTCATGATACCATAAATCACTGCCACATAACCTGCAATAACTAAGATGGGTGCTAAAGTAATACGAGTAAAACTAAAAAGTTCTTCTTCGTTAAAAACATTCGGATCTTCAGAACCACCACCAATCATAAGGAAGAATCCCAGAATTGACACTAATAAACCAGCTACTATAAAGATATAGTTGTCTTTACCGAATACGAATTTATTTCCACTCATTTTTTAAAGATTGAGGTCAAAGGTAATCAATATAAACTTTCTAGATTTTTTCTTAAATATTTCCTCAATGCAAAATAAGTAGAGGTTACGGTTATAAGAATTCCAAAAAGCATTATTCCAGCTAACACTATCGTAAATAACTTCATGTCAGTCATCTCCAAAAATACAGTGTTATACCTTTCTAGAATCATAATAAATCCTAAAACCATACACCCTGCTATTAGTCCTGAAATAAATCCTTGAGCAATAGCATTTCGAATAAATGGTTTTCGAATAAATCTTGGTGTTGCTCCCACCAATTGCATAGTTTTAATAATAAATCGTCTCGAGAACAGCGCTAGCCTGATGGTATTATTGATCATTGCTATAGCAGTAAACAACAACATTATGGCTAGGAGTAAAACGAAGTACATTCCTTTTTTAAGGTTCGAATTATACTCAGCAAATATTTCTTCAGGATAGGAGACTTCGAGCAGACGTTCTCCATATTCAGCCTCTAACTCAGATTTAATTATTTTCATGGAATCTTTATGGAAATAATCTGTTTTTAAGGTGAGTATGATCGATTGGTAAAGCGGGTTTTCATTATCCAGCACAAAAAGAGCTGAGTCACCTCCCACATCTTCCTTAATTATATTCCATGCTTCATCAGCTGATCGGTACTTAGCTGAGTTGACATAATTTTTTTGTGCTATTTCCTCTTCAATAATAATGAGGTCGGTTTGATTTACATCATTCTCAAAGAACAAATCCACCTCAAAAGATTCTATTCTTGTTTCTCTTAAATGATTTAGGCCAAGCGCAAACCATGAAACTACACCAACAATGAATAGCACTAAAACAATCCCTACAATTGTAGCAATATAAGCGGCTCTGGTACCTTTTGTTGCTTTTCTAGCCATTAAAAATATCTATGTTGGTAAAAGTAGGGATTAATTAATTGAATAAAAAAATAGATGTTGTGACATCTATTTTATTTTTTAATATAACTTTGTCGAAAAATTGATAAGAACACTATGAAAAGAATTATTTATTTAGGAATGATGGTGAGCTTCGCGGCCCTTACATCATGCGGTGGAGAGTCTACTGAAGGAACAGAGACTGACACAGACACAACAGCTGTTGTAGAAGAAGTAGTAGAAACTACAGTTACACAATTTACAATTGACACAATGGCGAGTACAGTAAACTGGAAAGGGTACGAATCAATGGATCCTGAAGATGGTTATCATTTTGGTACTGTAGGAATAGCTGAAGGTTCATTTGAGATTACTTCTGAGGGAGAAATGCACAGTGTAACTTCGGGGTCTATGACCTTAGACATGGCTTCTATTCAATCAGGAGAAGAATTAGACAAGCTTACAGGTCACCTACAAGCACCAGATTTCTTCAACGTTGCAGAATTCGCGACTTCAAGCTTTACTGTAACTGGTTATGCTGATGGAGCTATTGAAGGAACATTAAACGTATTAGGTTCAGAGGTTAATATCTCTGCTCCTTCATCGATTGATGTTACTGAAGGAATCGCTACGGTAAGCGTTGAGGAATTCAGAATTGATATGACTCCTTTAAACATGCCTTTCTTCATTGCCAATGCTGAGCAACCAGAAGAAGAGCAGCAAGATCCTAACATCGCAGTTAACGCTACGATTGTAGGAATGTAAGATTTACAAGAAGTATTAAACGTGGAAAACCGTTCAGTAAAAACTGGACGGTTTTTTTTTATCTATTGGAATAATGCTTTTCGTAGTACTTCTGGTAATCTCCCGAAGTAACATTTTGAATCCAATCTTCATTCTCTAGATACCAATCTATGGTCAAGGCAAGACCTTCTTCGAATGTAACAGATGGTTTCCATCCTAGGTCCTTCTCAATTTTTGAAGCGTCTATCGCATATCGCATATCATGTCCGGCTCTATCCTTTACAAATGTAACTAGCTTTTCAGAGGTTCCTTCCGCACGATTTAGCTTTTGGTCCATTTTTTTGCAGAGTAACTTTACTAAATCAATATTTCTCCATTCATTCCATCCTCCTACATTGTAAGTCTCTCCAATTTTTCCTTCATTAAAAATCACATCGATTGCCCTAGCATGATCATTCACCCATAGCCAATCTCTTATATTCAATCCTTCTCCATAAACTGGAAGAGGTTTATTATTGACAATATTGTTGATCATCAATGGCAACAGCTTTTCTGGAAACTGATGTGAACCGTAATTATTAGAGCAATTTGAGATCTTAATCGGCAATCCATAAGTATGAAAGTAAGCTCTTACTATATGGTCTGAACTTGCTTTACTTGCAGAATAGGGACTTCTAGGGTCATATGCTGTGGTCTCTAAAAAGAATCCTTCTTCTCCCAAAGACCCATAGACTTCATCAGTTGAAATATGATAAAATACATGCCCCTCTAAATTTGACCACGTTGCCCTTGCTGCTTCCAATAAATTAGCCGTCCCAACAATGTTAGACATGATAAAATCCATAGGCCCTTCAATACTGCGATCAACATGTGACTCAGCAGCAAGATGGATTACATCCGTAATTGAATATTTTTTGAATACCTCAACAAGAAAGGTCTTGTCCTGAATATCACCTTTTACGAAAGTGTAATTTGGAGCATCTTGCAGGTCTGAAAGATTCTCAAGATTACCAGCGTAGGTTAGTTTATCTAAATTTACAATCTGTACGTCAGAATACTTATTGACAAATAGTCTAACAACATGAGAGCCAATAAATCCAGCCCCACCCGTAATAAGTATGCTTCTCTTGGACATAAATTATAAAGACCAGTACTCTAGTCGGTTAATTTTCCCTTTATAAATTCCTTTAAGGTCAACTAAAAGTCCTTTTCCATCTTTTAACATCCCTTCGAATTCTGACTCATCAAGGCCAACATATTCTTCGTGGTTTACGGCCACAATGATGGCATCGTAATCTGAACCAGCTTCTTTGATTGTACGGAAATTGTATTCATGTTCTACTTCATCCGGATCTGCATGAGGATCAACTACATCGACTTTACAAGCGAAAGACTCTAGCTCTCTATGAACATCAACAATTTTTGAATTACGGATATCGCTTACATCTTCTTTAAATGTAGCGCCCATAATTAAAATTCGAGATTCCATTGGATTCTTTCCTTGCGCTATAATCTTTTTCACCGTTTGTTTCCCAACATAAAACCCCATAGAATCATTCACATAACGACCAGAATTAATAATCTTCGCATGATACCCTAGTTGTTTCGCTTTATGCGTTAAATAATATGGATCAACCCCTATACAATGTCCTCCAACAAGACCTGGTCTGAAATTCAAGAAGTTCCATTTAGTACCAGCTGCTTCTAAAACATCATAGGTATTAATTCCAAGTTTATTAAATATGATTGAAAGCTCATTTATCAATGCGATGTTTACATCACGTTGCGTGTTTTCAATAATTTTCGCAGCCTCCGCAACCTTAATTGAAGAAGCTCTGTGCACTCCAGCAGTTACAACAAGTTCATATGTTTTTGCTATGTTTTCTGCCGAAACCTCACAACAACCAGAACTTACTTTCACTATAGATGCAAGCGTATTCACTTTATCACCCGGATTAATTCTTTCAGGAGAATATCCTACCATAAAATCATCTCTAAACTTAAGTCCAGATTCTGCTTCCAATACGGGTATACAATCTTCCTCAGTACAACCAGGGTAAACAGTAGATTCGTAAACTACGTAATCTCCTTTTTTCAATACTTTCCCAACTGTAGTACTCGCACCGATTAATGGTTTTAGATCAGGCAATCTACTTTCATCAATAGGAGTAGGTACAGCAACAATATAAAAGTTAGCCTCTCTCAGTTCATTGAGATCGGCGGTAAAGTGAATGTCACAACCGTCAAAATCTTCCTTTTCTAACTCATTAGAAGGGTCGATACTATTGCGCATCATATCAACACGTTTTTCGTTGATATCAAAACCGATCACTTTGATTTTTTTAGCAAATTCTAATGCTATAGGTAATCCTACGTAACCTAAACCAATAACGGCAAGTGTCGCTTCCTTATTGACAAGTCTATCGTAAATTGAACTCATTCCTAATTATTCTTTAATTGTTCGTCACGCACTTCATATATGCGTTCTATAATTTCCACCACTTTAAGTCCTTCTAAAGCGTTTGTGGTTGGTTGATTTCTATTCTTAAGCGAATCTACTACATTTTCAATAATATGATGATGATTCGCTGCTGAACCCTTGTATGGACCGTAATCATTGGCTGGATTTGAAGGAGGTAAAACCGGCATTTCATAATTCTCAATATTACATACCTCCACTTCATTCATGTATTGACCACCTATCTTTACACTTCCCTTTTCACCAATAATGGTCATGGAACTTTCTAAATTCTGATTCCAAACAGATGTTGAATAATTCAGCGTTCCCATACCTCCATTCATAAAATCAAAAGAAACGAATCCAGAATCCTCAAAATCCGTTGTTGTTTGGTGTGAAAAATCGGCAAATTTTCCTTGAATGTTTTTTATATCACCGAATAGCCAATACATTATATCTATAAAGTGAGAAAATTGGGTAAAAAGTGTACCACCGTCTAAATCAGCTGTTCCTTTCCAACCACCTTTTTTATAATATCTATCATCACGATTCCAGTAGCAATTAAGCTGTACCATGTAAATGTCACCAAGAAGTTTATTGTCGATCACGTCTTTGATCCAAACTGAAGGTGGCGAATATCTATTCTGCATCACACAAAATACTTGCTTGTTCTTTTGAAGAGCAGAATAAAGTACTGTTTCGCAATTATCCTTAGACAGACCCATAGGTTTTTCACAGACAACATGATGATTCTTTTCTAAAGCGGCTTTAGCTTGTTCAGCGTGAAGACCGTTAGGCGTGCAAATATTTACGACATCAAAATCTAAGTCAGAGTTAAGCAATTCTTGAATGCTTTGAAAAAAAGGAACATCCGCAAAATCACTTAAACCGCATTCTTCGGCAGATCTAATATCCACCAAAGCAATTAACTCAGCTTCTTCATTTCGCTCAATCATTGTCGCGTGTCTTTTTCCTATATGTCCGCAACCTACTACGGCAAATTTTATTTTACTCATTTTTCAAGAGTTACTTGATTTTCTTCCAACTTATACCTTTCACCACTTTCTTCACAAGTCGCCATTCCGTTATCATCAAAATGTAAACGATGGCCGTGCGTACTCACCCAACCAATTTGCTTGGCAGGATTCCCTACTACAAGTGCAAATGCAGGTATTTCCTTAGTCACAACAGCTCCAGCACCAATAAAGGCATATTCTCCAATGTCATTTCCGCAAACAATTGTTGCATTGGCTCCAATTGAAGCTCCTTTCTTTACGGTAGTTTTTAAATATTGGTTTCGTCTATTTACTGCACTTCTTGGATTAATGACATTTGTAAAAACCATTGACGGACCTAAAAAAACATCATCCTCACAAATTACGCCAGTATAAATGGATACATTATTCTGAACTTTCACATTTGAGCCAAGCACTACTTCAGGAGAAATAACGACATTCTGACCAATATTACATCTCTCCCCAAGCACGCAATTAGGCATAACATGAGAAAAATGCCAAATTTTTGTTCCGTTACCAATTTCACAGCCTTCATCTATGACAGCTGTTTCGTGTGCAAAATACTCCAACATATAAATTATTTTACGATGAACTTATCAAATTCGTAATGATCCTTTTCGTTTAACTCTTCAGTTGTTAAACTCTTGAAGTATTCATACGTCAGTTTTAGCCCTTCTGCTCTAGGAACTTTCGGTTCCCAACCCAATATTTCTCTGGCTTTTGAAATATCTGGCTGACGCTGCTTAGGATCGTTTAAAGGTAAGTCTTTATAAATAACTTTTTGTTCTGTGCCTGTTAATTGGATGATTTCTTCCGCAAAATCTGCAATTGAAATTTCATCGGGATTACCAATATTCACAGGCATCGCGTAATCAGAGTGTAAGAGTCTATAGATCCCTTCTACTAAATCATCTACATAACAAAATGATCTCGTTTGCGAACCATCCCCAAATACTGTAAGGTCCTCCCCTCTAAGAGCTTGGCCAATAAATGCAGGTAAAACACGTCCATCGTTTAGACGCATTCTTGGTCCATAGGTGTTAAATATTCGAACAATTCTAGTTTCAACGTTATGGTAAGTATGGTAAGCCATAGTCATCGCTTCCTGAAAACGTTTGGCTTCGTCATAAACACCCCTAGGTCCAATTGGATTCACATTTCCCCAATACTCCTCGGTTTGAGGATGAACTTCTGGATCACCATAAACTTCTGAAGTAGAGGCAATCATTAAACGTGCATTTTTCGCTTTAGCAAGACCAAGACAATTATGAATTCCTAAAGAACCTACCTTTAGTGTTTGTATTGGAATTTTCAGATAATCTATTGGACTCGCTGGTGAAGCAAAATGCAGAATATAATCTAAGTTTCCAGGAACGTGAATAAATTTAGATACATCGTGATTATGAAATTCAAAGTTCTCTAGAGGAAATAGATGCTCAATATTCTTTAATCTACCTGTAATTAGGTTATCCATCGCAACTACGTGATAACCTTCCTTTATAAAGCGATCACATAGATGTGAACCAAGAAATCCCGCAGCACCGGTAACTAGAATTTTCTTTCTTTCTGCCATATTAGCCTACTATCGTTTTTCTTCCAATACTCTCGTAATAGAATCCTTTTCCTTCCATCTCCTCGAGATCGAATAAGTTTCTACCATCAAAGATTTTTGCTTCAGTTAATGTGTTTTTAATTTTATCGAAATCTGGATTTCTAAAAGCCCCCCATTCTGTTGCTATTACCAACAAGTCAGAATTATCTAGTGCTTCATATTGATTAGAAGTGAATGTTACTTTATCTCCGAATACCGCCTTCACATTATCCATAGCTTCAGGGTCAAAAGCCTTGACATTCGCACCTGCAGCTAGAAGCTCTTCTATCATATATAAAGCAGGTGCCTCTCTAATATCATCGGTATCAGGCTTAAATGCCAGACCCCATAACGCAATATTCTTTCCTTTTAAATCTCCACCGTAGTGGTTGTTTAACTTTTCAATAAGCATTAATTTTTGGTTGTGATTCACATCCAAAACAGCATTGATGATTTGAAAGTCAAAATCAACTTCTTTTCCTGATTTTACTAGAGCTTGAACATCCTTGGGAAAACAGCTTCCTCCAAATCCTATCCCAGGAAACAAGAACCTCTTACCTATTCTAGTATCTGAACCAATACCTATTCTAACATCATCAACATTAGCCCCAACTTTTTCACAGAAATTAGCTATTTCATTCATGAAAGTAATTTTGGTAGCCAAGAAGGAATTGGCAGCATACTTTGTTAGCTCAGCTGATTTCTCATCCATAAAAATTATCGGATTTCCTTGACGCACAAAAGGCTTATATAATTCGCCCATGATTTTTCTAGCTCTTTCAGAACTAGATCCGATAACTACTCTATCTGGTTTCAAGAAATCATCAACGGCAAATCCTTCTCGAAGGAACTCGGGATTAGATACAACAGCAAATTCACAAGTAGCATTCTCGGCAACAGCTGCCTCAACTTTTTCAGCCGTCCCAACAGGCACAGTAGACTTATCAACTATAACTTTAAAATCCTTGATAATACTTCCTAGTTCCCGCGCCACGCCTAAAACGTAACTCAAGTCTGCAGAACCATCCTCCCCTGGAGGCGTCGGTAATGCTAAAAATATAATTTCTGCATCCTCTACAGCCTCTGCTAAATCCGTTGTAAACCTCAACCTTGATTGACGAATATTACGTTCAAAAATTACATCTAAATGTGGCTCGTAGATAGGCACCTCGCCATTTCGCATTTTATTGACTTTATCTTCATCAATATCAACACATATAACTTTGTTGCCTGTTTCAGCGAAGCAAGTTCCTGTAACCAAACCAACATAACCAGTTCCCACAACTGCAATTTTTTTCATTCTATTTATTTATGTATTCGATCACGCTATCGCAAATATATTTTAATTGATCCTCCTCCAATTCTGTATGCATTGGTAAAGAAAATACTCTTGTTGTTAACCAATCTGTTGTACTTAAATCTCCCGTTCTGGTTTCTAACTCAGCAAACATTTTTTGCTTGTGGGCTGGAACCGGGTAATAAATCATGGAAGGGATGTCCTTTGAAGCCAAGTATTCAACCATTCCATCTCTATCTATTGAATCATCTAGCTGAAGCGTGTATTGGTGAAAAACATGTTCTGATTGAAAGTCTCTAGCCGGTGTTTTTATTTGTTCAACGCTGGCAAAAGCCCTATTATAATATTCGGCTGCATTGTTCCTATTGGCAATATACTGGTCTAACTTTCTTAACTTAATTCTAAGCACGGCCGCTTGAATTGAATCCAATCTAGAATTACAACCAACCATATCATGATAATATCGTTTGCTCTGCCCATGATTCGCTACCATTTGAAGTTTAGTTGCAAGTTCATCATCATTAGTGCAAATCGCTCCACCATCACCGTAGCAACCCAAATTCTTAGATGGGAAAAAGCTCGTACATCCAACAGTACCAATGGTTCCTGTTTTTTTCACTGAACCGTCTTTAGATGTGTAAGAACATCCAATTGCTTGAGCATTGTCTTCTATGACATAAAGACCATATTCATTAGCGATCTCCATTATTTCATCCATAGCACAAGACTGACCATAAAGATGAACTGGAACAATGGCTTTCGTTTTTGGAGAAATTGCTTTTCTGATTTCTTCTGGACGAATATTAAAAGTTTCAGGATCACAATCTACAAATACAGGAGTGAGTCGTAATAATCCCATCACCTCTGTTGTTGCAATGTAAGTGTAAGAAGGGGTAATCACCTCATCTCCTGGCTTTAACCCTAGCGCCATCATTGAAATTTGCAATGCATCGGTTCCATTCGCACATGGAATAACATGCTTTACTCCCAAATAATTGGCAAGTTCAGATTTAAACTCTTTTACATCGGGTCCATTAATGAACTGAGCATTTTCAAGTATGTTGTCAATGGATGATTTTACTTCGGATTTGATAGCTTCATATTGCGAAATCAAATCCACCATTCTAATTGGCTTCATTCAAATAGTATTTTTTCCAGATCCTTAACGCGAAATATTTGATATTCTTATGCGTTACTCTTTTTATAGCAGCCACGAATATAACTATTATATCCCTCTTAAAAGTGTATGAGTTGGCGCGGTTTTATAAATTTGTAGCATGCGATATTTCGTTCTGATATTATTCTTTTCAGTGTTTGCAGGTTTTGGACAGCGAAATCTAAAGGACACAACCATCAATACTACGGTTATTGGATTGAACTACAAACTCAACTTTCCTGGAGGGGACTTTGCCGATGCGTGGGGGATACATAACTCGATTGGAATCGATATCAATAATAAGTTTAAGAACAATCTAACAGTAGGTTTCAACAATGCTTTCTTGTTTGGAAATACATTCAAACAGCTTTCAATTATTGATGCCCTGGTCAATTCCTCTGGGAATATTACAAGCCTAACTGGAGATCCTGCCAACATTTTATTTTTACTTCGCGGATGGCAATCCCATTTAAATGCAGGCTACGTCATTAATAAATTCGGTAACAATCCTAATTCAGGTATTTGGATTAATGGTGGTATTGGTTTTACAATGCACAAAACTAGGATTGAATCACTCTTTGATGATGTTCCACAACTAGAGGGAGATTATAGGAAAGGATATGACCGTTTGCACCAAGGCATTACAACATCTCAATTTCTAGGTTATTTATTTCAAGCAGATCAACGTTTCTTGAATTTTTATGCAGGGTTCGAATTTGTACAAGGGTTCACTAAAAATGTAAGAACCTATAATTTTGACCTTGGAGGACCTGACAACACACAAAAAGTTGATCTTTACTACGGAATCAAAGTCGCATGGATGGTTCCAATTTACAAAAGAGCTCCCCGCGACATTTATTTTGATTAATGCGTCTTTTTTACACCCTTGGTATACGCCTATATGCGCTCGGAATAAGAATTGCTTCCGTTTGGAATCCAAAAGCTAAACTATGGATTAAAGGACGTGAAAATTGGGAAAAACAATTCGAAAATTACATTGCTGAAAGTGATACGTACTGGTTTCATTGCGCTAGCTTAGGGGAATTTGAGCAAGGTTTGCCTGTTATGGAACTTCTTAAGGCAAAAGGCAATAAAATAGTCGTTAGTTTTTTCTCTCCTTCTGGCTATGAGATAAAGAAGAACCACCCTATTTCAAACTGGATTTTTTATCTTCCAATTGATACTAAAAAGAATGCCGAAAAAATTATTTCCATTCTTCAACCAAAAGCAATCGTTTTCGTTAAGTACGAATTCTGGGCGAACTTAATTTTAACCGCTAGAGAGAAGAATATCAAACTCTCACTAATAGTTGGACTTTTCAGAGAAGGACAAATATTCTTCAAACCAACAGGTGGATTGATGCGCAGAGTCTTGGGGTCTTTTGACCATATACTGGTTCAAAACAGGGAATCTCAAGCTATTCTTGAAACAATCAAGATCAATTCTATAATCACAGGCGACACTCGATTTGACAGAGTAAATTCAAACCTTTCGAAGCCAAAAAATTACCCAAAAATTGAGTCCTATATAGCTGGGAAAAAAGTATTGGTTCTAGGTTCAGTTTGGAAAGAAGATTTGGATATTATTGGTGAATTTGTAAATGAATTATCAAAGGACTGGAGCATATTATTGGCTCCTCATAATATCGATGAAAACACGGTAAAAATAATGATGTCCTATTTTAACAATTCAGGTTGTTATACCGATGATGAAATACCGGAACAAGGAGTATATATCATTAACACTATGGGTATGTTGCAGCACCTTTATCGGTATGGACATATTGCCTACATTGGTGGAGGATTTAAAACTGGCCTTCATAATATTTTAGAGCCGGCTGTTTTTGGTTTGCCAGTAATTTTTGGCAATCAAGTAGATAAATTCCCGGAAGCAAAACAGTTTACTGAGGCTGGGATTGGAAGCAAGATTTCTTCTGCTGCGGAATTAAAAATTTCTTTTGAAAAGTTTACCCAAAATGATTTCGGTGATAAGGTTAAGGATTTTGTTCATGCAAACCTTGGAGCCTCAGAGAAAACTGCAAAGATTATTTCATAAAAAAAGCCCCACAGATATCTGCGAGGCTTCAATATATTCATAGTGATTATTATTTTAAACCACCCCTTGATCAATCATTGAATCTGCTACTTTAACAAATCCTGCAATGTTTGCTCCTTTAACGTAATCAACATAATCTCCTTCCGTACCGAATTCAACGCATGCTTCGTGTATCGAAACCATGATTCCGTGAAGTTTCTCATCAACCTCTTCTCTCGTCCATGATAAACGTAAAGAGTTTTGTGACATTTCAAGACCTGAAGTTGCAACACCTCCTGCATTTGAAGCTTTACCAGGTGCGAATAAGATTTTCGCTTCATGGAAAGCAGCAATTGCTTCTGGCGTTGAAGGCATATTTGCACCTTCTGCAACACAAATACATCCATTTGATAATAATTCAGATGCCTCACCACCATTTAACTCATTTTGAGTTGCACATGGTAATGCGATATCACAATTAATGCTCCAAGGACGTTGACCTTCGTGGAAAGTAGCGTTAGGGAAATGCTCAGCATACTCCTTAATCCTACCTCTTCTAACGTTTTTAAGATCCATTACCCATGCCAATTTATCAGCATCAATTCCATCAGGATCATGAATAAATCCTTTAGAATCAGAAAGAGTAACTACTTTACCGCCTAATTGTGTAGCTTTTTCACACGCATACTGAGCAACGTTTCCTGATCCAGAAACAACGACTGTTTTTCCTTCAAAGCTATCGCTTTTCGTTGCTAACATTTCTTTAGCAAAATAAACTGTACCATAACCAGTAGCCTCAGGACGAATTAATGATCCTCCCCAGTTTCTTCCTTTACCAGTGAGTACACCTGTAAATTCATTTCTCAATCTCTTATATTGCCCGAACATGTATCCTATCTCACGTCCACCTACTCCAATATCACCAGCAGGAACATCTGTATCAGCACCAATGTGACGTGCAAGTTCAGTCATGAACGATTGACAAAAACGCATCACTTCATTATCAGACTTTCCTTTTGGATCAAAGTCAGATCCACCTTTACCTCCACCCATTGGAAGAGTAGTAAGTGAATTTTTGAAGATTTGCTCGAAACCTAAGAATTTAAGGATAGATAAATTCACCGATGGATGAAATCTTAAACCACCTTTATATGGTCCAATCGCTGAGTTAAACTCAACTCTGAAACCTCTGTTTACTTGTGTTTTTCCATTGTCATCAATCCACGGAACACGGAAAATAAGAGTTCTTTCCGGCTCAATAATACGTTCTAATAAGTTTAACCCTTGATATTTTGGGTTTTCTTCAATAAATGGAACAATCGCTTCTGCAACCTCTAGTACCGCTTGAAGAAATTCGCTTTCATGTCCGTTTTTAGACTTAGCGTAGTCCATGAAAGCATCAATTTTTGCCTGATATTTCTCTGACATTTTCTTTGTATTAATTTGATGAGTTTGACAAATGTAGATATTTATTCGATTCCAAATCAACTGATTCTTAAATCGATTAATTTTTTTCGATATCTAACTAATTACAACCTAAACAATGAACATTTCGTCTTGTTTTTATAGTAACTGAATTATTCGTATTTTGGCTAAATGAGGATTTTTATAACACTCGTACTGTTTTTCTTAGGTTTTGGAAGTATATCCTCTGCTTTCGGTCAAGAAATTAAAGAACATATTGGTTCCTATTACTTTCTAGAAAATAAAGGGCAATGGCCTAATGGTGTGCTCTATTGTGCTGAACTAGATCAGGGAAAGATTTGGTTAGAGCAAGGTAGAATCATATATCAATTAAATGATTACTCCGAAGCAGAAGAAGCGCATCAGCACTTGCATAGCCACAACCATAATGATGATCATAATGAAGGTGACGAAATTATATTAAAGCAAGAATTGTTGCTCGCTACTTTTGTAAATGCCAACAACAACGTTTCAACAACCCATAAATATCCCACTACCTATTACAACAATTACTTTTTGGGAAATGATAAAAGCCATTGGGCTACTAATGTTCGAGGCTACAACCATGTAATGTATCATGATCTCTATAGTAAAATAGACTTATTGTTTTTTGAAAAAGACAATGATCTAAAATATGAGTACCATATTAAACCGGGCGGAAATCCAAATGAGATCTTAATCGATTATCAAGGCTATAATAAGATAAAGATCAACAAAGAAGGACACCTAATGATCACAACAGACCTGGGTGAGTTTAAAGAAGAAAAGCCATACGCGTATCAAATAAAAAACGGAAAGATTGTAGAGATCGAATGTTCTTTTGAGCTCGATGATAAAAACCGACTTTCATATGCACTCGGAACATACGACAATTCATTAGAACTTATCATTGATCCCGTTTTAGTATTCGCAACATACTGCGGATCTATAACAGATAATTTTGGCATGACAGCTACCTATGCATATGACGGCAAAGGTTACAGTGGAGGTATGGTTTACGGAAATGCGTATCCTGCACCAGCACCAGCATGGAACACCACAACAAACATCACCGTTGTCGACCTTGCATCGCCAGTTACTACAGATGTATTTCTTTCAAAGTACTCTGAAGACGGGACCACAATGCTGTGGACAAATTTTATTGGAGGTGGAGATAATACCCAAGGTACAGAAACGGTACATAGTCTTATTTGCGATTTGGATGACAACGTATATTTATATGGGGTTACCTCGAGTACGGATTTCCCTATTGTTGATGGTTTTCAACCCGCTCATGCGGGCGGAAGTGGTATTGCTTTTGGTTCGACAGGAACAAATTTCGGTACGGTTGGAACTGATATTTATGTAGCCAAATTTAGTAGTGATGGGCTTGACCTCATGGGTTCTACTTACGTTGGAGGAAGTGGAAATGATGGTTTGAACTATGCCGTTTCAGCTGGCACCTATCCAGCTTCAGCATACGACTCTTTGACAACCAATTATGGTGATCAGTTCAGAGGCGAAATCATGCTTGATTCGGTCAATAATATTCTCGTGACGTCCTCAACACGATCGACCGATTTTCCAACCGTTTCTCCTTTTCAAGCAGCAAATGGAGGTCAGCAAGATGCCGTAGTCTTCACAATTGAAAATGACTTCTCAAGTTTATTGTTTTCATCCTATTTTGGAGGAAGTGAAAATGATGCAGGTTATTCCGTTAAAATCGACTCCTCATTAAATATTGTTTTTGCTGGAGGAACAAGTTCAAACGACATTCCTGGAACGGCTGGAGGGATTCAACCCACTTATAATGGAGGTAAAACGGACGGTTACGTTGCTAAGCTAAACATAGATGGCTCCACTTTGCTACAATCAACTTATGTAGGCACCAGTAGTTATGACCAAGTTTTCTTCGTTGAAGTTGACCGCTGGGACAATATTTATATCGTAGGACAAAGTTTGGGTTCTATGCCTGCAAGCCCCGGCGCCTATTCAAATCCTGGGAGTGCTCAATTTATCTGGAAGCTAGAACCTAATCTAGACGTCACGGAGTATACAACAGTTTTTGGCAGCGGTTCAGGAACAATTGACATCTCTCCTTCAGCATTTCTAGTTGATGTATGTGGAAACGTATATATCTCAGGTTGGGGAGCAAACATTCTTCTGCCGTTCCCACTATCGGGAATGCCTGTTACGCCCGATGCATTTCAAGGAACATCCCCAAATGGATATGATTTTTACTTGTTCGTCTTAGAAAGAGATGCAAACGATATTCTTTACGGTAGTTACCTTGGCGGTGATGATTCTAACGAACATGTAGATGGCGGTACATCAAGATTTGACAAATTTGGTATAGTGTATCAAAGTGTTTGCGGAGGTTGCGGAGGCAACTCCGATTTCCCGACAACAACAGATGCATGGTCAGCTCTTAATTTAGCTGATAACTGTAATAACCTTTTGTTCAAGTTTGACTTTGAGTTAATTCCTGTTGCAGACTTTGAATTGAGTGATTTTGAAGGTTGCGCGCCTTTCACGTTCATCCTTGACAACGAAAGTAATGACACCATTAACTCCGTATGGACCTTTCCTCCTGAAGCTATAATTGTTAGTGGTGGAGTTAATCCAGAAATTATGTTTGAAGAACCTGGTGTTTACGAGATAATTGTATCCATAACAGACACTATATGTAATCTCACAGATACGGCAAAAAAAGTAGTCACGGTATACGATGCACTCGAACTTGAAGTGAGTAACGACACGGTAATTTGTGCCTCTTCAACATTTGATTTAACCGCAAATTCAAATGGTTCTGCCACTAGTTTTATCTGGTCGGACCAAGCGGATTTTTCTAATGTTTTAAATGCTGGTGGACTTGACTCTACCATAAGTATTACCCCAACAGCTCCAACCACCTATTATGTGATGGCGAGTAACGGTTGGCCACTTTGTGACTTAATAGATTCCGTTCAAGTTTTCTTTGTTGACGGTGCCATGGATGTGATTGGAGATACGATTATTTGTAGAGGAGATACCGTTGCTTTATATGCTACAAATCTTCTGCCCGGACTAACGACCTTAACTTATGAATGGAGCCCTACTGACTACATGATTTCCCAGTTTGATAGTGTTGCCGTGGTCAATCCTCCAGTATCAATGTACTATTATGTAACAGCAACAACTGATCTGGGATGTATTCTCAGAGATTCCGTTTGGGTAGAGGTTAATTACATAGACCCTGCTACCTTAAATGCAACAGCAACTCCTGACACTATTCCTGAGGGAGATGTTACCACCCTCAACATTGAACCTGGAGGGTATGGTTATTTTTGGTTTCCACCCGATTTAGTAGATGACCCAACCGCTCAAACCACTGGTACGGGAGCGATAGACGAAACAACTGAATTCGAGGTTATTGTTAGTGATGGTGTTTGTGCTTCTCGAACACAAGTACTTGTCCATACCTATGAATTTATATGTGGAGACGTTTACATCTACGTACCAAATGCTTTTTCACCTAACGGCGACGGCAACAATGACATGCTCTATGTGCGGGGGCTGAATCTTCTAGAACTCGAACTTAAAATATTTGATCGCTGGGGAGAAATGGTATTCGAATCAACGGATCAAAGTGTGGGCTGGGACGGCACATTTAGAGGGAAAGATCTTGATCCTGACGTTTATGTGTATCACCTTCGGGTTATTTGTTTTGATGAGCAAGCAAACCTAATCAAGGGTAACATCACTTTAATTAGATAAGATTGAGAAAGTTAATTACGGCAATATTTTTTTCATTTGCTGCATGGGCTCCTCTCATGGGACAGGATATCCATTTTTCTCAATTCCATATGAATCCTGTTTATCTAAATCCTGCACTAACGGGTAATTTTGATGGCGATTGGAGATTCACCGGAAATCAAAGAAGTCAATGGAGATCTGTTAGTCGTCCTTACAATACTATTGCGCTATCCGCCGAAAACAGAGAACAACATTTATTACCGGGTTTATTTTACGCAGCAAATCTAGTTCATGATGCTGCTGGAGATGGGGATTTAAGAACAATTGAGTTTAATCTATCCGCATCTTACCAAAGATTCCTTGATAAAGATTCTATTCACAGCATAACTCCAGGTATTCAATTTGGAATTAACCATCGAAATATTGATTTCTTACAATTAAATTTCGACGAACAGTTTAATGGCTTTTATTTTGATCCGACCCTTCCAGTATCGGAATCGTTTATGGTATCCCGAAGAACTGGCTTTAATTTCTCAGTAGGTGGAATGTATAAATTTCAACCCGAAGAACGGAAAGAACTCGTAGCTGGAATTGCACTTTTCAATATCCCTCAAGTTGGACAATCGTTTTTTGGAAATGATGGAATTAAAAGAGATAGAAGATTCGTTTTTCATGCTCGAGGGCTTTATGACCTGAACTTCGAATGGGATTTACAGCCCGCTTTATTTATGCAGTTTCAAGGCACATATAGGGAAATTGTATTTGGGTCAAACGTGCGCTATATATTTACGGACAAAAAAGGAGAATTCATGGCACCTTACGCAGGTTTATGGTTTAGAAATAGAGATGCTCTTTATTTACAAGTTGGAGCTTATTATAATTCATGGATATTTGGCATAAGTTATGATGTGAATGTATCACAACTAGTCCCTGCTAGTAATGTGCGTGGTGGATTAGAATTTTCGGTTCAATATATTCTCAAACTCTTCAAACCTAAAAAAATTCAGCACAGAATTTGTCCTGATTATTTATAACCTTGTTCTATGACTAAGCAAACCTTTTGGTTACTTCTTATGATTTCGATAAGTGCATTTTCAGCACTAGGACAATCTTACACCCAATATGTTGAGTTTGCTGATCAAAAAATGATTGAAAACGATTACCATCAGGCTATAGTATATTATGAAAAGGCCATGGGATTTGACTCTACCTCTGTAGAAATTCTTTGGAAATATGCGGAAGCACAACGTAGGTATAAAGATTATCCTAAAGCCGAACTTTACTATGCAAAAGTCTTTGATAAAGAAGGCGCTAAAATATACCCGGAAAGCATTTTTTGGTTAGCGACAATGCAACATTATAATGGCAAATACGATGAGGCCATAGAGAACTGGAAAAAGGCAAAGAAAATTTATAAAAAAGATAGAAAAGGATACAAATACAAGAAATCACAACAAGAGGTAATTAGTTGTTTGTGGGCAAAGAAGGCGATTGTAGACACCGCTGATTTTATTGTAGAACCCATCGACATACCTGTGAATACTCCAGACGCAGAGCTCGCTCCCTTTATCTATAACAACAAAATATATTACACTTCATTGAAAGCTGATTCAATAAACTTTGCCGAAGAAGTTTATACAAATGAATACACATTGCAGATTTACACAGCAGATCAGCAGGACAGTCTGTTCAATAATGTAACGCGGCTAAAGGACGTTTATGAACAGGACTTTCACAGTGCAAACGGCAGCTTTAGTCCTGATGGGAAGCGATTCTATTTTTCTCGCTGCAATAAAAACTATTCGTGCAAAATCTTTGTAGGAAAAGTAGAAGGTGAAAAAATTATAGATATTGATAGTCTCGGCGAAGTCATAAATGCTCCAGGAGCAATTACTACCATGCCTCATGTTACGGAAATTGATGGTAAAGAATATTTGTTCTTTTGTTCAAACAGAGAAAAAACGCAAGGTGGACTAGATATATGGTGGAGTCAGATTAAAAACGGTAATCAATACACAAAAGCAAGAAACTGTGGACGTTCGGTAAACACTAAAGACGACGATATATGCCCATTTTACGATAATGAAAATGATCGTCTTTATTTTAGTAATTCGTGGTTTCCTGGGTTTGGAGGACACGATATTTTTTATGCAAAAAATCAAGACATGCGATTTTTAGAGCCAACGAATCTTGGCTTACCCATAAACTCTGCTCAGAACGACACCTACTATTCAATAGACCCGAACAACGAAACTTATTATTTCTCAAGTAATAGATACGGGGTTAGTTTCTCCAAAAATCCAACCTGTTGTAATGATATTTTTAGAGTTACCCCAATCGTAGACCACATACCAGATCGTTTTGAATCATTATACGATCTCAACAAACATCTACCTGTGACCTTATACTTTCATAACGATGAACCTGACCCAAGAACTCGAGATACCACTACAGATTTAACGTATACAGAATCTTACGACGCTTATATTGATTTAAAAGACAAATACAAAAAGGAATATTCAAAAGGGTTAAATGGAGATGAAGCGGAAGAAGCGAAAGAAGATATAGATGATTTCTTCATTGAATATGTAGAGCAAGGCATTAAAGATTTAGCTGAGTTCACACGTTTATTGATAATTGAACTAGAAAAGGGCTACGAAATTGAAGTGACCGTGAAAGGATTCGCCAGTCCGCTAGCGCAAACCGATTACAATGTAAACTTAACAAAAAGGAGAATCTCCTCATTGGTTAATTATCTTGGGGATTATGAGGAAGGAAGATTTTTACCGTATCTAGAAGGCACTTCTGAAAATGGAGGAAGGTTAACTTTTGTACAAATACCCTTTGGTGAGTATACTGCAAACACTCTAATCTCTGACAATCCGAATGAGCAAAAAGAATCAATATACAGCCGACGTGCTGCCTTAGAACGAAAAATTGAAATTCAATCTGTTTCACTCGTCACCCAAGATTCCAGTTATGCTGAAATGAAGTTTGTAAAACAAGTACATGATTTCGGAGAAAGTACAAAAGGAAAAGAACTTACTTACACTTTTGAGTTCACCAATACGGGCGATGAAACGTTAATTATTGAGAACTCAGAATCTGATTGCTCATGTTTAACCTATACCTTATCCAATACCACAGTTGAACCAGGTGAACAAGGCAAAATTGAGATTAAACTGAATACAACTGACCTCTCTGGACTTACAGTCCGACATATTGTGCTCCAAACAAATCTGAAGAATAAGGAAAAGGTAATCTCAGTGACTACGGAGGTAAAATAAAAAAGGGATGCTTTCGCACCCCTCTCATTTAATAGTATAAATTCTCGCTAGTTCTTAGCAACTAAGATTGCATCACATTCGAAAGTAGTTTCGATTTTATCTTCAGTAATAGCATCATATTCTTCTTGAGAAACTTCTTCGCCAGCTTCTTTTGCATCATCCAATAAATGCTTTTGGAAATCTATATCTAAAGTATCATTAACTGTTCTACCGTAAAGAATAGCTTGAGTACCGGCTGCTGTTTCTGTAGGGATCGTGAAATGATCTTTGAAGAAGACTCTTATTGAACCTTCAGCACCATCGTTGAATGTAATCCAACAACCTGCCTTTTGACATACTTCTTCGATCTCTACCTTCACTTTACCTTCAAAAGAACCGTTTACTTCAACTTCTGCCAACATAGTAGGCGAATCTATTTCAGTTCCCTCTGCATCAATACTTTCATAGCCATAAAGCGTGTAATCACCTTTATCTTCACCTTCAATCAAAACCGCTTCTTCTACAACCTCTTCAACTTCGGCCTCAGTCGTTGCTAGTGAATCACTTTCTTCATTTTCATTGGCTGTATCTTCAGCACCTCCACAGGCAAATAATAATCCTGTTAATCCTAAAACAAAATACTTTTTCATTATCCTAAATTTTGGGCAAAGTTATACTTTTTACCATGAAAAAAGGGATCGCCTTTCAACAAATCCCTTTTTCCTATTAGCATTATTTAGAAGAACTTATAAGGTTCCTCTTTTTTCTTGTTCTCTCTCAATCGATTCAAATAAGGCCTTAAAGTTACCTGCTCCAAATCCACGAGCTCCCATTCTTTGAATGATTTCGAAGAATAAAGTTGGTCTATCTTCAACAGGTTTTGTAAAAATCTGCAATAAATAACCTTCTTCATCCGCATCAATCATGATACCAAGACTTTTTAATCTCTCAATATCTTCCGCCAATTTATGGTTATGCACCATTAGCCTTTCTGGAACAGCTTTGTAGTACTCATCTGGCGGTGTACTTAAGAATTCGACACCACTTGCACGCATTTTTGATACCGTATCAATTATATCATCAGTTGCAACTGCAATATGCTGAACACCCGGCCCTTCATAAAAGTCCAAGTACTCCTCAATTTGAGATTTCTTCTTTCCTTCAGCTGGTTCGTTAATAGGAAACTTAATTCTTCCGTTTCCATTACTCATCACCTTACTCATTAATGCAGAATACTCTGTGTGAATCTGTTTATCATCAAATGAAAGGAAGTTTTCAAATCCCATTACATCCTCATACCATTTCACCCATGTGTTCATTTCTCCCCAACCTACATTTCCTACCATGTGGTCTATGTACTTTAATCCTTTCGACTCAGGGTTGTATTCTGATTCCCATTTAACGAATCCAGGGAAGAAATCACCTTTATAGTTCTTACGCTCTACAAACATGTGAATAGTTTCACCATACGTATAAATACCTGCTCTTACAACTTCACCGTTTTCATCACTCTCAACGGTAGGTTCCATGTATGACTTTGCACCTCTTTTTGTGGTTTCTTCGTATGCTTTTCTGGCATCATCCACCCAAAGGGCAATAACTTTAACACCATCGCCATGCTTAACAATATGATCGTTAATTGGAGAAGATGAACTCAAAGGAGTCGTTAGAACTAATTTGATTTTATCCTGCTTTATAACATATGAAACGCTATCCGTAGAACCCGTCTCAAGACCTCTATAAGCAAAGGATTCAAAACCAAAAGCTGTTTTATAAAAATGAGCTGCTTGTTTAGCATTGCCCACATATAGTTCTACGTAATCTGTTCCTAAAAGCGGCAAGAAATCTTGCGCTCCTTCAAATATTTTTTCTAGACCGTAGTCTACATTTTTTAACTTATCTGACATAATATTTTAATTTTTTTGTAATTCGTAACTTGTTTTCTAAATTGGGTTTTCCACGTGCTACTTACCACATTGCCATTGCATTTTGCATCATGACTTTTTATCTTAAATTATCCAAGACTTATAATAATCATCCACCTGAAGCTTTAGTGCCTCCTCCGTGATACTCATTGGCGCAAATGGATCAATCATTACTGCCAGTTCTTCTGTCTCTTTTTTACCTACACTTCTTTCGTAAGCACCTGGATGAGGACCATGAGGTATTCCTCCCGGATGAAGCGTAATCTGTCCTTTTTCAATGTTATTTCTGCTCATAAAGTCACCATCAACATAATACAGTAACTCATCAGAATCAACATTACTATGATGATATGGAGCAGGAATTGCTTCTGGATGATAATCATACAATCTAGGTACAAATGAGCACACTACGAATCCTGCAGATTCAAAAGTTTGATGCACCGGAGGTGGCTGGTGTACTCTACCTGTAATCGGCTCAAAATCATAAATTGAGAACGCGTACGGGTAATTATAACCATCCCAACCGACAACATCGAAAGGATGATTTCCATAGACGTACTCCCACATCATACCTTGTTTCTTAATTAAGACCTTAAACTCACCCTTTTCATCATGCGTTTGTAAATTCTCAGGTCCTCTAAAATCTCTTTCACAGAAAGGGGAATGCTCAAGTAATTGTCCAAAATTATTTCTGTAGCGTTTTGGAGTAAACATCGGATCAAAAGACTCTATGTAAAGTAATCTATTGTCTTCTCCATCGAAATCAATCTGATAAATTGTACCTCTAGGAATGATTAAATAATCTCCATATTTGAACTCAATATTACCATACATTGTTTTCAAAGTACCTGAGCCTATGTGCACGAATAACATCTCATCTGCATCTCCATTTTTATAGAAGTAATCTTTTGAAAACTCCTTTGGCGCAGCTAAACCGATATGAAGACTGTTATTTACAAAAAGTGTTTTTCTACTTTCTAAAAAGTCTTGCTCCGGGTTTAATGTAAAACCTTTGAAGCTCAACGCCTTCATGTTTTTTTCTACGGCAATTTTAGGAGCTACCGATCCAATTTGACGCACTTCGTTAACAACTGTTGGAGGATATATATGATAGATTAAAGAAGACATTCCAACAAATCCGGCCGTGCCGAATAGCTCCTCCTGATATAAACTACCATCTGCCTTTTTAAAGGTAGTATGACGTTTATGCGGAATCTTCCCTCTTTTTTGATAAAACGGCATAAAATATTTTTATAGTGAATAGATGATTTAACTGATTATTGCATCAGTATCATTCCGGGTTTCGCTTAATACGAAAATGAAACCCCTCCTTTATATGTGAAAATGGGTCATTCATAACCATCTAAGGGTTAACAAATATAAAGAATTGTTTTTGACCATCAAACTGATATAAATCAGGAAATAAATATATTTGCTAAAGTCACCTCAATTTAAGTACATGAACAAAATTTTAATCATTGGTTCAAATGGCCAAATCGGAACAGAACTACTACAAACACTACGAAGCAAGCATGGTAACGAGAATATAATTGCTTCAGACATACGCGAGCCAAAAGAACCAGATCATTATTTTGAGCAACTTGATGTGATGGATAAAGAGAAACTCAAATCCATTATTAAAAAATATCAAATAAAAGAAGTCTATTTGCTAGCTGCTCTCTTATCGGCAACAGCCGAAAAAAATCCTGAATTTGCATGGGAATTGAACATGGAAAGCCTATTCAATGTGCTTAATTTGGCCAAGGACAAAGTAATTGATAAAATATTTTGGCCAAGCTCCATCGCTGTTTTTGGACCAACTACTCCTAGAGAAAACACACCACAATATACCATAATGGAACCTTCTACTGTTTACGGTATTTCAAAGCAAGCAGGCGAAAGATGGTGCGAATATTATGCAAATCGTTATGATGTTGATGTTAGAAGTATTAGGTATCCAGGTTTGATTTCTTATTCTGCTCCTCCGGGAGGAGGCACAACTGATTATGCAGTTGAAATCTTTTATTCTGCATTAAAGGATGAAAAATACACCTGCTTTTTGAGCGAAAAAACACCGCTTCCAATGATGTATATGGAAGATGCTGTTAGGGCTACTATTGAGCTCATGGAGACGAATAAATCGAACATTAAAATTAGAAGTAGTTATAATCTAGGGGGTATCTCATTTACTCCAGAAGAAATATACGCATGCATAAGAAGTACCCGCCCAAATTTCGAGATAGAATACGTCCCTGATTTTAGACAAAATATTGCGGACACATGGCCGGGAAGCATTGATGATACTGCTGCTCAAGAGCATTGGGGATGGAAGGCTAAGTACGACTTAGAGGAAATGACAAAGGACATGCTTAATAATGTACAAATTGATAAAAATTTGGCATAATATTAGTATTAACTTTTCATAACAATCATTTAAAAAAACACATTGGTCTACACAAACTGACGATTCATCGAAAAAGCTTTTGCTAACTTCATTTTTTTTGTAATTTGCAGATTCAATAACAAAGACCCGCGTTATGAGAAAACTATACCTCCTATCCCTAACCTTAATTGCAGGCGTTTCGTTTGCAAATTCAAATCCAATTCTCCCAAGCGACGAAACAGATCCACAAGACATTAACAAAATTGTTGATGGTAAAAAAGACGGACCTTGGATCATTTATGGAAAAGACAAACCTTCGAAAGGATATCCTGAAGACGGAAAGATCGAAGAAGGAACTTACAAGATGGACCGTAAGACTGGCATGTGGATTTTCTACTATCCGGATGGAGTAACACCAAAGCTAAAGGGTACTTTTGAAAATGGGCGACCAAATGGACCTTACACTAAATATTGGTCTAACGGAAACACTAAAGAAGAAGGAAAATTCACAGGAGGTAAACAAACAGATATCTACAAAACGTACTATGAAGATGGTACGATCATGCAGGACAAGAAATTCAACGTTGACGGCAAGGAAGACGGTGTGCAAAGATTTTATCACCCGAATGGGCAATTAGAATTCGAATACACTAAGACCGATGGTGTAAATAAAGGAACAGCAATAAGATATTATGAGAACGGTGATATCAAACAAATCATTAACTATAATGAGGACGGAAGCGTTGCCGGAACTGAAGAGAAGGCAATGGTTAATCCTCCTGTGACCGAAAAAGTGGACACTGGTGGAGGAGGACCTTCTGGATCTAAAGGTAAAACAAAAGACGGTAAGAAATTCGATGGCAACGGATACAATAAGGTTTACAATGACAATGATGAAATCTGGATGGATGGTAAATTCAAAGGAGGAAATCTATGGGATGGAAAGCTTTACAAATACGATGCCGACGGTATCTTAGAAAAAATTGAAATCTGGAAAGAAGGTAAATACCATTCTGACGGACAATTATAAAAGACTAGTTCGATGAACTGTAAACCCTGGCCAACGAAAGTTGCGCCAGGGTTTTTTAGTATAATAGGTTTTATGTTCTATTTTTGCATCAAATATTATTGAAATGAGTAATACAGACAAATTAATCGCCTTATTTGAAAAACGTTTTGCTGCACACCCTTGGCACGGAATAGAAATTGGAGAAAAGTCTCCAGAGGTGATCACTAGCTATATAGAAATCAATCCTAACGATCAAATCAAATACGAATTGGATAAAGACAGTGGATTAATTATCGTTGATCGACCGCAGAAATATTCAAACATAGTACCGGCTTTATACGGATTTGTTCCTCAAACATATTGTGATAAGTTAGTAGCAGAATACTGCATGGAGAAATCTGGTTTATCTAATATTGAAGGTGATGGTGATCCTTTAGATATTATTGTTCTTACAGAAAGAAATATTACTAGAGGAAACATTCTAGTTGATGCCATTCCTGTTGGAGGATTCAGAATGATCGACGGTGGTGAAGCTGATGATAAAATCATTGCTGTACTTAAAGGTGATCAAGCCTACGGAAATATTACAGATATCGACCAAGTACCTTCTATGGTTCTTGATAGAGTGAAACACTTCTTCTTAACCTATAAAGAGAATCCAAATAAAGATGGAAGCGATAAAGAAGTAGAAATTACACACACATACAATAAGGCAGAAGCGCATGAAGTAATTCGTAGAAGTTTTGATGATTATGTGAATATTTATGGGAATGTGAAGAAAGAATTTGAAGTAGCGTTAAATAATTTTGTAAACGCTTAAAAAATTAACCGCATTGACAACCCTCAAGTTGAAAATTACGTTAATAAATCAACAATAACGGAATTGGTGAATTCCATTCATTAATTTTAGTGATACTCAAAAAATGTCATGAAAAACCTAGTTACTACTCTACTCCTTTCATTTGGAGTTGCCTTTTATTCTAATTCGCAAACGACAGTATATTCAGAAGATTTTGATGGAGCTCTCACTTGGACAATAAACACCGATTTAGGAACTGAAGGTACCACACCAAACCAATGGTACATCAGTTGTGAAGAAGAAGGAGTTGGTGCTGGAGTATGTGGTGCAGGTTGTGGTGCAGGAGATCAAACACTTCACATTAGCACAAACATCGGTTTTACAGGTGATATAGGTGCTGCTTATTTTGAAACGGGGGGAGTTTTACCTGGAACAACAACCGATACTGATAGAAGAGCTGAATCAGGTGACATTAGTACAGTAGGTTTTACTACTTTAACATTGGAATTTGATCAAATAGGCTGGGGAGGAAATGCTGATGATTACTGTGAACTTTTCTATAGTACTGACGGAGGCGGAACATGGACTTCTTTAGACCCCGCAATAACTTCTATGTGCTGTGGCGGAGTGGCATGTACTGGGGCAGAACAAGGTCTATGGGAAACCAATACTTACGCTTTACCTACGTCTTGTGAAGGTATTCCTAACCTAAGAATTTCATTTGTTTGGAAAAACTTGGATGACGGTGTCGCTACTGACCCTTCTTTTGCAGTTGATAATATAGAAATTACATCTCCCGATGCTGCAGCTACACCAATTGCTGAATTCACTTTAAGTACTCCGACTACTATATGTGCTGGTGACGACATTACATTTACAGATGTTACTACCGGTGGTGACGCTCCTTACGCTGATTGGGCTTGGGATTTCGATGGGGCTACTCCAGGCACTGCAACAGGTGCTGGTCCTCACGTTGTAAACTTCCCTACACCTGGTTCTTATGATATTACTTTAACTGTTACTGATGGATCCGCAAACGTAGACGATACTACAGTAACTATTACCGTAAATGACTGCTCGGTACCAACGGCTGAATTCTCGTTAAGCACACCTACTACAATATGTTCTGGAGATGACATTACATTCACAGATTTAACCTCTGGTGGAGATGCTCCTTACGCTGATTGGGCTTGGGATTTTGATGGTGCAACACCGGGGACTGCTGCAGGTGCTGGACCGCATGTAGTAAACTTCCCTACAGCGGGTACCTACAATATTACTTTAACCGTTACTGATGGTTCAGCCAATGTTGACGACACGACTGTTACCGTTACTGTTAATGATTGTGCGGGTCTAACGGCATCCTTTACTCCTGACGCTTTATCAATTTGTGAAGGCGATTGCATTAATATGAACGATGGAAGTACGGGTGCCATTGCTTTTTGGGGATGGACCTTCTCTGATCCAGCTATTGCACCAGTTGCTGGTATGGATCCTGGATTGATATGTTTTCCAAATGCTGGTCTAATAGATGTTACTCTAGGCGTTTCTGACGCAACGGGAACAATTACAGATGATACAACTATTACTATAGATGTTCGTCCTGCACCAACAGTTACAATCGTTGCCACTCCTAATGATACAATTTGTGAAGGAGACCAATTAATCCTGAATGGATCAGGAGCTGTAACTTATGTTTGGGACAGTGGCGTTATTGACGGTGTACCATTCTTCCCTCCAGGTACAGGCACGCTAACTTACAACATAACTGGTGAAGACGCGCTTGGTTGTCAAGGAACAGCTTCAATAGATATATTTATTGCTGACTGTGTTCCTTTGGTACCTGGTTTTGTGGTGGCCGATAACCAATGTATTGGAAATTGTATTACCCTACAAGACACAAGTTCTGGAAATATAGTCTCATGGAGCTGGGATTTCGGAGGAGCTGCAACACCAAATACTTCAACGGATCAAAATCCTACGATTTGTTTGGATTCAATAAATGTCTTTGATATACAATTAACAGTTACCGATGTTCTTGGTGTTGTTTCTTCTACAACGAACTCGATAACTGTATTTGATTCTCCAACAGTCACTGCAACTTTAGATACATTAATTGATCTAGGCGGACAAGCAGATTTAATTGCAGCAGGTTCTGCCGTTATCGGATCTTATGTGTGGATACCAGACGATAGAGTTGATTGTGATACTTGTGCTGTTACGTTTGCAGCTCCGTTCGAAAACACAGATTATATCGTGATTCATACTGATCAAAATGGTTGTACTGCGCAAGACACAGTAACTGTCCAAGTGAACTTCATTGAAGGAATTGGAGTTCCGACTGCCTTCTCTCCTAACGGTGATGGAAACAATGATGTTCTATACGTATTAGGATTCGGAATAGAATCAATGAGATTTAGTGTATACAACAGATACGGACAAAAAGTATTTGAAACTACTGATCAAGGCATTGGATGGGATGGAATGCACCATGGAAAAGAAGTAAATCAAGGTGTGTTTACCTGGGTGCTTGAATACAATCTTCTCAACGGAAGCGGTGGACTTCTGAAAGGAAATACAACATTAATACGCTAAAACAAACCAGCTAAAAATCTAAACATGAAAAAGTTAGTTTTAATAGGATTATTTGCTGGACTGTACACCAGCGTTAACGCACAGGCTGATAAGCATTTTTCAATGTTTGCTGAAACTCCAGTATCGTTGAATCCGGCAGCTGCAGGAATGCACCCTGGAGCAATACAGCTATTCACAAACTTTAGAATGCAATGGCTAACAGCGTCTGACAATCCGTTCAGAACGATTGCAGCCTCAGCAGAAGGCCGATTCTTTGATCAAGGCAACGGTCATCTCGGAACTGGTGTTGCCTTCTATAATGATTTAGCGGGAGACGGCCTGTATCAGGTTAATGAGGTGCGCATTCCTATCAATTATGCTATCTCGTTAAGTAGAACACAATATTTATCTATTGGTATTCAACCTGGATTCTACCAAAGAACACTTACCAGCGATAATCTTACATGGGAAAGCCAGTGGACAGGAATTGCTTTTAATACAGCAACGGAGGCCAATGAAGCTTTACTAAACGAGAACCTTAACGTGAGTTTATTTGATATGGGAGCTGGAATTTATTGGTTCGGAGATATCAGTAAAAACACTAAGATTACTCTTGGGTTATCAGGTCAACATCTAACCAAACAAGATTTAAACTTCTTTGGAAACGAAGATGAATTATTTAGAAAATTAACCTTCCATGGCCAAGCTGAATTCAAAAGACAAAACTCAAACTTGTCTTATGTTCCGGCATTCTATACTTTCTTTCAGGGACCAAATAGAGAGTTCATTTTTGGATCAAATTTTAAATATCAGTTAAGAGGAGCCTCGATTCATACGGGATATTTCGATGAAGTATCGTTATCATTTGGCGCTTATTATCGCGTTGGTGATGCATTAATGGCTAATGTAATTTTTGATATGGCTGGATTTAGCGTTGGAGCAGCATACGACTTAAATATTTCTGGACTTACTGTAGCTACAAATGGAGTTGGAGCTATGGAGTTTTTCCTTAGATACCGATTAAACTTCGGAGGAAGAAGTCTTGCAAATCCTAGAATTCACTAGATATTTATACTGAAAAACTTATTAAAGGGGTGCTGATTTTCAGTATCCCTTTTTTAATTTTGCAGAAATGAGCGTTAAAATTCGTGACATAGAGTTGGGAGATTTCCCCTTATTGCTCGCTCCTATGGAGGATGTGAGTGATCCACCTTTTAGAGCACTTTGCAAAAAGTTCGGAGCTGATGTTATGTACACTGAATTCATTTCTTCTGAGGGACTTATTCGCGACGCTGCTAAATCTGTTCAGAAGTTAGACATCTACGAATATGAGCGTCCGATTGGAATCCAGATTTTTGGAAATAATATTGAATCAATGCTCAAGACAACCGAAATAGTAGAGCGAACGAAGCCAGATATTATTGATATAAACTACGGTTGTCCTGTAAAAAAAGTAGCGTGCAAAGGAGCGGGAGCTGGAATTCTTCAGGACATTCCTAAGATGGTAAAAATGACTGCAGAAATTGTAAAGGCTACCGATTTACCGGTTACCGTAAAAACACGCTTAGGATGGGATGATAATACTAAATACATTGTAGAAGTTGCTGAACGTTTGCAAGATGTGGGAATTGAAGCTATTTCAATACACGGCAGAACAAGAAAGCAGATGTATAAAGGTGAGGCAGACTGGACCTTAATTAACGCTGTTAAGGAAAACCCTAGAATGAAAATTCCTGTTTTTGGTAATGGCGATATTGATTCACCTGAAAAAGCAGTCGAATACAAAGATAAGTACGGTGTAGACGGCTTAATGATTGGAAGGGCGAGTATTGGGTATCCGTGGTTTTTTAGAGAAGTAAAGCACTACGTAAAAACGGGAGAACATTTACCAAGACCTACGATCGCGGAGCGAGTTGAAGTTTGTCGTGAGCATTTAGATCGTTCATTGGCATGGAAGAATGAAATTCTTGCCATAAATGAAATGAAGCGACATTATACCAATTACTTCAAAGGTATACCTCATTTCAAGGCGTATCGTACTAAATTGGTTACCTCTATGGATCTTCAAGAGGTATATGATACTCTTGACATGGTGGCTGAAAAATTCAAAGACTTCGAGTTTTATCCTGTAGAAAGTTGAACCTAATCCGAATTCGGGTGTACTCAGGTTTGATGAGAGTTCTATTAATAATAATTGCAGGGGGTATTTTATCATTTACTAACCGAGATAATCGGGAGTATGATAATTATTTATCGGATACTGAATGGAGAATTTCTAGTCATGCTTTTGCCGATGAAAATCAAGAAACTTATTACTTGTCCGTAAAAGAAGATGAAGAATGGGCTTGGGGAAGGTTTGTAAATTTCAGTAACAGCACATTTAATGGTTATTATTCTGCACCGTTCGGCAACGATTGTTTTGTATCAACGAACGGGACTTACCAATTCGTAGAAGAAAATACGATTTTCGTGAATGTAAAGTCCATTACGAAAAATGGATTTTGCAGTGATACTGGAACTGATTCTACAGGATTTAAAGCCTACTATTCAATACAAAGTAATGGTTCAGGCTACCAACTAAATAAAATCAAAAAGCCCTAATCAATCTTAAGACAAATGAAGACTTATTTCATTTAATGGAAATTACTGCTTTATCACCGTTTTATTCAGAAAGATTTGATCAGATTTCAATTTGACAAAATAATTTCCAGCAGGTAAATCCGAAATATCTATCACTTCTTTATCAAAGCCTTGACCTTCTTTTAAAATTTGACCGTTTGAATTAATAAGAAAATACCCAAACTCTCCTTCAAATTCTATGGTAAATAAGTCATAAGTCACCGTAGGAAAAAGATTGAAAGCCGATTCTTCATCATTTAACCCAAGATCATCAATTACCACAGGTGGATCCGCAGGTTTAAACCTGATTTTAAAGTGTGTATTATGCGCTACCGATTTACCCGGAGGCAACGCTCCAATCTTGTAAGCTAGTGATATGGCCTCATCGCTTGTGTTTGTGCTTCCTGGAACGCCTTCAAATACACCAATGCTGTTCCAAATATCACTTGCATCTCTATTTGTAAAACCTCCGTAAATGGCTCTCCAATCAGTGTTATAGGGTTCCGATTCAAAAATTAACTCTGAATACCACGGTGAGTCTTGAGTTGCTCTAACAGATGTAACGGTATCAGTTCCGTAAGGCTGTGAAATTAGGGTTTGAGTGGTGGTGTATGAACCACTTAACGTTTGGTTATTGTCCGGATCTACATTCCTATAGTAATACAGATCCGTTAAAGTTGCTGTTGTAGACAGGTTCTCAAAAGTCAAATCTGTCGTGTAAAAATGTTCATCTTTCTTTAAGATATATCGAATTGTCAGCTGTAAATCAAGCGTGTCCCCTATCCAAGTAACTATTATAAGAGTCAGGAGATTCATAATAATCGGTTATACTTCCTGGAAATGGGTTAGTGCCAGCAGCAGAAGCTCCGTTTGCATACAACTTAATTCCAGCAAATTCAATCCCCACCCATTTTCCGGCGTACCTGGTGTAAAATAATCACCGTTGTATTCTGTCCAAGTCGTTTCATTCGGGTCTGCTACATAACCAAAGAAAATACTTCTATCAGCTCCTCTGTTATGACTTCCTGCTAAGTAAGGTGCCCCTTCATGTCCATTATGGTTTATTCCTATCTCAACGAAATCACCAATTAAATAAGCGCCCTCCGATGTCCATTGGGAAAATGAAAACATTGAAGGAATTAAAAATAAAATGAATGATAAATATTTCATAATGTGGTGTTTTAGGTATTGCTACTATACTAGCATTCTTTCCTAAATAAAAATCTAAAAATGCCATTAACAACAATTTTATACCAATCAAAAAGATCTGTCGGAATCTGCATCTAGGTCAGGTTTCTTTTTAGAGAAAAACCTTAACTTTGTAGGAGTAATGAGAATTCTATTACTGTTCATATTATTCATTGGTTTTTGTGACTTCAATGCTAAAGCTCAATCCGATACACTTGTGCTCTCAAGTGGTGAAGTAAGACTCGTGAAAATTACTGACCACCTTGAAAACGGTAATGTCATCTTTGAACTTGAAGGTCAAGAACAAACTTTGAGTCCAAAAGACTATATTATTTTCAGTTTTAAGAATCAATGGTACGAGTATAATACTGAAGCATCTATATACTCCATAAGTTCTTTTTCGCCCTACACGATTAGAACAAACTTTTTTAAACGACCTCACCCTGAAGGTGAATCTCCTAAATGGAGAGTACAATTTGATCTACTTCCTTTATTAATTGAAACTAGTACAACTAATTATTGGGATGCTCAATCCAATTGGAATGGAAAATTTAATGGGTTTTATTATAATAATCGGGCTATTTCAATAGACATTGGCTATCAAATTGACCCCAAGTTTATTCTCAATATTCCCTTGAGATTTGGATTAAATCCAAATGAAAATATAATTGTAAATAGTGAAAATACAACTTACTCATACAATGGCTTTGCGAATTATGCATTGCCTTATGAAATTGAAGAATATGATGGTTACGTACCTACTATAAATGATGATTATTACCACAGCTGGGGCGGCAGAAAAAGCTTGGGTCATGATAAAAATTTAATAGTGGAAGGAGGGTTCTCAACCAAATTCTATCCTTTTGGTCAGGTGAAAAATGCATTTTACATTACACAAGGCTTAACTTTTGGCATATATGATCATAAGGCCGTTGATTTTTACAGTGAATACGATACAACAATGTATGTCTCATTTAGCAATGACACATCAATAAATTGGAACCTTAAAGATGAAAGAGCTGTTCCAAGAAAAAACCAATTCTCAAACTTCAGATATGAATTTGGCGCTGGCATGGATTTTAACATCACTAGAAATTTGGGAATTAATATAGAATTGACCTTTACCACACATCCCGTTAATACTGGTTCAGAGCTAGATAATTATTACTTTAAAGAAACTGGAAAAGACTACGTTTTGGTTCAACAAAAAAGTTTTGCAGAACCAAATAAGATTGATTTTTCATACATCGGAAGATTTCAATTATTCTATAAATTTTAAATGAAAGTGAGACTTTACATATGGTTAGGATTTATTGGAGTTATACTTTTCACAAGCTCGTGTAGAAATTTGAAACACGATAATTTTCAAAAAAGGAAATATTTAAAACTAAAGAATACAACGGTAAGTAATGATCCTGATGAGCCGATAGAGGAGTCGGTATCCAACAATGAAATTGAGGAATCCTATATTGAAGAGAAAAGTCATATTTCATTTGAAGGTGAGGATGGTTTAGAATTAGAAGGAGATACTCATGAAATCAATGAGATTGAGTACAATCAATCTACAAGTGTAACAGAAAAAGAACTTATAAAATTTTCGCCTGTATCAACAAATAAAGAAAGAAGAGATTTTAACACCCTAAGCAAAGACGAGAAAAATAGGGCAATAATCGAATTCAATAGAACATTTAATAATGGACTCCCTTTTTTAATTATCGGTATCGTAATATTTGCTGTCGCTCTTACTTCATTCATGATTCCAGGTTTAAACGTATTACGAATGATAATGCTTCCTTTAGGCTCGGGACTAGTGGTTACAGCATGGATTTTCAGTATGGTTGCCGTACATAAGGTTAAAAAACTCAAGACATCTAATCTAGCTGAGGACGATAGGTTAAGACATAAAATAAATTTGGCCAGATTAATGGCGACAATTGGTGTGCTAAGCACCCTATTCCCATTACTTTGGGGAGGGGCAATAATCTTACTTATTCTCTGGTTAGCAAAAGTCATCTAATTATTGTAGTTTTACTCAAACACTTTAAGTCTGGAATCAACAGATAAACCAACAAAGTTTAAAAAGCTCTATTTATTCTTCGTTGCGTCTTCTGCGCTAATGGCGACAGGATTTCTGTTGGAAAAAATTTACCAGCCTTTTGCTTTATTAGTCCTTGTTCTGGCGGTGATTACCGGTGTGTTTTTAGTGTATCGTTTAAACGATTCCATTGACCAACATCACGACTTAAAGTTTAATATTCGAAAGTTTTGGGGTAATCCTTTGCACAAGGTTTGCATCATTCAGTTTGTATTCATTTTAATTCCAGCGAGTCTTTACTTTTTAAGCAGTTTTACTTTTTGGGTGATGGCGATTGCAGCTGTTGCTGGGTTTATTTACTCTATAACTTTGCATATTAACGGGAAGAAATTCAGGATCAAAAATGTTTTCATTGTTAAAAACCTCTTTATTGGCTTGGCCTGGGGAGCTCTTGTTTTCATTGGTGCTGGGGGGTATTCGAATCCTCTAACCATAGCATTCTTCATTTTTGCTAGTGTTCAAGTTTTTATTGGTTCTGTAATTCGAGATATTCCGGACTTTAAAAAGGATATAGAAAACAATGTTAAAAGTCTTCCTGTGGTTTTAGGAATAAAGAATACCATTTACGGAATGAAATTATTGAACATTACTTCTGTAGCAAGTGTTTATTTCATTGAATGGGACGACAATATTATGTTTGTAATAAGTGCCGTTATTGTCTGGAGATTAGTGAATTTAAGATTACTCTACAAAGGAGAAAATATAAAATTTTGGAGTCAAACCTTCAATTTAGCGACATGCGTACTTATATATTTGGGCGCTGTATTCTTAGAATTTTATGGATGATTTATTGAGCATATCTCCCGTTTACTGGGCAAGTTTGATACTTGGCTCTGCCACGGTGTTCACCATTTTTTGGGGGCTCGATTCCATTACACATAAAAAATTGGCGCGAGCTGATATAACGGACCAAGAATTCGAAACGCATCGAAATATTCTTACAGCATCTTTTTTAATGGAGATTTCATTGGTATTAATGTTCTGGTTTCAAAAAGCAATGCTACCTTTTTTCATAGCCTTTTTTATTACAAGAACAGTACATGAGTTTATTGACGAATTAAAATATCATTCTGATCGTTGCACTCCTTATGAAACGAGGCTTCATTTAATTATGTGGGTTTCGGTTTTGACCAAATCTGCTGGAATGTTTATTTGGGGTTATTTTACCGGATATGAAGGCCTAACTGAATTGCCGGTGATCTTCTTTATTTGGGGCGGAATTGTTTTGATTGCCATGAGCTATATCTCATGGATGGAATGGAAGCGTTAAGCACTTCGACAGGTATTTCGATTAACTCAATATACCACTCAGCGACCTTAGTTTTATGAATCAAATAACAGCATTTACTTAGAGTTCAAAAAGTCTAATACCAACCTTGTGTACAACCTAGGCTTTTCATAATTAGGCATATGAGCAGCGTTCTCGATAGTCTGCAATTCTGCAACATCTCCCATATGTTCTTTCAATTTTTGCCCAATGCTCAAAGGAGCCAAACGATCTTTTTCTCCCCAAATCAATAATACCGGAAAATCAAACTTGTATTCTCTAGTTCTTAGCTTCTCCAATTCTTCATCTGATTGACGAATTAATTTCCGTTTTTCTTCGGCTCCAGCAACATATAGATTCTTATGAATATCTCTAAAAACAAATCGTGGAATTGGCGGAACTTTATGGTAGGCGATTTTGAATAGTTTATACAAGTGTTTATGATCGTATGGAACCAACAATTCCAATTTATCTTTAGCACCATGTTCTTTGATTAGGTTCTGTACCTCGGAGTCTTCAATGAATTTAATGGGTCCATTTACTAGGATCATTTTTTCTATTCGCCCAGTATTTTGAAGAGCAAACTCTGCGGCAATTGCACCACCATACGAGGTGCCTATAATGGAGGTTCTTTCAAGTTTTAAGTGATTCATGAGCAATGTAACTGCATCAACTTGGTCTTGAATTGTATAAGACTTTTGGTGCTTCGTACTTTTTCCAAAATATACTAGGTTGGGAGTTATCACCCTAAACGATTTCGAAAGTTTTACCACTTGTTTGTACCAACTATATTTTGTTTCGGCAGCAAAAGCTGGCAGGAGAATTAATGGTGGTTTTTGACTTTCTTCTGAATCCCAAAATTGAATCTTGTATTCGTCATTTTCGAAGAATATCTCCTTCAAACCAGCACGTTTGAATAGGAACTCAACGTAGGTTTTGAAATAAAAAAATGGAGAGAAAATGCCGGGCATTATTTCTTTGATTTAAAGAGCTGTTTCAATTCTAAATTTACATAATCTGCTCCAGCTAGAATAAGAAGGTGAATTGGTTTGAACCAAAAACGGATTCCCTTTGGCGTGCCTACCCGTGAAAATTTAATTTGATGATGCTTTTTAATCGCTTTTTCCTTCTTTACGATAGATTTATATCTCTTGGCAAAGTATTTAAACAAAATCCACTCTACCCAATTAAACTGTAAGGGTTCTTTTAGTCGTTTATAACTGAACAAAGCAGGGTATAAAACCCAGCCAAAATAAACATAGTTACCATTCCTTAACCAACTTGTAAAAACGGAAAACGATTTCATAAATTCATACCCCGCCTTATATGAAGCCTCTCTTGATTTAAAGGAACGCTTGAATTTCTTTTCGTACTTGCACCAACTAACTCTTTTACCGGTAGCTTTTTCTTTGGCTAAATTCTCTGAAATCCACATGATTTGCTGACAGGTTATTTCCATACCTGGTCCGGCCAACGGATCAATAAACATACCGCTATCACCAAGTAGAATTAGTCCTTTATACGTCAATTCATTCGCACGATAAGTAAGTTGATTCAGTTGTTTCAGGTCACCAATCTTTGAACCAGCAGCCAGTTTCTTTATTTGTTCGTCATTCTCCAAGCGCCATTTAAAATGTGACTTTTCATCTATGTTCTTATGGTATTCCTTGTCCAATACCATACCCAAACTCATGGTGTTTTCATTCAACTTTATGACCCACCACCATTCATGATCCCGCATGAAATGAATGGTAGCATAATCAGCGGTATTCCTTGCTTCTGTTGGCCATTGTCCGTTTGGATTATCCCAACCATTATTAGTAAATGGATCAGTGATATAAGTATAAACTACAGAGGTCTTAAGATTGACTTCATCATAGGGTAAACTAAAAAGATTAGATGTAAATAGAGTCCTACCGGTAGCATCAACTACCCAAGGAGATGAAACGCTTAGGTCTTGTGAGCTTGTTCTTACTTTTAAATTATTCTGATAATCACTTTTTTGATAGTCTATTATTTCGCCTGGTCGAATAACATCTACTCCCTTTTCTTGAATTAATTGAAGTAGATCCTCATCAAGAATTTGTCGATTCAAATGGTAGCCATAGACCTTCCCTGGCATAGTAGGACTTACAAACTCCGAAATCTTATCAACCCCTTCATCTCCGTACCAGTGAAACCTTAATCCCGATTTTATAGCTTGCTTTTTAACCAAATCTTCTATCCCTAATCGCTGAATAAATACCGCCGAAATTTCTACGATGGATTCTCCTAATTTAGGGCCGAATTTTTCGGCTTTTTCAATCACCAATATTTTATGATTCGGTGATTTTTTGAGAAGGGAAAGACATAAAAAAGAAGCACTAACTCCTCCTCCTATTATTATTAAGTCATATGTTTTTGAATCATTCAATACTTGTAAGACTATAAGTAATACCCAACAGGTCTAAGATTTCCTTTTCTTCATTTTTAAAAAGACTTGAAGGTGGCTTTACTCCTGAAAAATCTTGGTTATCCATCACTTTATACAGAGCAAAGACCATCGCCTTAGCTGTTATTAAATACATATCCTCTGCCTCTAATAAAACAACTTGAGTAGGATTATTGTTGAATTTTAGGTAGAGCGCAGTGGTCTGGCTTGCTCTCTCTTTTAAATTAGGACCTTTGCCCTTTCGGGTTTTTAATTTCTCATAAGTACTCTCAACCAATTCAGACTTATTCCCCTTGGCTCCGACAAAAATAGCCGCTGTTTTATTCAAGAGTAAATAACTTCCTGCATCTTTTACATCATTCTCCCATGACCAATAGGCTACTTCGGGCAAAGGATAAGGAACAGCTACTTTTATTTCATTTCTTAATTCAAGTTCTTCTCTCTCGTCATTGACCTTCTCGAAATCACCATCTCTAAGAAAATAAGTATCCTTTAGATTACTCAATTTCATGGTGATCTTAGTGCCAGGAGAAGGACGCGATTCTGAGAAATGATAATAGGTATGAAGCGCAGTAATTGGAGCATTTTCATTTTGATAAATTCGTGCTCCTAAATCAGCAACCAGCGATTCAAAAGCAACACCTTGAACAATAAGTGACCTCGAACCTCCACAAGATTCCTTTATTGATCTTACTAAATCAAGCTCACCGGTAATATCAAGATAAACCTTCTCTGAACGCAATGAAAGTTCTTCAATAAACTGCTTTGATTCTATTCCAAAAGGTCCGGCAGAGTTCAAAAAAATATCAAAATTATCAAGTAAGTATTTACGATCTTCTTCCTTTTGAAGATCTTTAACTAAACCGTTTTGATCTAGTTTTTCCGGATTTCTACCTACGGTAGTAAATTCAATACCTTCTTCGGCCAAACATTCGGTTAATATGGAACCTGTGTATCCATAAGCTCCAATAAGTGCGATTCGTTTATGATTTGCTTTCTTCGTCAATCCTATATTTTACAATTTTACACAAAGAATGAACGGTAAATAACTGAACCAATTCGTGTACAGTGAGGCCTTCTTTTAATTTTGCAGGATCAATTTCTGTCATAAAATCTCGAATCACCACGAGACCTTCATTGGTAATAACACCATCAATTTCGTAGGGTTTATCTCCCAATTCTTTCTTAGCGCGCGATTCAATATCATTAATTTTTAGTTCTATATCGTATAGAGATTCCAGCTCAAATAGAATATCTACAAGATCTATAGAGTCAACTCCAAGCTCATCAAAAAGCGTTTGATCAAGTCCAATACTTTCCTTTGGTGTACCAACTGAATTCTCAATTACCTCCGCAACGTTTTTATATATTTCCTCTATTTCCATAGTTTAAACTAAATAGCCTCCATCAATATTTAGGCAAGTTCCTGTAATGTAAGATGCCGTTGCATCTGAAGCTAAAAACAATACCCCTTTTGAAACTTCTTCGGGGGTCCCAAATCTACTTAAAATGATTCGCTCAGGAATGTATTTTTCAGCACGAGATTCCAGAGGCTCACTCATTTTTGTTTTTATTCCGCCGGGGCGAACCGCATTTACTCTAATATTTTTTCTTCCTACCTCAAGGGCAAGTGTTCTTGTAAAAGAATCGATCCCTGCTTTCATTGAAGAATATGCTGTTATTCCTCTTCCTCCTCGCAAAGCGGCTATGCTAGAAACATTGACAATTGAACCCGATTTTTGGGAAAACATTGGTTTGAGAATAGCTTGTGTTAAGAGCATCATTGTTTTTAAATTCACCTGATACATTTGGTCAATTTGTTCTTCGGACATCATTGCGAAAGGCAATTCAACAACATTACCAGCACAATTCACTAAAACATCAATTCTTCCCTTTTCTTTTACAATTTCTGAAACGACCTCTCTAATATTATTTTTATGCAAAAGATTGGTCTTTTTGAATGAAACAGAATTCAAATCTGCCTTGGACACCTTCAACCTATCTATTAAATCTTCCACTTTCTTTTCATTCCTGAATAGGCAAACGACATGTGCTCCTTCCTGAATAAATTCAAGACATATTTGCTGGCCAATACCTCCAGTTGCACCTGTTAAAACAACAATTTTATTATTCAGTCCTAAATTCATAGTTGTTCATTTTTAACAGCAAGCACTGTGTTAATTCCTCCAAATGCAAAATTACTTTTCACCGCATATTTGATTGGTTTAGAAAGGTCCTCTTGCAATAGATTCATCTCCTCATCAATTGGAGTTTGAAGATTTAAGTTTTTCGGAATATGTGAGTGTTGCATTAATTCAATCAGTATACAAAGCTCTTGAACTCCCGCTGCTGCAATGGCATGTCCATGACGATCTTTAGTACTCGATATTGGAATATTTTTAGCACTTACTCCAAAAGCATTTTTCATAGCATTGAGCTCCGTACCATCATTCTGACGCGTTCCTGTACCATGAGCGTAATAATAATCAACCTCTTCGGCCAAAATACCGGCTTCAGCAATGGCGTCTTTTATTGCTTTTGCCATAGAAATCCCCTCAGGATCTGGTGCAGTAATTTTATATCCATCTAGGGTATTCCCATATCCACAAATAGAAACCAAGGCTTCTAAATTATTTTCTTCTACGAATTTTTTACTCGCCATGATAACAAATCCAGCAGCTTCACCAGAAGATGTTCCTTTTCGATTTATATCAAAAGGCAAACAAGCTATACTTCCATCACTTACTGGAATAACACCCAGCTTGCCAAAAGAAATTAGAGAAATCATATTCAAAATAGAATCCGTTCCTCCGGCAATAACCACATCGGCATCACCATTTAAAATAGCATCATATCCGTGAGCTATAGCTTGAGTTGAACTAACGCAAGCTGTTAGTATTGAATTTTGAAAAGCCTTTGCATTAAATTTTTCTGCCAAGTATACAGCGTATAAATCATGAGGATTTGAAAGCGCTCCAATAGCACTTCCTCCTTCATTCATTTTTGAAATTAACTCAATAACCGCATTCAATTTCTTATCAAGGAAATTGCGAACATCTCCCTCAAACATTTCTAGCGGAATTGACTCTGCACCAACACCCATATAAACTCCAGTTCTAGCAGGATTTGCTAATTCAATAATTTCAGAAAAACGATCTGCTCCTTTATGAAAAGCAGCTGCCAAAAGTTCTAATTTCCGATCTATCTTGGATAATTCTTGAATGGAGTTTGGCTCATTTTTGAGTAAATCCTTGAGGTCAAATCTTACCTCAGCCCCATCATTAAAAGGCAGTCCGGTAACATCAAAATTTTCAATTTTACCGCAAGCATCTGTTCCGGCTTTAATGTTCTCAATAATATCATTTCTTCCCAGAGCTATTGGGCTGACAAGTTCGTGATCTAATATGTAAACTTTACTTTGTTTCATTATTTGGTTAAAACCACTAATGTTTCACGGTTGTAAATATCTCTGTCTAATATTGCTACTTTCTCATCACCTGAATTCAATAACTCAATCCCCTTATTTATGGATGCGTGTATATTAGAAGCTCCTAGATTTCCAAACTCACTAAAAAGAGAATGAGCTTCCGTGACAAATCCTGAACAATAGGCTAGATCATCATTACTCTCCTCCTCCGTGAAAGCCCCTGAACATATAGCAACATCAATTTTTTCTTCAAGTAACTCAGCCCAGTTTCTTCTAATTCCACCTTCAAAAAAAGATGTGTTTGAACCAGCTTTTATTTGATGTATTTTGGCGATTGCTGCGTCTTTTTCGGGTCCTATTAAAAGAGAACTTGCACAGGCACCTTCTTTCCATCCAGCATAATTTTTTCGATGAACAGAATTCACCAAAAATGAATACTCCCCTGCTCCATTTGACGATACGGCTACAGAATATTTCTTTTTCAAATTCGCATCTATCAATGCCTGCTTTATCACCTGAAAACCTGAGTAAGATGTATTACCGTAGGTAGCATTGTTTCCTTTAAGCCCAACATATTGAGCAATAAAACTCATGGTTGAATTAGTAAGTGTTTGTAAAGCCAATAATGGAGGGGAAATCCGATAGAGCTTATGATTTTTCTCACTGTTATCTGTCTCATCTTTTATCTTATCATAAACCCTAGTCAAATGACCCAAATGCTTTTCTACATTCTCAATAAAAACACCAGATCCAACGAACAAACCGGTATCGTAGTTATCTATTTTAATTGGGCTATTATTGATTAAATCTGAAGTGCAAAGTATAGATGCAATGGTATCTTGACGCATTATCTTTTCGTCACTTCTTACCGGATAGTTAGAATGATCTTTATCCAATAATATTTTACCCGATGAAAAAGAGGTGTGCTTTAACTCAGAAACAACCTCATCATTGAAGTTTTGCGGCAGTAATATTTCGCTTCCGTAGATGTACACCTATCCTTTTGGTTTTATATTGTGAAAGAATTCATCCATTTTATGAATAAAAGGATTCTCTTCCATGTCGCTCTTTAGTCCAAGTAAAAAGGAAAGTGTTGCCGAACACATTAACTGATCATTCACATAAGTTTCGGCAGTTACATTGCCACGAATATTATCCAGGGAAATAACCTTTGATTTTAAAATGCATTGGTCGCCCGGCTGCACAAAGTGCTTAAACTTTGCCTTTTGAATAATGCTGAGTATAGGATATACTTTAGTAGCATGAGGGAATTTAGCGTAATAACTTTCTTCCAATAAACGACCCGAAAGTTGCGCCATGGATTCCGTGAGCATCACACCAGGAACAATAGGGAATCCAGGGAAATGATCCTGAAAAATGGGATTATCCAAGCTCCAACACTTAATTCCCTCGGCAGTTTCGCCCGGATTAATTTCTGTTATTCTATCAATTAATAAAAAGCGCATTCTTTCAAATTTGTAACACGGCTAAATATACGTATTTATAGAGCCATTTCTGGCTATCACGTTCATTTTAGTGGCTAATTTATACAGGATATGGATTGATCTATTATTAAATTTCGCAAAGAAATTTTTCATTTTCAAAAAGAGCAAAACCAAAGTACCTGTTAATACGTAAATTTGAAGACGGATGATTTCGATTTATAAAATAAAGCCCGCTTTTCAAAAGTTACTACAACCCTTAATGAATGGGTTGTACAAAATTGGGGTAACCCCAAATGCCATAACAGTTTTTTCAATAGTATTTAGTCTTGGCTTGGGCGCGCTGGTGTACTATCATCCTTGGAATCCTTCTTTTTTACTACTAGTTACCTTAGGCTTGTTTTTGAGAATGGTGTTTAACGCACTCGACGGAATGATGGCTAAGCAACATAATATGCAAAGCAAACTTGGTGAAGTTTTGAATGAAATAGGCGATGTACTATCTGACCTTTTTGTAATTCTACCGTTTGTTATTATTCCTAGCATAGACCCAGGATGGATACTATTATTTGCCTTTCTTGCTGTAATAAATGAATTTGCCGGGGTTTTAGGCAAAGCACTTGGCGGTGAACGGCGTTACGAAGGCCCGATGGGTAAAAGCGATCGAGCTTTATTTATTGGACTATTCTGCATTATAACTTATTCTTGGGAAGGGTTTTCAGCCTACCAAAATGAAGCATTTATCGGGGCGATCGGGCTCATATTAATTAGTACGATTGTACGCCTTGTGAAAGCAGTTAAATGAGCATTTACGGATATCACATACCAACAAATGTTCTCGTTGCGCTGTTAATCATATTCAGTGTTTTAGTCACTTGTACTATTGCCTTTGGAATTCTTAACAAAGTAAAAAAGTCGAAGTTGAGCACGGAGCTTTTAACTAGGGTGATTTCGTGGTGGTGGATTGCGGGTGGTGTTGCTGTAATTGTCGCCGCTCCTAAAGTTTTTGGAACAGTCATCATTGCCTATATCTCCTTTGTTGCTTTAAGAGAGATGTTCTCCATAGGAATCTTCAGGTCCTCAGATAGAACAGCAATGTTCTTTGCCTATTTTGCTATTCCTGTTCAGTTTTATTTGGCCTATAACAACTACTACACTCAGTTTTTATATTTCATCCCTTTGTACATGTTCATTGGTGTGCCTTTCATTCTGGTACTTACTGGCCAGACAGAAAAAATTGGAAGATCAATGTCCGTTATACCTACGATTTTAATTCAAACGGTATACCTCTTGAGTCATTTAGTGCTGTTCTATAATATTGAAATAGAAGGGTATGAATCAGGGCCAGGAGGTTTATTGATTTTTCTACTTATGATCACGGCCTTCAATGATGTGTTTCAATTTACATGGGGGAAGCTTTTTGGAAGGCATAAAATATTACCGAAAGTAAGTCCGAACAAAACAGTAGAAGGTTTTCTTGGTGGAGTAATTAGTAGCGCAGGATTAGGTTATTTTATGTACTTCCTAACTCCACTAGAGCCTTGGCAGTCTTTAGTAACGGGTGTAATTCTATCCATAATGGGGTTCATTGGTGATGCGATTGTCTCTGCAATAAAGCGTGACTTAGGAATTAAGGATACCGGAAATATAGTACCTGGTCATGGAGGAGCATTGGATAGGTTGGATTCTATCTTGATAACAACACCAATTTTCTATCATTTACTTATCGCCTATTTATCATTCTGATGCGCGCCTTTTTCTCTAAAATATTGTATGTGATTTTAATTCGGCCATGGCTGAAGTTGATCATCGGTGTGCGCTATAGAAATAAAAAAATCGTTAACGATACACCACAATATATTCTTGTAGCGAACCATAATAGTCATTTCGATACCTTGTCAATAATGGCAGCGATACGTTATAGCCAGTTTAAGAAAACCCATGCGGTAGCCGTTGAAGACTATTTTGGTAAGACTTCTCTATCGGCGGCGGCTGTTCGTTTTTTCTTTAATGCCATTTTAATTGGTCGTTCTAGTAAAGAATCGAAGAAAGATCCTATTCAACAAATGAGCAAAGCACTTGATAAAGGGCAATCATTAATACTATATCCAGAGGGTACGCGTGGACAACCTGGAGTGATGCAAGATTTCAAAAGAGGTGTTGCAGTATTACTAAAAGATCATCCGAATGTTCCATTCATTCCAGTATTTTTAGAGGGTTTTGGAAAGGTACTACCGAAATCTAAAACACTTATTCTTCCCATGAACTGTACTGTAAGATTTGGAAAGCCAGTTTTTCCAAAAAGCACTGAGATTGAGGATATTCTTGGAGAAGTAAAAACAGCGATTCTTGCTTTGCAGAAGAGAGATGAACGCTACACAAATGATTTTGAAAATATATAGACTATGACGACCCCTGCCATTTCAGTGATATTATTCTTGATTGCCTCTTTGTTCGGGGCTTTAGGTCAGTATTTATATAAATCCGGAGCTCAATCCGTTGAAGGTGGATTTGTAGGCTATCTAACGAATTGGAAAATATTAAGTGGTGTGGTTTGCTATATCGCAGTAATGGTGCTCTTTGTAGTGGCTTATAAAAAGGGAGGTCAACTTTCTGTGCTCTATCCAGTTTATGCGACAACTTTTGTTTGGGGAGCTTTGATTGCAATGATTGCCTACGGTGAACCTATCAAACCAATAAACATAGGAGGTATGGCGTTGTTGTTTTTAGGAATGTATTTAATGGGGAAATGATCAGAATTTCAATCATATCGGTTTTCATACTATTCTTTCTTCCAGGAATAGCCCAACAGGTTGATTTATCTGATAAAGATGGCATCATGATTATTCATGATTGCGATAAACCGAGAAGCGAAAAAGAGGCTTTGCTCGTTCTCTCTGGTTTTGGCGATAGTAGAAAAGGAAGAAGACACCAAAAAGCTTTCTTTGATACGGTTGGGTATGATATGTACTTGCCATTTTACTTGGATAATAAATCGGTTAGCGCTTCTTATGATAAATTCATAACCTTTCACAAGAAGAAGAAGTTGCACGAGTACAAAACTTTGCACGTTTTCTCTTATATCCTCGGATCATGGATCATCAATACTTATATCAATGAAAATGGCGCCGGAAATATTAAGACCATTGTTTATGACAGAAGCCCTTTGCAAGAACAAGCACCAAGAATGGTAGTAGAAAAAGTTCCTCTACTGGCTAGAATACTCGTTGGCCCTGTGGTTAAGGATTTTAGTAACATCCCTTATCCGAGTATAGAAAAAGGAGATATTAAAATTGGGATAATTGTTGAAAGCAGAGCGACCTTTTTAGTGAGAAGGTTTAAGAAAACAATTCAAGGTTATGGAGAGATTGATTGGGAGAATCCGCCCATTAAACAGGAGTACGATGATTTAATTTATACTATGCTGAACCATGATGAAATGTATGAGAAATTTGAAGTTATCGGAGATGAGATAATGCACTTTATTCGCCATGGAAAATTTCCAGAAGACGCGAGAAGAACGCTCGATTTTGAAAATCATAATCCTTATGAGAAGCAGAAAGGCATGAAGAGGCGGGATTATAATGCTACTTTTTAGAACTTAAAAGTTAATTCACAATCTGCATTGATATAACTATCTATTGAAACAATTGACTTTCAGTCTTAAGTTAATTATTTTTGACAAATAATCTTAAAAGAGAAAAATGAAACATAATTACCCTATTAAGTTTATAGTTGCGCTTACATTTTCATTGTTTTGCCTTAATGGCCAAGCGCAATTATACCCGTTTACAACACACACATTCACACCTGCAGGTGCAACAGGAACGGATGGGCCTACTTTAATTGATTGTACTACAGAATATTCTTCTGAAACTTGGACAGCAGACCCTTCATTTTTTAACATGACTACTCAAGGAATTCAAGAATGGACTGTTCCAGCTACGGGAGACTATCAAATTGAAGCATATGGCGCTCAAGGAGGTGACGATATTTACACTACAGCACCTTCTAATGGTGGATTGGGAGCTAAAATGGTTGGTACATTTAGCTTTACCGAAGGACAAGTAATTTATATCATTGCTGGCCAAGAGGGTGGAAGTACTTTATTCACGGGTATCGATAATGCAGCGGCTGGCGGCGGCGGCGGATCATTTGTCTGGGATCCAACTGACCTTTCTGCACCGTTAATTGTAGCTGGCGGCGGTGGCGGCGGCTCATCAAGTACTGATTATACCGGTATTCATGCAAATATTACAAATGATGGAAATGATGCTGAGTTTATAGCCAATGGTGGTTCTGCTGGAAATGGTGGAGAATCAAATGCAGGAGGAAGTTCATATTGGGGAGGCGCCGGCGCTGGTTGGCTTACTGATGGAACGGGTGGAAACAACCTAACTATTTATGACTACACAACTGGAGGAAGTGGTGCAGAAGGAGGTAGATCTCCACTAAACGGTGGTCAAGGTGGTGTTCGCTGGAATGATGGCACTGATGAAGGTGGTGATGGAGGATTCGGCGGCGGCGGCGGCGGCGGCTCGGATAACATGGGAGCTGGAGGCGGAGGTGGATACTCCGGCGGTGGTGCAGACAGAGGAGGCACCTTCGGTGATGGAGGTGGAGGAGGATCCTTCAATTCTGGAATAGATCAAGACAACGAAGCTGAGGTTAACACAGGTGATGGTTATGTAGTTATCAGTCTACTATGCGATGTTCTTACTTCATCAGTATCAGCAGACACTTTGTGTGAGGGAGAAGAAGTTACACTTAGTGCGAGTTCAACTACGGGTGGAACTATAACTTGGAGTGGTGGAGTTATCGATGGTGATCCTTTTGTACCGCCACTAGGCGAGAGTACTTATACAGCCACATCGACAGAGGCTGACGATTGTGAATTTACGGCTATCATATTTGTTAAACCTGGTCCAGATTTCACTTTAAACCCAACCGATGATTTATTTGGTGGAGACGGAGCCGTTTATACTACAATAGATGACGGAATCTTCCCTTTCCTATATGACTGGGACTATGATGGTACAGGTGATTTCGATGACACTCAGCATATCACGGGACTATCTGCTGGAACTTACACAGTTACAGTTGAGCATGGTAATGGTTGTGCTTTAAGCCAATCTGCCACTGTTAATTCTCAACTCAATATTAACGAAGAAAACTCGGTATTGTCAAATGCTTATCCAAATCCAACATTGGATAATGTTACAATAACCTACCCTGGAGAATTTAAAGTGATTCTTTATGGAATCAATGGAGAAATAATAACTTCGAATAACGCTTTTAACAAGACTGAGCTATCCTTAGATAATCAATCAAGTGGAGTTTATTTGGTTAAGATTATTGGTTCGGACAACACTGAAATAATAAAGATTACTAAGAAGTAATTTTAATTAAGAGTTCCGAAAAAGGGGCTATCTCACAAGAGGTAGCCCCTTTTCATTTGTACTTTAGCTATTACTGCATTTCTTGGTCAACTTAATCTGTCCTTCCGGGTCATATTGAAATTATTATACTTTCTTTTGAACCGAACCCATCATGTTTAAAATCAGAAAAATGCATTCCTCAAACAAATGGGAAATTTCAACTCTGAAGAACCTAGGACAAAAGCAATAGTGCCTTATGAAAAGGGAACCCAAGAATAGCCTAACTAGGTATTCCTATGTACTAGAAGGTCTGCACAAATTATGATGATCCACAAAAAAAGGGAAGCCGCTATGGCTTTCCTTTGAAAAGAAAATATTCTAAAACTATTTCTTCATCAATTTTACAGTATTCACAACTCCATTTTGTTCTACACTAAGCAAGTAAGTTCCTGATTCAAAAGAACTCAAATCAATATTGGTTTGATTGAACGCCGTATTTTGAACAACCACTTTTCCAAGCATATCATAGAGGATGAACGTAAATTCTCCCTCTAATTGAAGTGTGGTAATGTCTAATACTGGATTCGGATAAACTGAATAGTTTAAACTAAGTTCATCGGTACTAAGCTGAGACCCCACTGTAGCTGATTCAGTGAACGTGCATCCTCCAGCAGCCATAACAGTTACAGTATACGTTCCTGCCGAAACTCCGATTAGGTTCTGATCATCATCAAAATCACCTGTACCATCATTATCCCAATCAAACGTCATTGGAAAAGCGCCAGCCGTTAAAGTAAGGTATACTGCACCTGTTCCAGCTGCAAGTTCATCTGATGTAGCCAATGTACCAGTAGGTTGAGCATTTACTACTACCTCCACAGTATCCGTTTCAATACAAGAAGATCCGGTAGCGTCATCAATAATGTAAGAATAAGTTCCAATTGTAGGAATAAATTCAACGCTATCAGTCACTGCTAGGTTCCAAGTATAGTCTGCTGGTGTTGAAAGACCAGTACCATATAACGTTAAAGTCTCTCCTTCACACAAACTAACTGATGAAGCATTGGCTTCTATAGTTGCAAGTGGAACTGTAACAATACTTAATACCTCGTTGGCAATGCTTTCTGTTGTGGCATTGTCTATAAATCCTCCACTAGCTGACGCATATAATAAATAATACAAACGTGTAGATCCAGAAAGTCCTAGTAAGTCATGTTGGTCATTATCTGTACTCGTTGCCCATGTATGCGAAATAGCAGCGTCCGATTCAACAATAAACATATGATTAATGGAAGGATCACCCGCTCCGTATACTCTTTTAACAAAAACATCGTAATCTACACCATCAAAAGTAGTTGTAAATACATGCTCATCGACAGAACCACCTCCGTCAGCACCATTATTCCCAGAAATATAAAAGTTTGTTACTCCATCTAAATCGCCAGCAAAGAAAAACAACCCGTCTAAATGTCTGGTGAAATAACGCCCAGTTGGGCCCACACCTGTTGTCGTTGTAATTACATCATCTGAATAATCTATGTTTGTTTCTATATCAGTATTCAATCTATTCCCTCCATCGTACATGTCAGAACCACCATCACCAATGTCTCCGGCGCCGCCGTCATATGAAAATACAAACATGCTTGGGACTAAGTCCGTAATATCCTCGTAATCTTCATTAATATTGCATTGAACTGCCTCCAAGCTGGGTGCTTGTCCAAGAACACCGTATATTCCAAAGAATAATAAGGCCGTCAAAAAAGCAAACTTCAAAATGTAAAAATGTTTCATATTATGTATTTTATTTGGTCTAGTTAAAGTTATATATTTCCCTACAAAATACAAGCTATTTAGTATTATTATAAACAAAAAACCGACCCAAATATTTAAGGTCGGCTTAGACAAAACGAGTAATAATACTACTTCTTCTTTTTCTTATCCTTCTTCTTCTTATCGTCCTTCTTCTTAACTTCTTTCTTTTTAGTTTTCTTTACGTCTTTCTTTTTAGAATCTGCCTTTTTCTTGGTTGATTTCTTTTTTTCGTCTTTTTTCTTCGAATCTTCCTTCTTCTTAGCCGTAAAACTTTATTTATTGAATTTTTTCATGTATTTCTAAAGTAAAGGATTATTAATTTAAAAATCTCATTTTCAATGTTAAGGATTAATATATGAGAATTCTGAATGATTTAAAACACTGATATTGAGTGTTTTAATTTAAGAAACTTAACAATGGGATCTGACTTGTTTGGTGCGAAAACTCAAATGAATTACCTTAAAGTAGATTTCATGAACTTTATCACGGTTAAAATATTTCTTCTTTTCATTTTTCTTAACTCCTTTAAGGGGTTAAATGCAAAAGAAGACAGCCTCATTTTTTTTCAAAAGATTTCGAGCGAGAGGACAATTGGTCTTAAACTTCCATTAAAGTGCCGTATTTATACCAGTAAAGACGATAAACGTTTTGGAGAAATTGTTGACTACGACGAGCGAGAGGTATTCTTTAAATACAAAGACTATGATAGTTCTGAAGTGAATAGAATTCTTGCCTTTGATTCATTAAATAGGGCTGAAAAATATGACCTTGTTGATTCTTTGATTCAAGGAAGTGCAATAGTTCAAAAAGTACCCGTGGATAGCATTTATAAAATCTCCATCCTCTCTGGAAGTGATAATTTACAACGTGAATTAGGTATGCTAGGGGCTTCTCTATTAACCTTTGGATCTATGGCCATTTTAGTGATTGATCTCTCCCAAAATGTTGGTCAATCATTTAAACGAAGACATTTAATTGAAGCAGCTGGAGTGGGTTTGGGAGTTGGAACCATCGCTTTACTTATGAAACGAAATATTCTCATGAGTAAATGGCGAATTATTGAAGCGCCTTAATTCGTCAACATTTTTACTTCTAACGGAATTTCAGCACCACCCCACTCTATTAATGTAAAACCGTCACGCTGAACTTGTGTAAAACTTGGAGTAGTTAAATCAAATGAGGTATATGGCACATCCATGCTTGTGAACTTCATAAATACTCTTCTTTGATTATCTGGTTGAACACTCGTGGTAATTCCAGCAATTTCATTTGAATATTCATCATCCAGCACAAATTGAATTAAAGCGTAATCTTTTGTCAATAATCGTGGTCCCCAATAAGTAATAAAATCGGTCTTCTCAATTGTATTTAATCCCATCGAAGACAAGGTGTTTTCCATAAATGTAATACAGGTGTCTGTTTTAATGATGAACCCTTCAACCTTACCCTCATTAGAAGTCGAATATGTGAGTTGCTCTGTTTCCCCTTCCCAAAATAAATAAGGATATGTCGAATTATTTACCTGGATACCTTCTTGATCCAAGTCTATCTTCCATCCATCTTCATTGTAGTTAGGATACGAAAAAACCAATTCAGATCGAAGCTCAAGATTAAGATCAAAACTTATTGGCTTATCAGAGTAACAATAAATAACAGGCTTCTCTACCTCTATTACACCCATATCTGTATAGGCTAAAAACTCCATTGATACTTCATGTTGACTCTTAAAATCATAATTGTACAAAACTGATTCTGAATACCCATGTGCAAAGAAGAAAATACTTGAATCTGTGTCATCCAATAAAAGTTCAAAATTGCCTTCCTCATCTACTTTTGCTTGTTTCTTAAAATCGGTTGTTCCAACAATTCCTTGGCTAATTCTATTTCCTCCATAATCTACTATATAGCCTTTAACTAAGCACTTTCCTTGAGGAACATCTAGATTTATACTGTCCTTAAAAATTGTCCAGTTCGGTATCCATTCACCATAGGCGTGAGCAGAGGTTAAAAACCCCAGTAATAGAATAAAAATGAGCTTCTTCATAATTCTAATTTATAATATTCTTGATTAATTTATTAGCAGGTAAGTCAGCGCCTCCCCATTCAATGATGGTAAATGCTCCACGCTTAAAAGGAGGAATTGTAGGCTCTTGAATATCCAGTTCTCCAAGCGATTCAAATTCTAAAGGAGAATACATCATGAACAACCTCAACATAGATTCTGGCTTATGACTTACTTTAAGTGATGCAATTTCAGTATCGTACCAGTCTCCCTCTCTAAACTGGACAAAAGCATAAGGAGAACCAATCATTTCAGGACCCCAAAAGGTAATGAAATCAGCCCTTTCATTTTGATTCAAACCATACGCTATTAAAGTATTTTCAAGAAATGAAATAAGGGTATCCGTTTTAATGAAATAACCCACCACCGAATTTTCTTGAAATTCATAATTCAAGTGATCCGTTTGGCCTTCCCAAAAAAGATAAGGATAGTTTTGTCCCTCATACATTACCCCTTCCTTATCCAATTCAATATCCCAACCGCCATCATTATATTCAGGGTAAGAAAAAACTAAATCCGACTTAAAATCGTAATTAAGGTTTACCGTTATTGGCTTGTCAGAATAGCAGTAAACTACAGGCTTTCGTACATGAATGCTTTGTTTGCTTGATTGTCCAAAAAAATCTATTTCCACCAAATGTTGACTTTTAAAATCGTATTGAACTACTGTTTCTCTATAACCCATTTGGAAAAAGAAAATAGAAGAATCTGAGTCCGATAATTCCAATATGAAGCACCCTGAAGAATCTGTTCTTGTTTGTTTCTTAAAATCAGTTGTGGATACTAGTCCATTAAAGAGCGGTTTTCTGTATTCATCGAATACTTTTCCTTTCGCATAGCAGGTGCCTTCAGGAATAGAATCTACCTTAACATCCGAATTAATCGTAAATGGTATGACCATTACTCGTCTTTCAGCCATGGCCATGAACGATGTGAAAATTAAGAGAAAAATGGTAAGCCGCATTTTAATTGATATTTGTTAGAATTAAACTGCCAACCGGAATTTCCGAACCTCCCCATTCTATTAATGTAAACCCAGACCTTTCAAATGATTCGATTTGTGGATTAACGATTGTAATACCTGGCAATTCTTCACTGGTTAGCGGTGTGAAGTTCATAAACAATCGAAACATAGCGTCAGGCCTAGGCTCACAGTTAATGCTTGCTATATTTTGAGCGTATAAGTCATTTGTTTGGAATTGTACTAAAGCATATTCCATGCCAACCATTCTAGGCCCCCAAAAAGTAATAAAATCGGTTTTTTCGTTTTGATTTAACCCAAAGGCCGATAAGGTATTCTCTAAGAAAGAAACAACAGTATCCGTATTTACAATGTATCCCTCAATTTCGTTTTCTAAGCCAACATTATAGGTTAATTCATCTGTTTTGCCTTCCCAGAAAAGGTATGGATATTCTTTTCCTTCTGCGGTGATTCCTTTCTGATCTACTTCAAATCTCCAGCCCTCCTTGTACTGAGGATATGTAAAAGTCAAATCAGACTTAAAGCCTAATTTCAAGTTAACTGAAATTGGATCTTCTGAATAACAATAAATAACTGGTTTGTCTACCGTGATTACCTCCCAATTTTCTTGGGCATGGAACTTAACGGTAAGTACATGTTGACTTTTAAAATCGTGTGTGAGAATAGACTCCGAATAGCCAAAATAGAAAAAGAAAATAGCCGAGTCCTGATCTGATAAAGGAAGCCTGAAATTCCCCAAACTATCGGTAGTGGTTTGCTTAGTAAAATCAACCGTTGAAATTAACGCATTCGGAATAACTGTACCATCCCAATTAGCGACGTTTCCAACAACAACAGAATTGCCTTTAGGAATGCTTGTATCAATTTTCTCCGAAACGATTGTGTAGGACGGTAATGACTTAAATAAACCAGCGAATGCGTTTATCGAGAAAAATCCTAGAAGTATTAATATTGCTTTCATAATTCAATTAGATATTGAGCCAAGTGTTTTGTAGGGGGATTTCAGATCCTCCCCATTCAATCAATGTGAATCCTTCCCGTGAAATGGGTTCAAATTCGGGTGATTTGGTTGAGTAATTAGGAATTGGATAATCTAAAGGCGTGAAAAGTAGATAAAAGCGTAACATGTTCTGAGGCTTCGGATTTACAGAGATTTCTGCTATCATTTCATCATATTCATCGTCGTTTAAAAATTGCAAAATGGCGTATTCTTTTTGGGAAATTTTTGGCCCCCAAAAAGTGATGAAATCAGTTTTCTCTCTGTTGTTCAGATTCATTGTGGTCAATACATTTTCTAAATGCTGAATAATCGTATCTGTCTTTACAAGGTAAGAATCAGCTCCTAAGCTTGAATAATCCGACTTCCAATTTTCACCTTCCCAAAACAAGTATGGGTAGGATTTTCCATCGTAAATTATATCACCGTTTGCTGTTGAAGTGAATTCCCAGGACTCTTGATACGCTGGATATGAAAAAGTGAGTTCAGTCTTAAAATCATATTGAATACTTACATTCTCAATATCACCATAGGCATAGACAACAGGTTTAAGATTAACTTCTGGAACAATGTTCTCCATTAAAAAAAAGTCAATAGAAACAATATGCTGACTTTTGAAATCGTAATTAGGAATAATAACCTCAGTATAGTTTAGTCTGTACGCGAAAATCGTGGAGTCTTTGTCTGAAACTTCGAATGAATAAAAGCCTGAAAAGTCCGTTGTAGTTTGTTTAATAAAATCAGATGTACTGACCATTGCATCCGAAAGTGGATCTCCGTTAGAATTATAAACATGACCTTCAATGGTAGTCATTCCTGGAGAGAGATGAGGGTCAAGCGTATCAAAATTGATTCGATATTCTATGCGCATATCCTCCATAGAAGAAGCACACAACGAACTCATTAACAGAATAATGACCAATAGATTTTTAAACATAGTGTACCCGATTTACCTAAAGGTACAAACGTTTATATGAAAGGTTCAATTTTTTTTGACTAGATAAATTCGAAGTCAACGCGACGGTTCAATTGCTTTCCCTCTGGAGTAGCATTGGAGGCCTTGGGATCACTTTCTCCTCGAAACTCTATAACAACCCTATCAGGCTTAAGACCTAGAGAAACAATATATGCTTTGATGTTATTGGCGCGGCGCTCACTGAGATCGACATTATACTCATCCGTTCCATTACTATCGGTATGTCCAATAATTTTAATTCTAAGATCAGAATGAGATTCTACAATCTGGACCATACGTTCTAAATATGGTTTAAATTCTTCTTTTAGCTCGTCTTTATCGTGATCAAATAGAACGGGTTTGAATTCAAAGTCACGCATTTCCGCTTCACGCACATAATAGGCATTCCATCCTCTATTCAAATCATTAACTAAATTATTAAACCAGCTGTGGTAAAGGACATTTGTGTCTGTTCTAGAGATATTGTATTTTGATCTATAAAGGATAATTTCACCTCCTCTTCGTTTACAATCTTTCGCTTCCCATTTCCCAGATAAATACCCTGTACTATCATTATAAGCCAACGTACCTTTATTCGTACACCAGAATCTACCTGCCTTGTTTTCTTGGAGCCCGATTAAATAATCATCGAAAGTGATTGTTTTTGAATCGGAAGCTTTGCCTTTAGTATTCTTGTATGCAAAGTATTCTGTGAAGGGAGTTTCAGTTCTGCATTCCCCTTTCATTTCACCCGTTGATTTGTCAATTTGAAAATCAAACCAAATGGCATTTCCTTTGGCTGGGGACTGACCGTAAGTTGTGATGATTCCTTGCCAAGTTCCTTGAAGAAAATCAAGGGATTGTGATTGCGAAAAAGAGGCAACAAAACAGGATATGGCTATTAGTATAAAACGCATTACCAGGTTAAACTACAAGGACTATACCTAATATACGAATCCTATCTGTTTTGTTACACTCCCCGTTATGAAATCATTCTAGCAATAGTTTGTAGCGAGAATGGTGAATTCCGTAATACCGATGAAAATAAACTGCATCAGGTGTAATCCACTCAACGCTATAGGTCATTGCTTCACCGATAACCAATTCGTTTAGTTCTTTATTATAAGTGCAATTGTAGTGTTCGATAACACCGTCATTTTTAATGGCTACTTCATCTACATTTCCATTGAAGTAATAATGGGTGTTTATTTCGTTTAATTGTTGGGAAGAATAAAGGGAGTCGTTCACGTATAACGTGTTTTCAACCACTCCCCATTCTCCGCTTAAATTCAATGTCATATTATCATTCTTTGCGCATGAAATTGTTGAAATTGCTGCAAATAAATAGGCTATCATTTTTCTCACTGTTTTGGGTTAATCTAATTTTTAGTTGATCTTTTTCGTCTTTTTCATGATGTTGAATCCAATACTTGTTCCAATGAATCCACCATCCTTAGTAGCTGAGTAATAAATATTCATGGGTATGTTTAAAGCTCCTGATTGGAAAGTTCTACCAAAGGCCATTAACCATCTTGTCGAGAAATAAGTCGCTCCTCTTGAATCTAAGTGCATGTTCTCTGCATATCCCCAGTCTTGTAATTGTCTATCTGGATATTTCCCTAAATCAACGTCATTTGTTCTGTAGTATTGATTTCCTTTTCCTAATCGATTATCCGTATCAAAAAATCCATACGACTTCTTAGAAAAACTAAAGGTTGGTCCGAAAGCAAATTCCCAGTTTCTTTTTCCAAAACGGAAACCATTTAATAACGAAAGTGATGGTACAAATTTCCCTTGTTCAAGACCAGAAACATTAACTATTAGCTCGCCTAATGCAGAGAAGTTTTCAGTACCCACATATTGTTTCTCAACTTGGTACCCAATAAGTGTAGTAATTGGTGCCATTCCTAAGCCTCCTTGATCCTCATCTCTTTGCATAAACTCATTTACACTTCCCACCGCGTATGCGATACCCATTCGTGGTCCTGAATTCTTCACCTGTCCAATATTATCTGATGTAATTACCTCATTTTGGAAAGTTAAGCTCTTCTTAAGCTCAGGATCTGGAGCAATGTCATGCATTTCTTGCATTACAATTCCAATCATACGTTGTATCTCACCATGCTGATTATCAAATTCAGCAGATTTAGTTTTTGATATAACGCCGTTCTTTACATCTACGAGCTTAAGGTTAATGATGATTTTATTTCCTAAACCATCAACACTACCCGAGATTAAAAAATCCACCTCTAAATCTCTCCCGTAATTCACCAAGCACTTTTGTCCAAAACAAGAATCGTACTCTAGGTTTGTACCTACTTCCTGCATATCAAAATAATCAAGTACTTGGTAACGATTTAATTTGATTAACTCTAAGTATGCCATTTGCGTAACAGCGTCGGTTGAAGAGTTTATCCCGAAGGCTCTAACTGGAGCAACAGCGGCAGTTTGTGCATAAGATTGAGTAAAAATTCCAAGCAAACAAATAACGATTACTAATAATACCTTTTTCATGATTTCTAACTTTTATAATTTCTATTTACTTGTTGATTTTTGTTCTTGAAGTGGTCATGTTGAATCCAACATTTAACCCAAATATTCCTCCATATTTATTTGAACTGTAGTATAGGTTCACCGGCATGTTTAAACCACCCGCCTGGAAAGTTCTTCCTACAGCAATTACCCAGCTTGCATTGAATTTGAAGTCTCCCCTCTTATCCAAATGCTCGTCGTATAAGTCATTGCTTGGTGTTGAGAATGGACTGTAAACTTCGCCTGTTACAGGGTCAACATTGTTAGGATCCATTTCCCAGTCGATATAGTTTTTTCTAATCCAGTCTGTTCTTGAGTAGTAAACATTGTTATCAAACAAACCTGTTGAAGTTCTGATCAATCCTAAGCTTGGACCAAAGGCTACCTCGTAACCGTTTTTACCAAATCTAAAACCATTCATTAGAGTAATTGAAGGAATAAATTGTCCTTGATCCATTCCGGCAACATTTAATATCACTTCAGCTAATGCTCCGAAATTTTCTGTTCCAATATATTCTCCTTCAAATTGGTATCCGATGTTTGAAACAACTGGCTGAATTCCTAATCCTCCTTCAGCTTCATTACGCATAAAGAAGTCCTGTAAATCACCGTGTCCAACATAGCTTACTCCAAAACGTGGTCCTGAATTGTTCAATTTTCCCACATCATTTGAAGTAATGATTTCCTCCTTAAAAGCAAGTCTCTTTCTTGTTACTTCATCCACCTCTAAACCCAATAAATCGGAGATTACTATTCCAAGCATACGCTGGATTTCATCTTCATTATTATCAAACTCAGACATTGCCGTTTTCTGAATCGACTTGTTCTTTACATCTATTAACTTGAAGCTAACTACGATTTTGGTTCCTGTATTCAATACATTCCCACCTAAAACGTAATCAACTTTTAATGCCTCTCCTTTAGAGATAAGACACTTTTTTCCATAACACTCATAAAATTCATCGCCTCTACCCTCTAATCTTTCTTCCATGTCAAATTCATCTAACACGGTGAAACGATCTGCCTTAATAAATTCTAATCGCGCCATTTTTGTAATTGCGATTGAATTATTTCTTAATCCTTCCGTTGCTATTTCACTTACGGCAGCTGATTGAGCAAATACCATTCTCGGAAAAAACACGCAGAATAAAATCTGTAATACAATAGTTTTTGTTTTCATAACTTAAATTTTGTTGATACAAATCTATTGGTGATATACACCGATTTCTAATTGAAAAACGCTATTGAATTTATATTTTGCGATTTCCGCAAAAGACTCCGCTCCATTATTTAAACCTCAGTTTGGTTGATGGAAGAGTGCCTTTTGTAGAAAACCGAATTCGTGTTTAAACATTAATCCTAAGTTTGTTGAACTATTCTCGTCTTAACCGGTTCGAAAAAGACGAAGTGAAAGTGACTTATGAAAATTAGACACATAATAATCATCGCAGTATTTATTATTGTAAATGCGATTGTAATGCTTGCTCTTTTTGGTGGTGGAGGCCCGCCTCAATTGGAAGAAGATAAAGACGATAAGTTTGTCCTGAATTTAAAGGCAGCCATATTTGATCCGGTAACAGAACGATTTGAGATTTCTGGCTACGGAAATGTTGCTTCTTATAATTCTTTGGATGTTATCAGTGAAGTTCAAGGAAAAGTGACTTGGGGTAATGCGACATTAAAGCCAGGCTCTAAAGTAAAAAAGGGCTCTTTATTGTACAGTATTAATAGTGCTGAATTGCGCTACTCCCTCCGTGCTCGGAAATCAGGATTTATAAACCTTATTGCAGGAGCCTTACCTGATATTAAAATTGACTTTGCCTCGGAGTATAATAAATGGAGTAAATATTTAGAATCCATCAAACTAAATGAAAACCTACCTACTCTTCCAGGATGGAAATCTGACAAAGAGAAAGTATTCTTATCGTCACGTCAAATTTTAACAGAATACTTTAGCATTAAAGCTACCGAAGAACAGTTGAAAAAATATGCCTTCTACGCCCCTTATTCAGGAATGGTGAAAGAAGTATATGTTTCTGAGCATAGCATTGTTAATCCAGGTTCTCCAATTTTAAAGCTAGTAGAGAACAGTAATTTTGAGATTCCGGTTTCAATGCCTATTTCACATAAGGACAAATTTAAGTCTGGCACTGAAGTCAATATCAATTCGTCTGGTGATGAAAGATTAGGTACTGGTACAATATCAAGAATTGCAGAGATTTTGAATCCTAATACACAGAGTATTACAGTTTTTATTAAACCGGACTCGGATCTTCAAAGTAGTTTAGTTGACGGTCAATATGTTAAAGTGACCATGCTACAGGAGGAAGCCTTTACAGGAATGCGTGTTCCTTATTCTAGCATCAAAAACTCAAGCATTTACGTGTATTCGAAGAAAGACTCTACACTCACACTTAAGCCGGTTTCTGAAGTTCACGAGAATGACGAAGGTGTTTTTATCACCGGACTAAATGCCAACGAAGTAATTATAAAACAGGAGGTCCTTAACTATTCCGATACTACTCAGTACGGGGTAATTTTTGAATAAATGAAGAATCTCATTCGCTTTTTCATAAAGAATCACATTTGGGCAAACGCACTCATCGTTGTCACACTGATATTTGGTGTATATAGCGTACTTACCATGAAGCAGTCCTTCTTCCCAGAAATGGATCCTGCCACTGTACTTGTGAATGTTGCTTACCCTGGTGCTTCACCAAGCGAAATGGAGGAAGGGGTCACCATTAAAGTTGAGCAAGCTTTAAGAGGAATTGATGGGATTGAAGAAATCACCTCTACTTCTACCGAAAACTTTGCGAATATAAAGGTGAAGGGATTTGATGATGCTGATATGGATGAGGTGTTCAAGGACATCGACAATGCCGTTAGCAGCATTAACTCTTTCCCAGCTGGTGCTGAAAAACCTACCATTCAACGAATCAAATCAAACGTAATGTCAGAATTGGTTTCGATTCTGCGCTTAAGTGGAGATTGTGATTTAAGAACCTTAAAGGACGAAGCTGATAAAATTGAAAATGACCTTTATTCAAGTGGCTTAATCTCAAACATAGACCTAATAGGATTTCCAGAAATGGAAATTGTAATTGAAGTACGTGAATCGGATCTACTGAAATACAATATGCTTATTGATGAGATTAGCCTTGCTGTACAAAGAACTAACCAAGACTTAACCGGTGGAATTTTAAAAGATGAGAAAGAAGAACTGATTATTCGTTCACGCCAAAGAAGTACAGATCCGAGAGACATAGAAAACATTGAGGTGCGTGTGTTGCCTACAGGTGAAATAGTTCGTGTGAAAGACGTGGCCAACGTTAAAATAGACTTCGCAGAATCATCACAAGAAGTGTATTACGGCGGAAATAGGGCCATCAACATCTTTGTTAAAAAGACCATTGATCAAGACATGGCGGCGATTACCGAGTTCGCGCGGAATTATGTAAAAGAGTACAATGAAGGAAACCATCCTGCCGAGCTCGCTTTACAATACGAATTCGCAAAAAGTCTTGAAGATCGTATATCCCTATTGACCAATAATGGAATTGTAGGTTTGATTCTAGTTCTTATAGTTCTTGGACTCTTTCTAAGCACTAGGCTTTCAGGTTGGGTAGCCTTTGGAATACCGTTCTCATTTCTGGGAATGTTCATCATTACAGGATTATTAGGATTTACCATAAACATGATTTCACTTTTTGGAATGATCTTGGTTGTAGGTATCCTGGTAGATGATGGAATTGTAATTGCTGAAAATATCTTTGCACATTTTGAACGAGGAAAAAGTCCTTTTAAAGCTGCTTTTGACGGAACATTAGAGGTAATGCCAAGTGTATTTACTTCAGTTCTTACCACTATTGCTGCATTCTCTATTTTACTCTTTGTAGAGGGTATGGAGATGATGTCAGAAATGGCCGTTGTAGTTATTGTAGCTTTAGGATTCTCGCTAATCGAGGCATTTATAATATTACCTGTTCACTTGGCCAGTAAAAAGGTATTATCACGCTCAAAAGAAGGAACACTGCGATATAAGTTAAGGTCGAAATTTACGCAGGGAGTAGATTATATCCGTGATAAGGTATTTGCCGATGTTTTAGTGTTTGTAATGGATCGCTATAGGGCTTATGTTCTTCTACCACTCATCTTTACCATTTTCATTATTGTATTTAGTTTCTCGGGAATTATTAAATACACTTTCTTCCCTGAAATTAAGCCTGACAGAGTTCAAGTTGAGGTAGCTTTTAAACCCGGTACATCAAAGGAAATTACTAAGGGATGGGTAGATGAGGCGGAAAAAATCATTCTTGAAACCAATGCGGAAGTAGCAGTAATGACGGGGGATACACTTCTTGGTGATTATTCAATTACCTTGGGGTCTTCTCAAAATTTAGGCGAAGCTGGTTTCCACACAGCCTCCTTTGCCTTAACGATTGATGGAGAGGGTAAAGCTACACCAGTAGATACACTGAACAATAGAATTATTGACAAACTTTATCAACTCACCTCTACCAAGTTGGCAGAAAAGGTTTATGTAGGTGGAAGCTTTAACACTTTTGGCAAGCCAGTTGAATTCTCATTAAGTGGAACGGATGATGAGGAAGTAAGAATGGCCAAAGAAGTGTTTAAAGGATATCTCTCAAACATGCCTCAAATATTTAACTTAAAGGATAATGAACCTTTGGGTAGAAAAGAGATTAATTTGGAAATGAAGCCCGAAGCGAACTTCCAAGGCTTGGGTGTTTTTGAGGTAACCAAACAAGTGCGTCAAGGTGTGTTTGGGCAAGAAGTACAACGTGTAATTGTAGGTACAGAGGAAGTAAAACTTTGGGTACGCTACGCGAAAGAAGATCGTGAGAACCAAGAGGACTTACGAAATATGCGCATTAAAACTGCGCAAGGAAAAGAAGTACTCCTTACCGAAATAGCCGACTATACGATTGAACGTGGACCAATTAGTTTAAAGCGAAGAGACGGAAAAAGAGAAGTAGTGGTGGATGCTGCTGTATACGATCCAAAAGAGGTAGGAACAGTGAATGCTGATATTGTAAATGATGTAATTCCTAAGTTAAAAGCAGAATTTCCAGGTGTAGAGGTTGTGCAACGTGGGCAAGGGGAACGAAGTGCAGATGCATTAATGTCAATGCAAATTAACACCATGATTCTAATGACCATAATGGTATTGATTATGTCGTTAAATTTCCAGAGTGTATTCCAAGCATTGCTCATTTTACTTGTGATACCTGCGGGTGTGGCGAGTGGAATTCTTGGACATTCACTAGTGGGCATTCCGGTATCTGTGCTTTCTGCTTTTGGTATGATTGCCTTAATTGGGATTCTAATTAATGATGCCATTGTATTCCTTGATACTTATAATAGAAACTTGCTCGAAGGTAAAGATGTAAAAGAAGCAGTTTTAGAAGCAGCCAAGTCACGATTTAGACCAATTCTATTAACCTCAATTACAACTGTTGCGGGACTACTGCCTCTTATCATGGAAACGAGCTTCCAAGCGCAGTTTTTAATTCCTATGGCGGTATCCATTGCTTTCGGAATTTTGTTCGGAACCTTCTTTATATTGGTATTTTTCCCAACCATTATATTGTTACATGCTGATATGCGAAGAGCAGCCAAATACATTTCTATTTCCAAAGATTCGGAGTTATTATCAGATGAAAAAGGAGCTCAAGGTTGGATCGGATATATTATATATTATCTAGTGGCTGGGATAGCTTTTCTGAGTGGTGTAGCAATTATTGCATTCGAAGCTTTAGGTGGAGCATCACTTATTATTGGAATTATATTATCTTCAATTGCTTTAAGCACCTATTTCTTAAAAAGGACCGAAATAGCAAAACTGTTCAAATTGCAGCTAAGCAGTTACCTCTATTTATTCAGTGTTCTAATCACAGTTAAAGGAATGGATTTATTATTGGCGGAGGACGGTCCCCATTATATCGGGTTAGTGCCTCTAACAATCGGTATATTAGTAATAGCCGTTTTACCTAAAAAATTATTTAATCGAATTATAAGTTGGTTGTGGCGAAATGATACACTTCCTAAGGGTCGCGAGGTTGAACCTGCTATTCTAAACGAAAAAGAACGTAATGAGAGAGATGTTTAAATACATATCAATCATAGTATTATTGCTAGGAGGATTCTCTTTTGCTCAAGAGGATCTTTCCTTAAAGCAAGCCATTGAAAAAGGCTTAGCAAATAACTTCCAGGTAAAAATCGTTGCCTTAAATGTTGAAGCTGCCGAAACTCAAAACACATGGGGAATGGCCGGAATGGTTCCTACCTTCTCATTGGGATTAACCAATGCTGCGAATATAAACGACAACACTAATAACCCTGCTTCATTCTTCCCTGGACTAACCTTTTCAGACAATTTACAGGCCAGCGTAGATATGAACTGGACCATTTTCTCAGGCTTTGGTATTCGTATTAACAAGGAGCGTTTTGATCAACTTGAAGCACAAACCAAAGGGAATGCAATTTTAGCTATAGAGAACACGATATACGAAATAATTATAGCCTATTACACAGCGGTAAATCAGGAAAGAAAACTGGAAGTTCTTGGAGAATTATTGGCCTATTCTAGAAGTAAACAAGCGTATTACCAAACCAAGAGCGATATCGGTATTTCTACGAGCATTGACCAAATTGAGTTTGAGAATCAAGTTTTAGTAGATTCTTCGAACTACTTATTGCAGGACCTGAACCTCCGCAATTCACTTCGGAACCTGAATATGCTAATGGGCGAATCGGTTGAATTAAATTATACCTTAACTGACTCTCTTCAAATAGAAATTCCTCAAACAGGGTATTCTGAGATGAATGATAAAATGTTAGCGAACAATAGTTCTTTACAAAACCAATACATTAATCTTAAGCTTAAAATGTTGGATGAAGACGCTCGAAAAAGCGCTTATTATCCAGTAGTTACTTTAGGACTTGGTGCTTCACCATCCGTTGGATACTTTAGATTATTTGATGATGCAATGCCTTTTGAGGCCAATACAAATTCATTGAACTACTTTGCAACGATCAATGCACGCTATACCCTATTCAATGGAATGCAGCGTAAGCGTAATTCTGAGATCGCGGCGATTCAAACCAATATTGCTACCCTACAAAAAGATGAACTAGAAAATCAACTCACACATCAATTAAGAGGGATCTTTGAGCTTTATCAAACACAAATCAAACTCGAAAAAATGGGACTTGAACGTTTAAACCAAACCGAAAGACTTTGGGATTTAGCGCGTGACAGGTATAATTTGGGTTCCATTACAATTTTCAACCTCAATGACGTGAAACTTTCTTATCAGTCAGCTAAACTGGCGTACTACGATCGTATCTTTGATCTCATTAAAACGCACTATGACTTGATGAGGATTACCGGTGAGATTTCACAAGAGTATACTGTTGCTGGGATCGTGAATGATTAATCATTCCCTACACTTCTCACAAAACAATCCTGCCATTTCAGGTTTTTCCAAACTCTTTACGCCCATTTCATTCCAACGGAACAAGGAACAAAACTCTTCTGGTGAATCTTCTGCAAAGTTTTGAACCACCATTCTTATTTTCTTCCATGATCGTGGATTATCGAATTGCTTTAAATAAAAACCAAGTTTTAAATATTGCTTGTAAAGTTTAGGAATCTCCCCTCGTCTGCGCGCATGTTTTGATAATAGTAGATATGGCTGAACAGTATATCCCCATTCAATCATGAACTGACAAACAAAGTAAGACTGCTTAGAATTAAGCTTTTTCTTCGACACCAAATCATAAAGAGTAGGAACAGCCACACTTGGCGACATTCTAAAGGTTTGCACTTGAGATATATAGTGAAGACAGAGTAGCCATGACTTTCTTCTTTTACTCATGATTTGATCAATTGTGGCAACTACATCTGGCAACTCAATCGCTGAATAACCATAATACACATTGAATAAAAGAGCGTATTCTACAAAAGTATCGTCGCTTGGAATGGCCTCTAGATTTCGCAATTCATTTAGCCTTTCACCAGTAACCTCCGACTCGTTCGCCTTTAAATCCAATACAAATTGTGCCCAGTGCAGCGCTCCAAATTCTTTCTTCTCCGGAAAATTGATTTTTAATAATTCATTGACCAAGCTACTGTCGTTCTCTAGAGCATCATTTGCCATATACAAGTAAAGCGGTAATAATTCACCTGTACTTTCAGTTTCTATTAAATCATTAATTCGTTCCACCGATAATCCATAAGAGCCTTCTTGAATTGGAATATACTCTGCAAAGGTTATTCTTACAGTAGAATAACGTGTTTCATCTAATAAATCATCAATTTCTGGATTACCCACATTTTGATTAGCAAAATAGCGCAAACTATCTTCTGGAAACCCAATCAAGTCCGTATAACCCAAGGTGCTCAGACCAGCTCTAAAATCATCAAAATTCTCAAAGAAATCCTTCTCAAATTTATACTGTGGATAGTATCGGGTTAAATAACTCTCTACAATTTCTCCTCGCTTAAGAAAGAGATTCTCATTCTGAGCTCTTGACCCTTCAATTGAAGCTACTCCTGTATAACGAATAGTCTTAATTACATAATTGCTGCTCGCTAAGCTATCAAGCGCTGTTTTTAATGATTTAAAAATACTGGTATCTTGATTGGTTTGATTTCGTTCAAATGGAATTCGGATTGTGAGTGAATCATATACTACCAAGTTATTTCCTAATTCTACTTTTGGTTGAGGAAGTGAAAAATACTCTGACGGTTTTAAAAAATCTGGACTGACAAAAATCAAACTATTCTTTAAGCAAGGACGGTCTTTTTTCAAGTAGTTAAAGTCAACCTGATAGAAAGTGTCTAAAAACGCTGGTTTGGTTGATACAAACACTTTATAATAGCCTGGATAAGGACTCAAATTTTCCTCTTTCAATTTCTTTTTATCTACATAACCTAAATAATAGCCATCATGGTAAAGAGAATTATGGTAACTCGGTTTGCCCTCGCAGTCAAATTGCTCTTGATGAATTAGGTCTACTGCAACAACACCATGCTTACCAAAAATTCTTCGAACGTTGTTTTTCTTTTTGAATTTCTTGACGTTCCAATAATAGATAGAGTCGTTACTTACTGAATACCAGCCCAAGTGCGCCTTATCTTTATCCAACTGCTTGCGGGTTTGATTACAAGCGAAGCACTCCTCCTTATTCTTTACAAAGAGTTCCTGACCCTTGGCATAGTTATACTTTTCATCAAAGGGCTTTGATCCGTAAACCATGCATACATAAAGTTGTCCTCCATCGGTCAATTTCATGGCTAATCCCGCATTGTCATACATCGGATTGATAATGTTATTGTAATGTCCCTTAGACTTCTTCCAACGATCGGCCATTAGCTTGGCAAATCGTTCATACGTCAATCTATACTTCCCCTTTCTTAATTCATATCCGAACTCAATAAATAGAACATTCTCGGCCACGGCATTATGCGTACCTCCATAAAATCGGACTCTATCATCCGGAGTTCTTTTACCACGTGTTTTTTGTCCATGACCTAATTCATCTTTATCTGTCATGTACTGAGCGTGATCATCTGCGGCATCGGTTAGAACTTGATCTGGACTTAACGAGTCTAATCGCTTTCTAGTTCGGATTAAATTCACTTGTTTAAAAAGCTCTTCATTAAGCTTTTCAAGATCAATATTGTTTGTATCAATTACTTGAGCATTAACATCAAACGATAGAAAGAGTAATATGAAAAGAAGGCTGCGCACTATAGTATATCAACTAAGTTTTTATGCCAACTATCTTTTACTTTCGTTTTCCAATTTTCAAGAAGATCCTTTTTATTGTCCACTAGATTATTGAATACTGTGGTACCAAAGCCCACCTCATCTCGCTGCATCATAGCCTTAAAGTGTCCCATACCCGTAAGTTCAATTTTACCCGCATTATTAACGTGTGCAATGGCCATTCTATCAAAGAAATCTACCTCCAACAGAGCTCCTATTTCTTTTACCTTGTGCGTAAGTGAATCAATAGAACACCCAGAGGCCATGGCCCGAGATTCATCCACACCAACAATTAAAAAAAGGTTCTCAGCCACTTCATAATCACCACTCAAACCTTTGCCGTGAGCTGCCCAATCTGGTATAAACTTTTGCATGTGATGATGCATTAAGGCTTGATCGGATTCTGATAGCATTCGGTTGGATTGAAATACCCAAACTCTCGCTGTATCTGGTAATTTATTTAACATCTTGCAAACATTTATTCAGTATTCCCTCTTTTAACGAATAAGGTGAAATCAACACCTGGGAACACTTAATTTTTTCAACAATATACTTCACTTTTAATGCTGCTATCGGCAACATTCTTTCGCGAATTGGAATGATAAATTCATTATCAACACGCGACTTATAGGTGGAACCAATAACTTGATTCAATGTTTTGAGCAATTCTTCCCGGTCCACTCTTTGGTATTCGTTAGGAGGATATTCCTTGGTGTTAATCAATGAATAAAAGGTTTCAAATGAACCCGAAGTACCGGTAAGCAAGTCTACTTCAAGACCCTCTAAAAATTTCGCTAATGCCTTGTCTAAGTACATTCTTACCTGCTCGCAATTATCTTCGGTATACGGATCAGCAAATTCTGTTTGTTGAAGAATTCTCGCCACCCCAATTTCAAAACTTTGACTTTTAATAATCCCTCCTTCATCACACAGAATAAATTCGGTTGATCCACCCCCAATGTCCATTATTAATGTCTTTCCTCCTGGATAGTAACCCAAGAAGGCTCCTTTATAAATAAGCTTCGCCTCTTCATCACCAGAAATAATTTGGATATCAATTCCTAAAGAATCCTTAACCTCCTGTTTAAACTCCTCACCGTTCTTTGCATTTCGAAGAGCAGAAGTTCCTATTCCTCGAATATCTACTACATTGAATCCTTCAGATATATCTTTGAATTGCTTTAAAGCTTTTACTCCTCTTTGAAAAGCATCATCAGCAATTCGATTTTTGTGAATACCTCCTAAACCAAGACCAACCGCTATTTTCGAAGAGTGTAAAACCTCATAAGAATCACCTCCATTTAGTTCAACTACCAGTAAATTAAAGGTATTTGTACCGAGGTCAATAATGGAAATTCGTTGACTCATATTTACTGCTTCATCCAACGCATAATCTCGCGCCACGAAGCTTTTTTACCATACATTAATATCCCTACTCGGTAAACCTTAGCCGCCAACTTGGTGAGCAGAATAAAGGTTAGAATCAGAATTCCAATTGCCATTAAGACTTCCCATAAACTAACCGTACCCGCTGCTACACGCTGAAGCATAATAATTGGCGAAGAAAATGGTATTTGTGAGAACCAGAGTTCCGAAGATCCACCTGGATTAATGAGCATGAATATCGCTAACATTAGTACGAATATGAGTGGTATTAGAACTGGAAAAATAAGCTGTTGCGTATCTGCTTCAGAATCACTAGCAGCACCTACCATGGCAAATAAACTCGCATAAATTAGGTACCCCCCTATAAAGAATACCACGAATAAAGTCAGTAATAATGACCAGTTCACTTGATTAAAGAGAAGGTTAAAAAAGTCATTTTGGTAGGTCAACAAATCAAATTCAGACATTCCGGGAGTTATTCCCTGTTCTTGAAGATTCGCTACCATTTCTGGCGTAGTGATATCTGGGAAAATGAAGCTTCTCATCAACATTAACAGACCAGCTGTGATCAATATCCATGTGAAAAATTGAACTAATCCCACCAAACCAACACCTATAATTTTGCCCATTAATAACTGGAATGGTTTTACTGAAGACACGACAATTTCAACGATTCTACTGGTTTTCTCTTCAAGCACTGATCGCATAACCATAGCTGAATAAATGGTAATGAATAAGAAAATGAATACTGAAAGTAAGAACCCTAAAATTCTTGCTCTATTGGCAGTCTTTGCTATTTCATCATTCTCTAAATCTTGGAAATTCACTTTCATTGGTTGGCGTACCTCTCGGTATACATCCATTGAAATTCCATTTTGACGGGCAAAGTACTCTTCAAGGCGTGATTCAATCTTCTTTTGAATATAAACTCTAGCCGAAGGCACAGGATCTATTCTATAGCCAATATTCACTGTTTTATTCGTGATCACCTCATCATCCAATGCCACCATCATATCATAATCCTGAAAGCGCGGTTGATTTATAAAATCCTCCACATATAGCATATCCTGATAGAAGTAGAAAGTCGCTGGTGTTTGGGTACCTGGCTTCACATATATTTCTCCTTCGCATAAATCACTTGGATCAGCTATTAATACTTTGTAGTGTTTCTCTTCTGTTTGACCTATTAAGGCTAAGATCGTTATGGCACCTACAATTAGAAACGGAACCAGTAAGGTAATGGTGATAAATCCTCCTTTTCTTACTCTTGTCGAAAACTCACGTTTTATGATTAAACTTATCTTACTCATCTTTCCCTCCTTCCTTATTCACGGCTTTGATAAAAATGTCGTTCATCGATGGTAAAACTTCATTTACAGATTCAATCTCCACAACGGACATGGCTGTTTTAATTAAATCGTGCAGGTTATTCTCTTTTAAAAGTCTCACATGTGCTAATGCTGTATTATCATCCAATTGCTCAGAATGTTCTAAAGCAAAATCGGCAAAAAGCGCATTAGCAAAGCCAAACATCATACCTTTAAACTGAATCGCGTATAAGTCTGACCTGAACTGCTTACGGATATCGCTTAGCTTACCTTGTAAAATCATTTCAGCATTATCAATTAAGGAAATTGAATCGCAAATTTCCTCAACACTGTTCATGTCGTGCGTGGAGAGAATGATCGAAGCTCCATTCTTCTTTAGCTCAAGAATCTCATCTTTGATAAGGTTGGCGTTGATCGGATCAAAACCTGAAAAAGGTTCATCCAGTATTAAGAGTTTAGGCTCGTGTAAAACTGTGATGATAAACTGGATTTTTTGAGCCATCCCTTTCGAAAGGGTTTCAACTTTTTTATTCGCCCAAGATTCAATATCAAATTTCTTAAACCAATAATCAATCTTTTCGGATGCCTCGCTTTTGGTTAACCCTTTGAGCCTAGCAAAGTACATTGCTTGTTCACGGACCTTCATCTTTTTGTAAAGTCCTCTTTCCTCCGGCAAATAACCTATATGGGCAATATCACTTCTCTTTATCTCTCGGTCATCAAGGTATACCTTTCCTTCATCAGCAGCGGTAATTTGATTAATAATTCGAATCAAACTTGTTTTCCCTGCACCGTTAGGCCCTAAAAGCCCATAAATCTCTCCCTTTTTTACCTCAAGCGAAATATTATTCAAGGCGGTATGCCCAGCATATTTTTTCTTAATGTTTTCAACTCTAAGAACGCTCATAACATTATGGCTTTTACTCATATAACAAACCAAGCTCCTAAAGTTAATCCAATCTTGTGCAGGCATTAGTCTTTCTCTTTCTAATTGTCCACAAAAATTCTTTAATTTCACGTTTTTATTTCACAATTTTTTGCCTATTTTAGAACCAATGCAGATTAGACCGATACGATTTCAAGACCGATCTTCAATTGCTAAACTTTACCGTTTAGTATCTGGTACAGTGAGAGGTATTTCTCGAAGACCCGAGGAAATTACAGAAACATGGATCTTTTCTTTAATTAATAAACCTGAGAAGGATCTAGTAGGAATTGTAGCCACAGTTGAGGATGAAGAAGGCGATGAAAGAATCGTTGCTGTTGCTCACGCCGAACGTAATGAATTAGCATGCTACAGCCATATTCTTCAAGACTTCACCATTATTGTGCATCCTGATCATCAAGGGACTGGTGTTGGAAGGCAATTAGGTTTTAATTTTCTAATGCATATTTCAAAAAACTACAGTGATATTAAGCGATTAGAGATGGTTGTGCGAAAGGAGCTAATGCATCATAATACCTACGTCAAGGCTGGTTTTAAGTTGGAAGCAGAAGTAGAAGGCAGAATTCGAAACGCTGACGGATCGTTTTCTGATAGCATGATGCTCGTATGGATTAACCCTAACTATAAGCCTTAAGTTTTGCAGTATCTTCTCGTAATCCTGGCTCTTGCGACATGCTTCGCATTGGTGCGCACCTTTAAAATCAAGGGAAGCAAAGGATCATTATGGATTACTATTATTGCAATGGTTGCTGCTATACTTTCCGTTATACCTTTTGCGCCATTAGCCTATGATGGTTTTATTCTTTACGCAATTTGCGTAGTCGTTTCCTTTTTTGTTGTTGAATCTAAAGATGATGTAGGGAAAGAGGATAAAACACTATTGTACCTGTTTATTGGCTTAACATCTTTAACAGCTGTGCCAGAACTTATACCTACTGTAATTCCAGGAAATGTTAGTGCACTTTTAGGCCTATTAGGATTTGTGCCGCCGTTTCTCTTTATTTACATGGCCTTCTACAAATGGAACACGTATAAAAACGAGTTCGGGTATTTGGCAATTTTCGCAGCCTTTGCTGTAATAAGAGCTATTTACGGACTCTTGATCATATTAAATCCTCTAGCATAACCAAACCTCTCTTTCATGAAAATTACACCCAAAATTCTTACTGCAGTACTCCTCTTATTTTTAGTTGCATCCTGCACAGAATCTAAAATTGAACAAGGACAGGTAACCTATGAATTGACTTACCCTCATATGGATCCTGAAAACACCCTTGTAAATGCCATTTCTCCAAAAGAAATGACTATAGTTTTTAAGGGCACCAAGATGAAAACGACCATTAAAAAAGGGCGACTTTTCGAAACGAATATCATCTCTGATGAATCTAACAACTCCCTTGCGTTGTATAGTGATTTAGATGGAAATCAGATCTATTGTGTGCTTAACGATGAAGACGTTGAGAAGCTAAAAAACTCGTTGCCTACTTATACTGCCAAAACAACAGAAGTACAAGATTCTATTGGTGGAATTTATAGTACGAAATACACCACTAGCTCTAGTGATTCTTTACAACCTAGTGACGCTTGGTTCACAGATGACTTCGCGCCGCAAGATGCTGTTTGGTTTTCTCCCTACAAAGGAGTTAAAGGATTTCCAGTAGTTTATGATATTGAACGATACGGAATGTTTACACATGCAACAGCGACAAATTTTGTGGAAAGAGAAGTGAAGGATGAGGAGTTTGAAATTGAAGGAAAGTATCGTTTACTTACTTTTGAAGAATATGAAGAAGAGTCCTTCGAACTTTTTGACATTCTACTCAACTGGTAAGCCTCTCCTTAATCTTTTTACTATATCGATATAGTAGGTTTTTCTCATTACTTCTTGGTAAATTAGCCTAATGCGTCTATTTGTAGTCATATATCTCTTCTTAGCGGGTGCTGGATTCGCTCAAATGGATTTTTCTCCCGAATACCAAAAAGTTCTTTCCCGCGCTTCTTCTGCTGAACTGAACAAAAGAAGTGATACAACAGATATATTGATTTATAGAGTTTATTTGGATTTCAAAGAGGCTTCATCAGACAATGTTAAGGGGGAAACTGAAGTGGTTTTTCAAGCGCTTGAAGACATGAACACATTGAGCTTAGATCTCCAAGAACTGACTGTAGATTCTATTGAAAACGATTTAGGAGATAACCTGCCTTTCAACTACAACGATACTTTAATTGTGGTGGACATAGAAGACATAAGTGCATCTCAGAAAGACAGCATTACGGTATACTATCACGGACATCCTGTAGAGGACAATAGCGGTCTTGGTGGTTATTATAGATCGGGAACCTATTACTATAATTTAGGCGTTGGAATCGAAGCGAATCCACATAATTTTGGGAGAGTATGGCATCCATGCTTTGATAATTTTGCAGAACGCGCAGCCTATGAATACACAATTCTTACCGATGCCGATGATAAACCTTATTGCAATGGAACTAAAACAGGTGAAAACCTTATTGGTGTTGACTCTTTGGTCACGACCTGGAAAATGTCTACGCCTATACCCACTTACCTGGCCGGGTTCGCTATCAGCACATATACGCAGGTAAACTGGTCCTATTACTCGGTAATTCAAGACAAAGATATTCCTGTAATGCTTGTGGCTAAAGAAGTAGATACTACAGAATTTAAAGCCTCTTTTGTTAACCTATTAAATATAATTGCTGCCTATGAAGATCACTTCGGCCCCTATATGTGGGAGAAGGTAGGCTATGCTGCCGTTCCTTTCAACTCCGGTGCAATGGAGCATGCAACACTTGTGGCTTATCCACTCATTACCATTGACGGAACGTTAAATTTTGAATGGATTATGGCACATGAATTAGCGCATTCGTGGTGGGGCAACTGGGTAACCACCGAGTTCGCAGAAGAAATGTGGATTAATGAAGCCATGGCAACTTATTGCGAATTATTATACAGGGAGTGGATTTATGATGTCGATGAATATATGGATGAGTTTAGAGCTTTCCATTATCGCTGTCTACAAGAAGCACATATTGACGATGAAGGTCATTATGCTTTAGACGCTATGCCTCATGAGCATACTTATGGAACACAGACCTATTATAAAGGAGCAACCTTTGTACATACCTTACGCTCGTTCATGGGGGATGATAATTTCTTCGCTGCGCTGGAGTCTATTCAAACGAATTTTGGAGGAGGTAATATCAATACCCAAGAAATGAAAGATCATATTAACTCGTTAGGATTTGGGGATTACACAAGTTTCTTTGACGATTGGATTTCTCAACCTGGTTACACGCACTACGCTGTTGTTCGATTTGAATCAGAGCCAGTGGGGTCAAATTATTCTGTGGATGTGGTAATCGATCAGAAGTTAAGATTTGCAGACCATTACGCCAATAATGTTCCACTATTGGTGACTTTTAGAGATGAGAACTGGAACACATATGAAGAAGTCATTTCTTTCTCAGGCGATTTTGCAGTCCATAATTTCACTGTTCCTTTTGAGCCAAGTTTTGTTGCTTTGAATATGGACGAAAAAATTGCTGATGCTACTACGGCATGGAATATGGTTTTGAATGATGATGGTATTGAAATTAGTAGTTACGCTAACTTCAGATTAGACGTAGAAACAATAACAGATTCCGCATTTATTCGAGTAGAACATAATTGGGTTTATGCAGATGATTTAATTGCCGAAGAAAATATACGCGTCTCTCCAAATCGCTATTGGAATATACATGGACTTGATTTAAATAAAGCTACTGGAGATATGCGTTTTGCTTACAACGGAGACTGGGGATATTTAGACAATGAATTAATGGTTGATGCTGGCGGACAACCCTTTAACGAGGATTCTTTAGTATTACTTTATAGACCAAATGCAGATGCTAACTGGACTATCCACCCTAGTTATAATCTAAACACTCAGGGGTCTAAAACCGATAAAACAGGATATATAGAAACTGAGATCGAAACTCTCACCGCTGGGCAATACACTTTAGGTTATCGAACATATTCATTAGGGAACAATGAAAACCCAATGCCACAAATAAAGTTTTACCCTAATCCAGCTTCAAATTTTGTGAATATAGATTTAAGTGAATTCCCAAATCAATCATTGAATTTTGAAGTGTACAACATACTGGGGTCAAATGTTATTACCAATCAAATACAAGGAGGTCAAACCTACATCCAAAACCTTTTCGAACTGGAAAATGGCCATTATATCTTCAAAATTTCAACTGAAAAAAGAACCCTCATCACCAAGAAAATTCTAGTCTCACACTAGGTTTACTTATTTAGAATCTTTCCAAAATAGATTAAAAATATACCAATCGGTATTTTATTTCCTTAAATTTGCACCACCTGTGGGAAGAAAGGCTGAAAATACGAGCTTATTCATATTGAGTAAGGTTGCGCCATTGTTTAATAAGAATGGTTATGAAGGAACAAGTTTATCTGAGCTTGAGCGTGCAACTGGTATGACCAAAGGAGCCATTTACGGAAACTTCAAAAACAAGCAAGAACTAGCTTTTTCGGCCTTCAAGTACAATGTAGATCGAGTTGTTGGAAAAATTCGAGAGGAGTTAGAACACATTAAATCTCCTGTAGAACAATTATTAGGGCTTTCTGATTTTTACAAACGTTACAAGTCCTATACCATAGAATTTGGGGGATGTCCTTTATTGAATATCGGTGTAGATGCCAAACATCAAAACCCTATTCTATTAAAACGAGTTCAAGACGTTATTCTGAAACTTCAGGGATACATAGAAAAAATGATTCGCAACGGTCAGGACATGAACGAAATCAAAGCGGATATTGATCCAGAATTATATGCAAAAAGAATCTTTACACTCATTGAAGGTTCCATCTTCATGACCGTGACTATGAATGATGAAACGTATTTAACCGAAACAATGACCCACATTGACGGTTTAATTTTAAACGAGCTCAAGGCTTAAAAAAAATTTAACTTAGAATATACCGATCGGTATAATATATGAAAAAGATGCAATTACTAATGATTAAGAGTTATTTCGGATGGTTATCATTCTGGAATTCAAGAAAAGCCGCAGAGGTTGGTTTTAAAGTTTTTCAAAAAGTTCGAAAAAAATCAATTCGTGAACGCGAAGAGCCTTTCTTTAGCAGAGCAGAGCATTTCACTTTACCCTATAAGGAACGTCAGTTAGACTGTTATACATTGGGAAATCCTGAGCACGAGCCTGTTTTGCTGGTACATGGGTGGGAGTCTAACGCAGGTTGTATGACACAAATAGCCGACAAACTTCTAGCAAAGAATAAACGTGTAATCACATTCAACCTTCCTGGCCATGCGTTTGATAATTACGCTTACTCTAATTTATTGGAGTGTTCAGACGCCTTAAAAATCGTATATGATTGGGTAAATCCAACCCAACCTGTTTCATTCATTTCACATTCTTTTGGTTCGGCAGTTACGGCATTTACGCTTGACAAATACAATATTCAAGCAGACAATCTCATCTTCTTAACCACGCCAAATAAAATAGAAGATGTATTTGACGATTTTAAAAGCTTGGTTGGTTTGAGTTCAAAAGCCTACAGAAAATTAAAAGACATTACTCAACGAAAACTTGGTGAGAAAATCGAACACGTTTCAGTAGAAGATCAAATTGGACGTTCAGAATTTAATCGATTATTACTCATGCACGACGAGGACGACAAGGTGATTCCTTTTAAGAACTCGGAGGCAATACATCGTAAAAACAAGAATGCACAACTTATTCCATTTAAAAAAGTAGGTCACTATAAAATGTTGTGGAATGACGAGATCTCAACAAGAGCAGTTTCATTTGCGCTGGGTCAAGAAATCGTAGGTTAATACTGTCCAGTTCTGAAAGTACGACCCGGATTTAAGGCTTGCTGAATTGTAAATAACGTCTTCTCTATTGATTCGTACTCCCCGTTTGGCGCCGGTCCAGGAGCAGGCGCAGCAACAATAAAACCAGATTGATCTATCAAGAAATACTGAGGGTAAGTCTCCACCCTGAAATTTGTTAATAGCGGATCATTTTCTCCCACATATACGATATCCCAATCCATATCAGGATGATCTTTTAAGTATTGGTCGTACGTCTTTCTTTTAGCATCTGTACAAATAGAAAGGAAAGAAATATCATTGCCGTACTTCTCTTCGAGACTATCAATAACCTTCATTTCCAATAAGCTCTGATCACTCCATGTACTGAAGAAGTTCAAGTAAACATATCTTCCCGAATAGGAGTTCCATGTTAAAGTAGAATCATTATAGTTCACATTCAATAACGGTGCTGGAAAACCTGGTTCTAAACTAGTTAAATAATTCTTCACATTTTTGGACGCAGCGGCATCGTGAATATTCAAAGCATGTCCTGCCAAAGAATCCAACATTACAAGCACATTTGCTTTACTTCTATTGTCATTATAAAAGAGTTTACCTAGCTTATCAATCATCACCATCTCACGTATATCTGGTCGTTCAAGAAGTAAGTCAATTCCCATATGGCGCATTAAAAGTGTAGGACTTGCGATTTGTATTGCCCCAAACATATTGGCTTCCATTTCTGGTGGATAATCTTCAAAATCCATATGGTAGAAATTCAATACGAATTGCATGTATTGCTCATTCTCATAATAAATTGGATAAGGCTCAATATACTCAAGATAGGTGTCTAATCGGTTCTTTCCCGATTGTCCGGTAAGTGTTTGCTCTACGTCGGCAATGTTATACCGTACATGCGTCAAGAAATATTCATCCTGCACATCTTTATATTTTTCTGCAACAGAAATTTTAAACGTATCCAAACAGGTAGCTAATAAACCTGCAGCTATTTCTCTATGGTAATATGAAATAAACGTGTCAAACCAAATATTATACTGCATTATGCGGTAATTAATATCGGCAGTGTCTAAACCAAAGAAAATAAGACTTACGTGTTGATTATTAAAGCTCAATGGCTGGTCGTAAGGCTTCTCATAATAAACTTGGTAACTGGTTTTAGGTGCTAAATAAATCTCCGCTTCAGATTTTTCAATTTCCACAATCCCCTTAAGCGTGCCTTTATTGTTAAGTTCTATTCTGAAAATACTATCTTCCTTGCTCACCTCTCCCTCACCAATCACAACTCGTGTTCTTGTAATATAGTCTTGGTAAGTATAAAGTTTTACCTTCTCACCAGCGTAATCCGGAGCATATCCAAAAAGAGTATCCTGCGCAAAACTCGCAATACTTAAAATTGATAATATGGCTATGAGGTAGTTCTTCATTTCTTATTTATAACTAGCACTTCTTGCTTGGTTACATATGAAGCAATGTTCGCGCCATTTTTGTACAACTCACGTACTATCGAAGATGAAATCATGGCTTTGGATGGATCGGCCAATAAGAAAACGGTCTCAATTCCGGTCATATCCTTATTCATATTGGCAATGGCTCTTTCATATTCCAAGTCCACCACATTTCGAATCCCGCGCAATAAAAAATTGGCATTTTGCTCTTTACAAAGATTTACCGTTAAGCCCTTAAACTGTGCAACCTTTACACGTTCCTCATCTTTGTAAATGGCATTTATATGTGCCAATCTACTTTCAGTGGTAAACATGTATTTCTTGCTCTCATTTACCCCTAAGGCCACAATAATTTCATCAAAAATATCGAGCCCGCGGTCAACGATTTCTTGATGACCAACAGTAAATGGGTCGTAAGAGCCTGGAAAAACGGCAATTTTCTTCATAATATAAAGGTACGTAAAAAGGGGGGCTTAGGTTTTATTATTCCCCTTTGGAGGGGGATTGAGGGGGAGGACTGGGCAAATACCGCTTGGGCGGCACCACGCTTTACGCTGTAGTTTATTCCCTTATCGTCATAAAGCTGCCGCTCCAATCGTTTTCGCGGAAATCTTACCGAATAAAAACTTTCAAGCTTTGGGAATCTGATCCAGAACTTACATTTAAACAATAAATCCCAGATGAAAAATGAGAAACATCGATTTCTATGATGCCATTCACATTGGGCCAAAAGTTTAGTACCTCGCCATCTACAGAAATTAATCTTAAATCTAATGATTCAGTTGGCAAGCTCACAATCAATTGCTGATTATGTTGGTCAACATAAGCTGTAAAATCGAATTCGCTCTTTTTTTCAAATCCTAGATTTAATGCACATCCACCACTCAAGTATTCATAATCCCAAGTTGAGGTTGTGCCTTTTCCATAGCATAACAAATGATAACTAAAACCTATGCCCTGACAGTAATTAAGAAACATATGACCGGCCGAAAAACCTGGCTCACTTAAATGACCAATTCCTTCAAAAATAATTGGCCCATTCAGACTATCTAAATACAAGGTCCTGTGGTATTCACCTCCTACTAATATTGAATCTACTTTTTGAATCGTATCCGTCATCATCCAACATTCCGAAACTGTACCAATTTCATCACCCACTTCCAAATCATAGTTCACTAATAAACTATCCACTTCATCGGTCATGTCGAAATAATAAATCGCCCTTCCTTCTTGCCGAACATATATTTGAGTTGGTTCATCAATACTTTCATCTTCAGAACCAGGAACTAAATCATAATCTACATAGCCTCTTTTGAAAATTCTTTGATAGGAATTTCCTCCAGCTAATGTATCACCATTGATATAATAAACGAAGTACTGGGTAGAAGGATTCGGTGGGCTCGACCATTGATCCGAATCATAAATTGAGCAATGCCATTTTGGGTTGTCAGAAAAATAATCTGGTGTTTGAGCTAAAACTGTCAAACCAACCAATAAGATCAATATGAATCCTAATATTCTCATTATTCTACTACCATACTTTTGGTTTGCACCTCACCATCTACAATTAAAGAATAATAATAAATACCTGGCGCCCATCCAGATGTATTTACTTCAATTCTATTTTTGCCTTGCATTAAATTTTCTTTTTCAATTGTATAAACCTTTTGACCTAATTGGTTTTCGATTTCCAGCATCACATCAGCGTTTTGCGAGAGTTCGAAGGGTATAGATGTTGAGCCTGTCGAAGGGTTCGGGTAGGATTGGCTAAGATAGAATGATGTGATAGCAATCTCAGGTACGCTTCCAAAACATATTCCGTGAGGGTATTCAATTACAACTTCAAAGTTTGGTACTCTATAAAAGTTTGGTGTTGGTTCTCCAAAATCATTAACAAAAAAGGCGGAATTCTCCTCTGCCATTTGAGACAGACTAAGTTCAGGAGTTTCAAAATAAGAGTACAAAACAATCAAAACTATTTCTCCTGCAGCAAACTCGGCACCTTCGTAAAATGGAATAATGTAATCCAATTCTTCGGAATCACATGTGAATTCTTCGCTCTCCAAAACCAATTCAAACAAGGAAGTAGTTGTATCAAGTTTGTAAACTATAACTACACCCTCATAAAACAAACCAATTGTATCTTCAAGCAAATTACCTAAAACAGCCCCAATACAAATATCTTCTTGACACTCAAACAAAATTCCAACTCCAGCACCACCCATTAAAGGAAGAGAATCACTAGGTGAGACTGTTTCATATTGCACGCCATCAGATCTAGACATATAATAATTAGTCACTTCAATTGCTATACTTATCGAATCATTTGAAGAAACCTCATCAACAGAATCTGAACTAACATAATATAGAAATTCGTAATCGTATTCGGCATTTTCAAATTCATACGAAGATCCTATAACCAGCGAATCCGTTTGACCGGAAAGAATATCGATGCTATCACTGGTGAAAGTTTCAATCAGTGCTCCATCTTTCCAAACTTCTGTGGTTAGATGGCAATTCGTAAGATCATTTACTCCAACATTGGTAATTAAAGCGGAAAACTCAACCGGACTTAAATGATAAGTAGAATGCTTATAATACGTCAATCCATGCTCAAAATACCCGCCCACTCCTGTACGATGAAAGACAGAATCAATGGCCAAGTCATTGGCTTGAGAAAAAGATAAAACAGGAAATAATAAAATAGAAAGTAAGAGTGTTTTCATAGATGTCGCATTTGGGTTAGTGCTAATCTATGTTATTCTTATATCACTTCTTATTGCAGATGATTTAAGTGTGGGGATTGATGAGGGAACGGTTGACTTTTCGATAGTCCTCCCCCTTTCACTGCCTTTTCTGCGGCAGTTCATTCCCCCTCCAAAGGGGGAGAGATTAGAAATAAAACGGCTTAAACCCTACGCCGTTCTGTGAGAATTCCAAAGCTGGAAAAGGAACCTTTACATAATTCAAGGCTCGAAACAATAATTTTAATCCTCGAGATTCAGTTGGAATTTTTTCAAAGTCCACATCCAAGGAAAGATAATATTGGCGGAAAGGAGTAAAAGACAAAGTAGATGTTCCATCATCATACACATAAGTACTTCCATCTCCAATTAAATGATTGTGAATACTATAGCCCGCAGCAATTGTAATCCACTCTGGAATCTTACTCTCTTTATTCGCAATAACCCAAGGGTTAAAACTCAACCAATACGTTTGACCATTATAATCTTTAAGCAGACGGGTTGAAAACGAATTCCCGAGGACATTTGGGCGGTATTCTGACAAACCAGAGTTAGAAAAAGAGAATTTCAATTTTATACGTTGGTCATTCCAAAAATACTCTTGACTTGTATAGATTGCCGAGCCAAGAAAATTCGCACCAAGATCTGACCAGGAAAATCCCCAAGCTTCATTGTAGGCATCTAAAAATTCAAAGGTGCTTAAATAAGCAAAGCCCAGAGAACCCCCGATAATGGCCGATTTCTTATGATCGACTCCACTCCACTCGTATAAATCTCCTGCTAACCGCGAAAAAGTCCAACCAGAATAAGCATGCCCCATTTTATCCATTTGCATCCACTCTCTTGAATCATCAAAAAACTGAAAGCTTGACTTTTCAAAGTCTTTATACCACACATACTGTAATGCCAATGTAGAACCAATCCAACCACTCCCATAAAAGATAGAAGTACCAATGGCCCGTCCTTTATTAAACGAGTCTGCCGGTTCTAAAAAGGTTCCTTCAACAGGTTTTGGAGGAGCTTGTTGAAAACCTATGGAAGAAATAAAAAATAATGTGATTAATAATGATCGCAAACCGTTATTTTAGGATAAAAGTAGGGAATATTCACGCATATCCCGAACAAAGTCTAGTTAATAAAATTGAAGGAGTTAATATTAAATTCAAACTAGGTAAACTAACTTAAAGACTATATTTTAGAATCATATATGGCGAAGAAAAAATCCGCTAAAAAAATATTTGTACTTGACACTTCAGTACTACTTTTTGACCATCAATCCATAAATAACTTTGAAGAACATGACGTAGTAATCCCGATTACAGTTCTTGAAGAATTAGACAACTTTAAAATCGGTAACGATACCAAAAACTTCCAGGCAAGAGAGATAATTCGTGCATTGGATAAATTGTCCGGAGCTGCTGGTCTAAACAATTGGGTGAAGCTCGGCAAAGGAAAAGGATCGTTAAAAGTCTCTATGTCGTCACAAATTGGGGATACTGATGCCGAGGCCATTTACGGAAGAGGTAAAAACGACCATAAGATTCTTAACGCAGCTCTTTCTGTTAAGAATGAAGAAAAGGCAAAAGAAGTAATTCTTGTTACGAAGGATATTAACCTAAGGCTTAAAGCAAAGGGAATGGGACTTCGTTCAGAGGATTATGAAACTGGTAAGGTAAAGGACGTTGAACACGTTTCTGAAGGTTTCCCTACCATTGAAGGAATCGACTCTAAAATCATTTCTGAGCTTTATAAAAAAGGAAGAATTGAAGAAAGCGGACTTATAGGCGATAGGAAAATTGCTAATGGGTATTACATTCTTAAAAATGGTTCTTCGGAATCAGTGCTCAGCCGTTATAATGCCAAGGAAGACCTGATTGAAAAAGTAGAAAAAGAATATGTGTACGGCGTAAAACCAAGAAACGCAGAGCAAGCCTTTGCGGCAAATGCACTTACTAACCCAAGAATCAAACTAGTGGCCTTACAAGGAGTTGCTGGAACAGGTAAAACATTATTGGCGCTGGCATCAGCGCTCGAACAAAGAAATCACTACAATCAAATCATCCTCGCAAGACCAATTATTCCATTAAGCAATAGAGATATTGGTTTCCTCCCGGGCGATGCTGAAGATAAAATATCGCCCTACATGCAGCCGCTTTGGGACAACCTTAAATTCATAAAAAGCCAATTCAAACCTGGTGAGAGAAAAGCGAAGGCTCTGGAAGACATGGAAGAAGCCGGTGAATTGTCTATTACCGCGCTTGCGTTTATTCGTGGACGTTCCCTATCTAACGTAATGTTCATTATTGACGAGGCCCAGAACCTTTCTCCTCACGAAGTAAAAACAATTATTACCCGTGCCGGCGAAGGAACTAAAGTGGTGTTTACAGGTGATATCAACCAGATTGACACGCCTTATATGGATGAAGAAAGTAATGGACTAACTTACCTTATTGACCGTTTAAAAGGACATGATTTATTTGCCCATATTAAACTTGAAAAAGGTGAACGTTCTGAACTTGCTAACCTGGCAAACGAGCTACTGTAATTTGACATGAGAGGCGCTCTTGTATTAATACTTGACACCCTCTTTTCGGCTGGATTAATTTGGTATCTACTCAGTGAAAGTAATATTGGTGCTGGAGATGTAATACTTCTTTACTGCCTTGAAAACTTCTACATGATTGCCGCCTTCGCTGTATTAGGATTGCCCATTTTCTATTTTTTCAGAACGCGAATACGAAATCGATCAAGTTCTCCAGATGATGTGCCCTTTCATAAATTTTATGGAAGTGTTTTATTAATGACCCTTGGATTCCTCATTTTCGGCACCTTGATTATTGTTATTCTCGACGAAATTTGCATTGGTTTTTTCATTGAATATTTCAAATCTTCTGGATACCATATTCCTTCTCTAGAAATCTTAGATACAGAAGAGCTTTTCTTCCAGGACGGCCCTAGAGAAGCCATGTCGGATTATTTTCTAGTAAGTACTGAATACCTACTCGTATTTTTTGGAGTTCGTTATTTCATAGAACTTGTTATGCTTTATATACACAGCGGTAGTTTTCACAAATTCAATATTTCAGATTTCCAATTCAAAGGTGTTTATTACATCGCTGCCCATGCTTTCACAGGGCCTGTAATTGCATTGTTCTGCATGTTGGTGGTTGTAATTCTGACCGCAATTTTTGGAACTCAAGGTTGGATTATTTTCGGAGTCCTCATTTCATTTAAAGTACTCACTGGATTAGTGATGTGGGGCATGATCACCTTAATTGATTCAACTTCAGAGGAAAATAACTAAATCGAGTTTTTTTGATAAATCACTTTTTTGAATTTTTCATTGGCATAAATTATGCTACATTTGTTCTGTATGAACAGAACAATGAATACCTGTTACTATTACAACTTCACTCCAGAAGCTGTATAAATAGGTATTGTACTATATTTTTTAAACCGGCTTCGAAAGAGCCGGTTTTTTGTTTTCCACTCCTTCGAAGCATAATTTTTAAGTGATGAAACAAATAATGAATGCTTACACGGCAGAAGACAGAGAGGTTTGGAATATTCTCTTTGAACGTCAAATCGATAACCTTCAAAAGAAAGGTTCTCAAGCTTATCTAGACGCTCTGCAGGAGATGAAAGAAGTACTGAATCCAGATGAAATTCCTGATTTCACGAAAGTGAATGCTTGGTTTAAATCAAGAACAGGTTGGGAAATAAAGGTAGTTCCTGGGTTAATTCCTGTAGAAGATTTCTTCACTCTCTTAGCGAACAAACAGTTTTGCTCTTCGACATGGTTGCGCAATAAATCGCAGTTAGATTACCTAGAGGAGCCTGATATGTTCCACGATATTTTTGGTCATGTACCGCTCTTATGCAATCCTATCTTTTCAGACTTTATGCATGAGTTTGGAAAACTCGGAGTAGAACACATCGGAGACGAAATAGCGACGGTTCAGCTTCAACGACTTTACTGGTACACCATAGAATTTGGTTTGATTCAAGAAGAAAAAATCAAATCTTACGGAGCGGGTATTATGTCTTCCTTTGGAGAAACAAATTTAATTGATAAAGGAGTTGGAAACTTCATGCCTTTTGACATTGAAAAGCTTATGAACTTGCCGTTTCAAAATGATGCGATTCAAGAAAACTACTTTGTAATTGATTCTTTTGAAGAATTGTTTGATTCACTTAAAATAGCGAAGAAAGTATTGAAAAACATAAAGACAACTAAAACAGTAGATGAATTGTAATTGACATATGCGATGTCTCTTATTGTTAATTTTTTCGTGCTCATTTTGTGGGATTGCGCAGTTCTCTGAACGTTCTTCTGCGAAGAAGGATTATGGCGTGAAGATTGGCATCCCACAAGTGAATGTACTTCTTTTATACAATCAGGAAAATATTGAGAATAAAATTGGATTTAATGGGATCTCAGCTGGCTTCTATTATTTCTATAAAAAGAATAACTTTCTTGAGTTTAACGGTTCTTTTTGCGCTACAAGTAATATTCCAGTTCCTGGACCCGTAACCTATGTAGGAAAACATGAATTAGCCTCGGCACTAGCGTTTACATTGAGCAATAATTACATGACCGAAATGTTCAATTTTGGATATGGAATTTCAATGAATAACTACAATTTTTTAGATGCATATAGAGCTACTGGAAGCGATACTACCGAGTCATTCTCTACGGAAACAAACTCGCTAAATCTGGGTATACACCTTACCGGGCAATTACTTTTTGGAAAAAGGTTTGCTCTTGCTTTAAATTATAATCCCACCTTTTTTAGATTTGAAAACTCAGCTCCGTGGACTTACCAACACCACATTGGGCTAGAATTGCTATGGAGACTCAAACTAAAACGCAAATAACAAGCTCATGTCTTGGACAGAAAAATCAAATCGACTTACTAAAGTTTTCACCCTAAAATCATTTGATGAAATCATGGTAAACCTTGTGCAATTGGCCAAGGTTGCTAATACTCAACAACATCATCCAGATTTCGCGGTAGAGAATTATAATACCATCACATTTTATTTGTGGACCCATGACGAGGGAAAGGTGACAGAAAAAGACCATGATCTGGCCAAAGAGATAGATCAACTTTTTAATTCGTAGAACTTTTGGTCCAATGCAATTGTTCTAATGGTATGAAAGAACGATTGCTTATTGTAGGAAGTTCACACGGAATTGGCCAACACCTTAGAGAAATCTCGAAAGATGAATTCGAGGTCATCAATATCAGCAGAACAGCAATTGATGACACTGACTGTGAGTCTTACCAATTGGATGTTCTGAATGATGAACTCCCAGAATTGGAAAATATAAATCATATTGTCTATTGTCCGGGGAGCATCAATCTTAAACCTATTAAGTCGTTAAAATTAGACGATTTCCGAAGTGATATGGAGATCAATGTACTCGGAGCGGTTCGAGTAATCAAGAATTATTTGAAGCAGTTTGCTAAAGAAGGAAATAAAAGCATAACTCTTTTCAGCACTGTAGCAGTGGGTACGGGAATGTCATTTCATTCATCGGTTGCAGCAGCCAAAGGAGCTATTGAAGGATTAACACGAACGCTAGCGGCAGAATTATCACCAAATATCAGAGTGAACGCTGTAGCGCCAACACTAACAGATACGCCGCTTGCATCCAAAATATTACGTAACGACCGAGCAAAGGAAAATATCATGGAAAAGCATCCATTAAAAAGAATTTTGGATGCTTCAGACATAGCAGATACAGCAAAATTTTTAGTCAGCAATAAAGCCAAGAATATTACCGGACAGGTGATTAAGGTAGATGCTGGAATGGGTAACTTAAAGCCTTAGATATGAAACATATTTCTAGACAAGACATTTCAGAACAGGAACGCGTATTCCGTTTGAACTTAATTAATTCAATTTCTGGTTTTAAATCAGCGAATTTAATTGGAACGGTAGATGAATACGGTCATCAAAATCTGGCCATATTTAGTAGTGTTATTCACTTAGGGAGTAATCCGCCGCTACTTGGTTTTATTATGCGTCCGAGTACTGTTCCAAGAAATACACAAGACAATATCATGGCCACAGGGAAGTACACCATTAATCATATCCACTCACGAATGATTCAAAATGCACACTATACTTCGGCTAAATTTGAAAAAGAAATTTCTGAATTTGAGGCTTGCAGTTTAACACCTGAATTTTTGAATGATTTTAGAGCACCCTTTGTGAAAGAATCAAAAATCAAAATGGCGATGAATTTTGTAGAGGACATTCACATCAAGCACAACAATACAAAACTCATTATCGGCGAAATCGAGGATATTCATATTGAAGAAAACCTTATTCAAGAAAACGGAATTGTAGATTTAAACAAAGGAGATACGGTTACCATCAGCGGCCTAAATAAATATCATAAAGCCTTTGAGCTTAACGAGTTTCCTTATGCGCGTATAACTGAACTCCCTAAATTCATGTCTTAAATTATGAGCAGGTCTAAGAAACTAAAATCCCTAAGGCCTGAAGTGGAAGTTGCAGATACCTCCTTTACTGCTCAGGAAATATTTCAGAATAAGGTATTGCGCCCTATCCTGAAATTTCAGAATAATCTCATACTCGACTGGTTCGATAGTCAAGTGGAACATAATAAGCTAAGGCTAAAAGAGAATGCAGAAAGTAACCTAAAAGCATTATTGGCGAAAAGTCCAAAACTTCAAGCCGAGTTAAAGGGTATGATCATTGGACATCTAACCACCTTAGAATACAGAACCTATCAGGAATATTCCAAAGATCTGGGTAGAAGAATTGTACAAATGGCTTTAAGAAGATATCTAAGCCAACGTTAATTCCCTTTCATAAAGATTCGATATACGCTTCAAGATTTTTTTATGATCTTTAGTGAAGAATCTATTTTATGGACATTTTTCAAGGAAGTAAAGAATTAGAAGACGCAGCGCTTAAAGGAATAGAATGGGGATTATTTCTTCGCCATGACCTAGCATCGCCTATTCAATCGTTTATGATTTTGCATTGTGGGGCAAAAAAGGTAATGCGTGTAATTGTCGATGATGAAAACCCTTTATCGGTTGCAAAAAAACTATTAGAAACTGAAGAAGAATCTTTTAATTATGTAACGATAGGAGCAGAAGTTGCACTTAAGGGGAGGGATGGAAATAAAGTAGATGCCATTTTGGTTGAAGCCTACGATGTTTCCTTGGAAAAAGGAATTAGCCTTTGTCAAAGCTTTAAAGGTAAAGAAGATGGTGAATTCCAAAAGATTGGCCATATCAATCTTGTTAGCCAGCCTGAATTGGGGATACCTACGCGCGAAAAAGTTGAAACNGAAGAACCCGAACCTACTGCCTTGAATGGCATCCAAACAAAAGATGACAATGGATTAGTAAACCATGTGTCCATGCTAACGGATACTGATTCTTTTCAATTAGCGTATGAGGCCAGAAAATATTTGAGAGCAAAACTCAGCGATGAAACTGCCTATGAGTATTCTGGAAAATTTGAAATCATCATTACCCCAAATGAAAAAATACACCGTGAATTTCTTGACTTTATGTTANGCAACGTTTACTCAGAAATTGTTCAAGGAGAAGAAGGTTCCCATTGGGAAGAATCTACGAATAGAAAACTAGACGTCACCATAAAATATGATGAAGATATAGTCGTAGAAAAAGAGGAAGACGAAGAAGTTGGTGTAGATAGTCTATTGGGGAAACCTACTTCAAGCGATAGTGCTGGAAAATCAGGATGCATGGGAGCAATAGCATTTATATCCATTGGATTATTTATTGTTTACATGTTCATTTAATCCTACTGTCTGAAAAAATATTAAGTACTATGAAATCATTATATAATCAAGAAACACGAGAAGAGGTAATTGCACGAATACAAGCCTTAACCATTGAGTCTACTCCTTTATGGGGAAAAATGAACGTAACTCAAATGCTGAAGCATTGCGAAATTTCGGATCAATTGTACCAAGGTCAACACAATTTACCACGCATATTCATGGGTAAATTATTTGGCAGAATAGCCTTAAATAAAATACTCAAAGCAGGTAAATTGAAGAAAAACCTACCTACCGATGAGAGTTTTAAGTTTGAACCAGACGGTGATATTGAGGAATTAAAGCAAGAATGGATCAATCGTATTAGAGAATACGAAAGAATCCGTCCAGACTTCGTGATTGTACACCCTTATTTCGGAAAACTTTCCCGTGATGAGTCAGGACAAATGGCCTTCATTCACGGAAACCACCACCTTACGCAGTTTAAGGTATAACCATGATAACTGAACTACCCCTATATGTTTACATAGGCTTCGGACTTGCAACATTCCCTACAGTATTTTTCCTGTTTTTAGCCTCTAATAAAAATATAAGGGCCTTAGTATTAATTATAGTTTTAGGTACCATCCAAGCGATACTAGCCTTTCAAGGATATTTTGCCGATACGACAACAGAACCACCTTCTTTCATTTTTCTTTTCCCCCCAGTATTTATCCTAATCATTCTACTGTTTGTTACCAAAAATGGTAAAGCCTTTATAGACCAACTTGATCTTAAGTATCTAACGATATTGCATGTGGTCAGAATTCCTGTAGAGCTCACACTGTATTGGTTGTTTCTAGACCAATATGTACCAGAATTGATGACCTTTTCAGGATGGAATTTTGATATCTTGGCCGGTATTACTGCTCCATTCATTTTCTATTTAGGATATTTAAAGAAAAAGCTCACCATCCGCATACTACTAGCTTGGAACATTATCTGTTTGGGGCTCTTATTCACTATAATTGCACTAGCACTGTTGTCTGCACCGTTACCTTTCCAAACACTGGCGTTTGACCAACCGAATATTGGCGTTCTATACTTTCCATTTATTTGGCTTCCAGGAATCATTGTTCCAGTAGTACTTTTTTCTCATCTTGCAAGCATACGTCAACTAATACGTCAAAGAAAAAGAATAGAATGAAAATAGAAGATCTAGAAAAGCTCACCCCCTATTGTGACGATGGAGACAACAAGAACACTGAAGTCTCGTAAGCCAGTATTTATTGGCGTTTAGATCATATTTTTCAAGTAATTACTGGGATATCTAAGGCCTTAATAAAGTCTGACCCTTCTCAATACAAATCAAAATTCTCTCCTTCTTGGGCCGGTATTAAGCTGGCCGGTATTATACCAAGAGGAGCTGGTAAAGCGCCTAAATCTGTTCAGCCTCAAAATATAAAGGATTCTGTAGCCCTTCTTGACGATTTGGAGAGTACTAAGTCCATTCTTAAACGTGTTCACATGCTGAACAAAAGAGCCCATTTCGACCATCCTGTATTTGGTACGCTCGATTTAAAAAACAGCCTGAAATTCCTGAAAATCCACACGAATCACCACTTAAAAATTATCGATGACATTCTTAAATAAATTACTCTTTATCCTATTGGGGATACTCGCTTTTTCTTGTTCTTCTGCACCAAAAACTTTTGTTGAAAAGGTTGAAGAAGCTCATGGAAAATCAACTTTTTCTAAACACTCTACAATTGCTTTTGATTTACAGCTATTCTTTGGCGGCACAGAAAGATTTAATGGGAGGATTACCTGGGCCACCAATTCATCAAAAGGAAAATTGGATTATATGGACGGAAGAAATATTGAGGTTAATGAAATGGAAATAACCTATTCCGACACTTCGATGAGCGAGGAGTCCGCTCGATTCACAGCATATACCTGGTCATATTTTTTTATGCTCCCTTACAAATTATCAGACCCTGGTACCCAATGGAATGATTATGAAAACAAGTCCATGAATGGCACTGAATATGATGTGGAAAAGCTAAGTTTTGAATCGGGAACAGGAGATGCTCCTGATGATTGCTATGTGGTTTATGCAGATAAAGAATCTCATCTAATTCATGTTGCTTCATATATAGTTACTGCCGGTCAATCGGTAGAAGAAGCAGAAAAAGATCCACATGCAATCAAATACGACGAATATAAAGAAATTGATGGTGTACCTATTGCACATAAATGGTCATTCTGGGGATGGACAGAAACCGAAGGTTTGACGGATGAACTTGGCTATGCTAACCTCAGTAATATCTGTTTTGTAGAAGATTTTTAGTTACCTTCTAAGAGATATTACATTACCTAATAAACGGTAATTATGAAATCAATATTCACACTTCTTGCAATTTGGTCGATTTTGGCTATTGCTCAATATCAAAATCCTATTCAAGACACAGTAGGCACCTATGAAGTGGAAGATATTGCTGGTCTTCGAGCATTGAAAATCCCTGTTAACTTTAACCAATCGAATCCATTAAAATCAATTCCAGATTCAATTAATGACCTTACCATTCAGCGTATTGATTTGGTGTATTCTTTAAACAAAGAAAACCCAAATTTCGATCAGAAATCGTTGAATAAAAAGCGAATAAATGCTTTCACCAAAAAGTTTCCGGCTTCAAAAAATGATTTGGTAGCATGGCGAGAAATAGCTCAAGGTTCGGCCAAGTCGCCAGAAGAGGCAAAAGAGTTATTTCATGGGTTTGTTATTTATTTCAGACCCTCTCCTACCAAAGCATCAATGGAAAAAGAATTGGCTTATATTGATGAAATGTTGGGATTCTCAGATAGTCCAAAAAGTGAGGAGACCAAGGAAGCTTTGAACAGTACAACAACTGAAACCACCTCTGAATCTTCCACAACCAGTATTGAAACAAGCAATAGTACCACAGAAGAAACGGCAGTGCTTTCTGATGTTTTGCTCCCATTAATCATTGGCGCAGAAGATGGGTGTTTCGAACAAATCTCAATGGAGCGTTACTGCACACCCATTGAAATGAAATCCTACATAGATAGTTTATCGGGCACTGTTGGGTATTTAGGAGGTTCCTATTCATTTACATCGATGGGGGGAGAAATTGAAGAAGATGAGCCCGTAAAATATGATGTATTATGGTACCGAAAAATAGAAGCGGAAGGTTGTGAAAGTGTTACGCCAGTTATAGGCCTGCCCATAACCTATACTATGAATTTTGACCCTGATTACGAGGTTGTAGAAGCAGTATTCAAACGACATCCGAAATGGCGAAGAGCTTTGGTTGTGATGGATGTAACAGGAAGTATGTCGCCGTACATCGGTAAGACTATGGCGTGGCTAAAAGAACGAGCAAAGCAGGATCAAATAAACGCTTTTGTATTTTTTAACGACGGAAACATGACTCCAGATGCTGCTAAAAAAGTGGGAATGGTAGGAGGGGTTTATGGCACAAAAAATAGCAGTTTTGATGCTATTTACACCACCATGAAAAAAACCATGAGTAAAGGTTATGGTGGAGATTGTCCGGAGAATAATGTTGAAGCCACCCTCAAAGGGATAAAAGACTATCCGGGATCTGACGAAATAGTTATGGTAGCTGATAATTGGGCTACCCCAAGAGACTTAAGTTTAGTTAAAGACATTGGCAGACCTGTACACGTCATTTTATGTGGCTCTTATGCCGGAATTAATATCGATTATGTACAGTTAGCTTATGATACTAAAGGCTCTGTTCACACCATTGAAGAAGACCTCGATATGATGGGTGTAAAACCGGGTGAAACCTTCAATATTGGTGGATACTATTACACCATAATTGATGGAAAGGTGGTAACCGCAGGGAATGGGTGACCTTTATCCCACCAAAGCTATTATCATAATTAATAATCCGGCTATCCAAGTTGTACTCGTTAGATGATTTTTAACCCCAATTCTCTTTGTAACAAGTTGTGATGTGCCTCTAGGGTTTTGCACTAAAACAAGCGTAATTAATAAGAGTGTTAATGCTGATATAATTGTGAAATATAACATAGTTCTTTTTCAATGGAATAGATCATAAATCGGACCGTATAAAAATTGATGCCAAATTGGCTTTATTATAGAAAATTGAAAGATAATTCACTGATTATTTGTCAATTGGAAAAACACTCAAACCCTAACAATAACTTAATTTCAAAAGCCGTAATTTTATGCTGTGCTACGAATCCTGACAACGATAATTCTTCTAGTCTCTTTCCTAACACATGGTCAGGAACTACAGCTGGTTTTACAAACCGGGAACAAGGGAAAAATCACAGCACTAGACTTCCACTCAAATCGGCCTTACCTTTTGAGCGCGGACAATGAAAGTATTGTGATTTGGAACCTTAGTCAGAAAAAGCAATACTCTTCATTCAACTCCAAAAACTATGTCCTCTCTACGGGTTTTTACAGTGAATCTGAAGTTTTCATCGCTACTAGTAAAAAAGTAACTATTTGGAACTTCGTTCAAGATAAAATCACGGAAGAAATTGAGGACTATAAGGGCATTAAGCAAGTAGATGATCTTAATGATGGTTTGGTTATTCAGAACTACAATGAAATCATCATATACGACGTAAAAAGCCATACAGAAAAAAACAAGTATTCTTCTTCTAATATCAAGAGTTTTGAGCTTTCAACCGAAGGGAATTACATTGGAATTACAGAAAGCGACACCTACGTGTTGTTGCAAACAAGCAGTCTAGAAAAGGTCAGTTCAATTGAAGAAAAGAACCTCATTGCCTCACATATATCTGATGCAGAAAACAAGGTTTTAATCTCATCGGAAAAGTCAAGTGTAAAAGCATTTAGTGAAGTTGAAAATCCTCAACGAAAATATACTATTACTAATGACAGAAACTGGCATATATATAATGCAGTGGCGATATCTGATCATACGATTGTCGTAGGTGACGAAAACGACATCATATCCATCATTGACAATGAAACCGGACGGGTGCTCAAAAACATAAAAAACAATAGTTCTGCCATAAGCGCCTTAGTTATTTCTAAAGATGAAAGCTTGTTGGCGGTTGGTGGTTTAAATGGACGTGTTAACCTCTATGAATTGAAGAAATACTCCAAACTTCACACATTCGAATCTATTAGTCCAAACGTGACTTCAATGAAAGTCATCCCATCTACAAATGAATTGTTGCTTGGCTACGATAACGGAATCATCAAAAAATGGAACCTCAACACCCATCAGGTTTCTACCTTAAAAACAGATGTTTCACTAGTACCAACTGGCATTAAAAAAGCAACCTATACAGTAATTGAAGTACATGAAGATTATGCAATTCTTGAAAAAGCCTGGTATAAACTAGGCTCTGGAAAGAAGACAAAAGAATTCTATATCATGAATTTTGACGATGGTTTTAATACTTATACTTTGGGTGATGAAATAAAAGAAAAAGAGAAAATCAAAGAGTACTCAAAGAAGAAGAAAACAGATCTAATTCAATACGGCGAATTTAAAATACGAGCAGATCAAAAAGGGTTTATTCACATTTTGAGGGGAGAAGAGAGTATACTACGTTTGGTTTCTCCTGAATCCAATTCATTTTTCTACATCACGAATGATAATTATTATTTTGCCTCAAAATCTGCATTGAAATATGTTGGGGCCCGCTACAAAAATGACTTAATTGGATTTGAACAAATTGATTTAATATTAAACAGGCCTGATAAAGTAATTACTGTTCTGAATTCCGATGCTGATCAGGAGTATATCGATTTACTGACACGGGCATACGAGAAACGTCTCCAAAAACTAGGTATAAAAGAGGCTTCCTTGCAACTTCTTTCAGATATTCCAACTATCCAAACAAACCTTGACTCCTTACCTATTCAAGTAAGTGAGCGTGAGCTGACTATCCATATTTCAGCAAATTCAAATGCCAATCTTAAAGCTTTACATGTTCTTGTTAACGAAGTGCCAATTTATGGTAAGTCTGGAAAACGAATCAATGGACAATCAATTAGCGAAAATATTTCGCTTAAACTCTCCTATGGTATAAATAAAATATCCGTTTACGTGGAATCGGAAAATGGCTTAAAATCTATCCGAGAAAGCGCCACTATTACTTTAAACGGGTCATACAAACCTGCTATGCATATCCTCGCCATTGGAGCGAATAAATTTCGAGAAAGCAAATACGACCTTAACTATGCTCGAAAAGATGCAGAGGACCTGACAAATTTATTTGAAGGAAATAAAAACTATGATCAAGTTTACACCCACCTTATCGCCTCTGAAGAAGTAACAAAGGAAAATGTATTCAACACCATTAAAGAATTCTCAACAGTGGGTGAAGATGATGTTATTCTAGTATTCTATGCTGGTCACGGTGTGCTCGATGAGAATTTAGACTATTTCCTATCCACAAGTGACATGGATTTCATGGATCCTTCTTCTAAAGGAATTTCATTTGATCTATTTGAGGAAGAGCTCTCAAAATTGCCTTGTCGAAACAAGATGTTAATGATTGACGCCTGTCATTCGGGAGAGTTAGACAAAGATGAAGTTGTTATTACCGATAAGGAGAAAACTGACGATGATGTAGGTTTAATTGAATTTAGGGCAGCAGGAAGCGAAGTAGATTTGATTGGTGGTAGGAGTGTTTTTGAACTATCAAAAAATCTATTTGCAGACCTAAGATCCAATTCTGGAGTTGTTACAATATCCTCTGCAGGTGCAGCAGAATATGCGTTAGAAGGAACAGAGTGGAAAAACGGAGCATTCACCTATTGCCTGCTTGAAGGAATTAGAAACATGGAGGCAGATCTAAATCGCGATAAAAGAATAGACATTAACGAGCTTCAAACCTATATTTTTGAAAAGGTTCCTGAACTCACCGGAGGGCGTCAAACCCCAACATCTAGAGTTGAATTATTAGAGAAAAACTTCTTTGTATGGTAAGGTTAATCGTTTTCATAGCATTAATCATAAGCCTTAACTCCTTTGGTCAAAAAACTGGTTTTGGGCTAAATATTGAATGGGTTCCTACTTCAACGTATCACACAGTATTCGACAATACTAACTTTCAATATTTATACGCTGCACCATACACTAGCGAATCTTTAGGTGACAACTTTTTTGAGGAAAATAGTATTTACGATCAAGTTAGAATCGTCAATATCAACGGTGTTCGTTCTACACCGGGGCAAATAAACTTTGGAGGTTCTTTTGATTTCACTACAAAAAATGACTTCCAATTTATCGCTGGACTAGACTACACGTATAAAGAATATGACGTATTCTATAACTTTCAGAATATGCTTATTGATTTGGACGATCCAGGTATCGAATTTTTGAATACGGATGCTCCGGGAATTGTTGATGAAAGTATCACAGTTAGTAATTGGCAAACCCTATTTTCATTCACCACGAATTATTTCTTACCTACTAAAACAGGAATAAAATACTTCGTAAGTGCCGGTTATGCTTCTGCGCTGACATTCGCTACTTCTTATTCCTCTTATATAAAACAGAATGAAGACTATTATCTAGTTCAAGATGAGTCAGTACAAGCTGAATACTACAATACTCGAATTTTTCAAGACCGTTTATTTGAGGAAGTAAAGACAGATGGTATAGCCAATTACGTGAAATTTGGTGCGGGCTTAAAACACTTTGGAATTAACTTCGGCTTCAATTACTGGATGAGTTTGGGAGGTTCTAATTCGGAATACTTTTTAAGAAGAAACCAAGTTTCATTCTACCTACGTTATCAACTATTTTCAATCCCTGTTTTCAAATGATGAAAAGCTTACTTTACATAGCGATTATCATATTGGGGATCACTTCCTGTAAGAAGATTGATGTTTCACCTGCAGGATTCTTTGAGGCTAATTATATCACCGACCCTAATACAGACCAGAGCTTTACTTACTATTACGACGATGGTGAATTAGTGGCTGATGCATTAGGAAACCCAATAGTAAATGTAACGTCCAGTGCCGGCACTTTTGATCAAGAAAGTCTACTTCTCTTGAAGTTCAAACGCGAAATAGAACAACTCCAAGATTCTATTTTACCCTACACTTATTTTATGGGTATTCAGTATGATGATACGATTAAGCAGGATCTTAATCTTTCGTTTAATCTGAACTATGCCTACAATAACACGGTCAATAAAAACTATTACGAACGCGAATTTATGCGCGATAACTTCAGCCAACTCAAGCTCTATGAAATTCAATACGAAGATCAAGCAAGCTTCTATTATGACCCTAATGTAACAGTAGTAGAAAAACCTTTCGTAATTGAAGGAAATGAATTAAAATTCTCAACTAGTAGTAAGAGTTCATTATTCGGATTTTGTTGGGTTGAAGAGAGTTGGCAAGATACCTTACAGTTTCAATTGAGTGGAACAGATCAAACCAATCTTTATCAAGGTAACCGAGCCAATCCTACAGGAAGAGAAGGTGCATACTTAGCTGGGAACACACTATTTCTTGATTATTCTGATTCAACATTTGCGGATTCCACTATCGCAGGTGGATCACTTTGGAGAATCCGAGAATGTCATTTAGCCATCAATAATCCTTCTGAAAGTGTTATAGACAACAATGATGTTTTTTCAGACATCATCATTTTCAGGTATTTAGGAACAACTAAAATTCATACTCGCTTGAGTATTACAGAAGATACTGAGATTGAAATTTTAAATTGGCCTGACAATAATCAACATGGACGTTTATCAATAACTGGGCAAGTAAGGAAAGAGGATACTCAATCTGATGTTCTTATTGATATGATCATTAACTTTAAACGACAGAGATAATGAGACATTTAGTTTACATACTGCTCTTGAGTTTGATTATTATCGGATGTAAGAAAGAAACGCCACAAATCAATCAATCCAATGTATCCCTCAAGTTGATCTCTGATGTGTTCACTCCAAATAAATACTTGATTCAAAATTTATTGGTGACTTCTACGAACGACACAGTAATCAATGATGGTAGAATCCGTATAATTGACTCTTTAAATGGCGTTTTGGCCGATGATACGTGGAGAAATTTCTTGGAGTATACTATTGAATTGACCGAACCAGTAGAGTACAATATTAATTTCAATCTTTACCATATCTCTGGAGGAAGAGAAGTCTTAGATGCCACGACAAACGCAAATCTCGACAACCGTGTTTATCCAAAATACTTGAAGTTAAATTCTGCAGAAATGACAACCGCTTGTCTTGAAGATGGTTTTTATGGAGAAGAAGTAAGTAGTACCTTCGGAACTTTCGTTTATATAAACCAAAAGCAGCTTGATATTTTTGATGATGAGGACACAGAATATGACACGCCTTATGAAAACTTGACCTTCTTTGAACGTGTTTATTCACCAAAAAAACTCAGCTTTAACTTTACGGACTTGAAATTCCCTGTAAGGACTTTACAAAACAATAGCATGCGCTGGATGTATTACCAAGTTTATATCAACTACCCATTAGCTATCGGTTCATCATTTATTGAATATCGAGACATCCGATTTAATATTGATTTACAAGAATTATACTACGCTGGAAATAACGAAGCCGGAGTTGAATATTCGATTGTCAACGAAATCCGAAACACAGGCGACCCTGATTACGGAGAGATAAAAATTGAATGGATTTATGAATAAGTTTCTCTTCATAGTATCCCTTTTCTTTGTGGTTTCTTGTACGGAAAAAGCGAGTAACCCTGAACGCATTACACTTGAAGGTGGAGAAGCTTTTGAGTTTACCGCATCAACAAGTGGGAATAAAAACTATTTATGGGATTTTGGAGATGGAAAAACGAGTACTGAAAAGTCTCCTACTTATGCTTATTCTACCCCAGGTATTTACATGGTGACGTTTTCCGAACTAAAAAATGGTCGCTTAAAACGTCAAATAAACCGGTATTTGGTGAAGGTTAATCAACTGTATCGCCCAAGAGTATTTGGCACCCGACTGGCCAGTTCCGGGAGTTACGGCGGGCTTGAATATGATTACCTATACGCTTCTAAAGAGTCTTGGATCGCTTTTGAACTCGCCGAGAATGAAGATCCTGAAGACTACTCGTATGAGATTATTATTGACAATACAATAACCTTTACTAGCGATATGGATACATGGCTGTATTCTGGAATCAATTACCAGTTCACGGAATCTGGGCCTGTTGATTTGACATTCAAGGTATACGATAAAAATAATGTGAGTGATCAGTTGGATACAACCGTGTGGATAGGAGAAGATGAGAGCGAAGTAACCTATCAATTTCCAGATGTTCACAGCGCCAGTATCGGAACGGTTTCGCAACGGTGCTTAATTTTTTATGAAGCCGAAGACGCCACATCTTACGGACCTATAAGCGATAAAGAAAGTATACTTATCTACCCTGGACCTTCTAGTAGTTATAATCTTTTCAGTTTCGGTGCTGAGGAAATCTGGGATGAAGATTTGAATACATATTGGGACTACAGAGGGATCTCTATGAATTCATTTGGAGCAGTTTCAGATGGAGGGTCTGCTACTGTAACAATTCCGGCATTCGACGATAGTGATGATTTTGATGAGCTATATGTGATGTGCGTTATTGTTGGTCAAAACGGAATTGCTTTTGGTGAGAAAATTCAAAAAATCACTCCCGGCGCTATCGCATCTTCAGAAGTCTTTGACTTGAATTATTTACCTTATTAACCTACTTTAAAAGCCGCAGTGCTTCTTTCTTGCTTAGCGGGGATAGTTTCTCCCCATGGGCCTTAACAAAGGCTTTAATTTCTTCAGGGATCCTTCTAGAATTATCTCTTAAAATCCACCCAATGGCCTTATTAATGAAGAATTCTTTAGTATGACACGTCTTTAATATGATGGTGAATAAAAAATCTAAATCCGTTCTCTCTTTATACTTCAATTGGAAGAGAATCGCCGACCGAATTAACCAGATATTATCCGAGTTAATCCATTCGTCGCAAATTTCTTGGCGCTTTTCGGGATATTTAAGGAAATAAGCTCCAGCCAATTGAGGAGCAACAAAATCCACGCTGTCCCACCATGAATTTGTTGTAATGAATTCTGTTATCCAGTGTATATCATCTTCTGCTATGTTCCGCTTGTATCCTTTTCCAAGTAATTCTTGCGCAACGTGGTGGAGCTCCCGCTCAGGATAGCCATGAAGAATACGTGCAATTTCAACTTTAAACGACTGGGGGTAAGATTTACAATAATCTATAAAAAACTTAGACAATTGTCTTCTTGGAGTAGCCTTAATTCCATACATTTTGAAGTGATTTTTCATGTACGCCTCCATATGATGGGCGTCTTCTTTATTCCTGTTGGCATCAAAGACTTTACGTAGTTCCTCTATCTTCTCTAAAATACTAGAATCCATACTTGAAAGTACGGATTCTAGTCATTCTTCGGGCGTAATTTTTAAAAAAGCATCACCTTAACAATTAGGTTGGTTAGGTTGGTTATTCGGGGGGTATAGGGCTTAGCCGAATGAGCACGTGGGTTAGACTGCCAAAGTGATGCTGTTTTTGGGTTAGGTTAAGGGTGGGTTTGGGTTTAGGTTAGGGTTAGGGTTTAAAGGTTCATAGGGTGAAGGTCTCTTGGGTTCATTTTCTTACGCGCTCTTTCTCTAACCAGAAATTATTATCGTCCCAGACTAATGCATATTTGTAGTCTGCTTCACGAAGATATTTTCCCTTGCTCTTCTTTTTTGTTTCATAATCTAAAAAAGCAAACTCCACTTCATTAGATTCTGGGGAGATAAAGGCATATGATACTCCAAATTCATCTACAATTGCCATGTCAGATTCATTCTGATCTTTGAAAAAATCAGCATTATTAGGTGTAGGTAAATTATTACCCAATTGCCATACTAGTTCATCTTCTTTGAAAACGAGGTAATCAAACTTTTGCTCGAACTTTGAAATCTGGTTTAAGAATCCGATCTTTTGACCGCCTTTATTAAAAATCTTGAATTCAATAATTGCAAGATTTTCCATGTTCTCGAAAATGATGTACGAGTGATCGGCAGAAACAATGTAATTGCTCCATCCTTTTTTCGATGATAGGTTGTTCGACTTCACCAAAGTCTCTAGAGCACTTCTGTTGTAGTGGAAATCCTTTTTGTTGAATAAATCTTCATCCAATGAAAAGAAATCATGAACAATTTGAGGATGCTCTAGAAATTCCTTGCTCGTGATTTTTTTTACATTTTTGGATGCGTCTTTAGTTGTGTTTTGTGCGTGTGTTGGAATAAAAAAGAATAAAATACCAAGTAGAGTTATTGTACGTTTCATGAGGTAGGATTTTGTTGGTTTCTATTATCAAGTTACGGCGCAATTAAGAAAAACAAAACTTGACTTTCTCGAAATGTTGTGTATATTATATACTCCCTATCCCAGGACACGACTGACCTAAAAGGTTTTAGATCAAGTAACGTAGAAATTGAAATTTATTGTGCTTGCATAGTATTTTATTCTAAAATACTTGTAGAGTTTTGATCGTTTTTTAGACTTTTACGTTGAAAATCGAATTCACCATCCGATAAAAATAACTCAAAAATATAGTCCGCATCTCGGTTAAATTCATCCACTTCCTTCTCTCCCATTCTCAAGCCCATTTCCCATTCTGAAAAAATAAATACAACCGTGTCGCCAGAAGCCGTTAAATATGTTGAGTAATAGCCATATTCGTTCACAATATCAACTTCTTCCATTGATAACTCTTCAAAGAAATCGGCATAGCTTGGTTCAAAAGGGAGTTCAGAATTCTTATACCAATTACCCGAAGCATCTTGCTCCAAATAATCAAACTCCCTAAAATTCTTATCCATCCGACTTAAGAATGCTTCCTTTTTACCTTCTCTTGTGAAAGTCTTGAATGATATTTCCGAATAACATTCATAATTATCGGCATCGAAGTAATGATCATCCTCCTGGATAATATATTTATGCCAACCATACTCATCCTCTTCTCCATCCACTACAACAGTGAGCAAAGCCTCACGATCATAACAATAATCGTCTGTCAAAATATCATTTGGAAGGGAAAACAAATCCTGAATAATCTCAGGTTCATTACTTAAATCTCTTTCAAGCGTTCCACCGTTGGCTAAGGTCAATGAATCCTCATCAACCTTGTACTCCATAATTGCTCCAGTATCTTCTAGAGGCTCTTCTTCGGAACAGGCAATAAAACCTAAACCAATAAAGAGGCAATGCCAAATTTTCATTACTTGATTACCCCAAGTTCTTTACCAACTTTTTCAAAAGCAGCTAATGCTCTATCCAACTGCTCGGTTGTATGCGCTGCCGAAAGCTGAACTCTAATTCTTGCTTGCTCCTTTGGTACAACTGGGTAGAAGAATCCTACGGCGTAAACACCTTCTTCTAATAGTCGATTCGCAAAATCTTGCGATAATTTAGCGTCATACAACATTACAGGCACAATTGCCGAATCACCGTCTAACGATTCTAAACCAATTCGCTTTAATCCTGCTTTGAAATAGTTTGTATTCGCTTCTAGTTTATCTCTTAACTCAGTTGACTCGCTCAACAAATCGAAAACTGCAATAGAAGCACCAACTATGGAAGGTGCTAATGAATTCGAAAATAAGTAAGGACGTGAACGCTGACGAAGCATATCAATCACTTCCTTCTTACCCGAAGTAAATCCACCCATTGCTCCACCTAATGCTTTTCCTAAAGTGCCCGTGATAATATCTACTCTACCCATTACACCGTTATGCTCATGTGTACCTCTACCCGTTTTTCCTATAAAACCAGTAGCATGACAATCATCAACCATTACCAAAGCATCATATTTTTCAGCTAAATCACAAATCTTATCAAGCTTTGCAACATAACCATCCATAGAGAATACACCATCAGTTACAATAATTCTATTGCGTTGTGCTTGAGCAGCAATCAATTGCTTTTCAAGGTCCTCCATATCAGAATTTGCGTATCTATAACGTGCTGCTTTACAAAGTCTCACACCATCAATAATAGAAGCGTGGTTTAAGCTATCTGAAATAATTGCATCTTCTTTTCCAAATAACGGCTCAAATACACCTCCATTTGCATCGAATGCAGCAGCGTAAAGAATCGTGTCTTCCATGCCTAAGAAATCTGCAATTTTCTTCTCTAAGGTTTTATGAATATCCTGTGTTCCACAAATAAATCTTACCGACGACATTCCAAATCCATGCGTATCTAAAGCTTTTTTTGCTCCCTCAATAACTTTAGGATGTGAAGATAATCCCAAGTAGTTATTCGCACACATAATAATTACATCCTCACCAGAATCTACTTTCACTTCAGCGCCTTGAGGCGTTACAATAATACGTTCTTCTTTGTATAAACCAGCATCTTTTATGTCTGCTAACTCTTCTTGTAATTGCTTTTCTAATTTTCCTATCATCTTTTGTGTAATTTAAGGTGAGACCCTTTGTGTAACTTAGGTGACAAATATAATCAACTAATTTTGTCTAATATTGTTCTTATAGTATGAAGAAGTATCTTTTAATCTTAGCGCTAATTCTTCCTATTATTGGACTATCGATTAATGAGGAGGCACAAGAATTACCAGGATTTTGGTCAATGCTAGGTAACAACATTCTGAACTACGCCAACTATATATGGGCCGAAATAACATTTCAAACTAGCCCTTTTTATGTGAATTATTTTTGGTGGTTGGTGCTATTATCATTGGCTGTCTGGGGATTAGAGATTGCCTTTCCATGGAGAAAAAATCAAGGCATTATTCGTAAAGACTTTTGGCTAGATGCCTTTTACATGTTCTTTAACTTCTTCGCTTTTGCGATGGTTATAAACAGTATTTATGGTGTGATTGACGCTTACTATTTGCGTACTGGACTAACAGCAAAATCGCTTGCCATAGTTGATCTTTCGGATTGGCCAATGTGGTTACAACTATTGGTATTCTTCATTCTTACAGATTTTGTTCAGTGGTTTACACATGTTCTGTTACATAGGTTTCCGGCATTATGGCGATTTCATAAGGTACATCATAGCGTTGAAGAAATGGGGTTTGCCGCTCATTTACGCTACCACTGGATGGAAAATATTTTATACAAACCGCTAAAGGTTCTTGCCGTAATGTTGCTTGGAGGATTTGAGCCTGAAATGGCATTTTTGGTTCATTTCATTGCCATTGGAATAGGTCATTTAAACCATGCTAATTTGGGTTGGGACTATGGTCCTTTGAAATATATATTGAACAATCCTAAAATGCATATCTGGCATCATGCGAAAGAAATGCCAGAAAATCATAAATTTGGGATCAACTTTGGAATTTCCTTGAGTATTTGGGATTATCTTTTCAAAACAGCACATATACCACATAGTGGAAGAGATATAGCATTAGGTTTTGATGGAATAGAAAAGTATCCTAAAACGTTTTTTAAACAGTTAATATCAGGTTTTTCTAGAGAGAAATAGAAAAACCTATGCGTAATTTTTTTTTCCTAATTATCCCCGTTATTGTCATCTCTTGTGGACCAGGAGAACCAGATAGCATCTATGTTCCAGATACAACTGAACCAGAAGAAGAAAAGTTCCTTCCAACGGAAATAGAGATTATTTCCCAAGGCTTAAGTTGTGATGATACTTATTTCACCGCTGGTAATAAACGTACCACTAGTGTATTTTACCAATATGGTGAGAAGGTCAATATAAACTTCATCAATTTAACCGGTTTTAAGGTTGTAGATGAATTGATATTTCCTAAAATGGATGCCTTTATTATCGACAAGAATGGTGATACGATTTCCAAAGGTTTTGATTTAGACCTTGGAATTGATGAGGGGTATAAGTCTCAAACTGGAGGTATTGATTTGAACACATTCACGTATTTAGACAATCCTATTCTCCCTCGTGAAAATTATCGTTGGGACGTGTATATATCCGATAGAAATAGTGAGAACAGACTTCAAACTACTTGCATACTAGGAATATCCAGAAATGATCAAATCAAAGCCACGGCGAACAATGCCACCTTTGTTGAAGTGTATTTATATGATACGGGAGAAGGCATGGTGATCACTGATAACAAAGTATTTCCAGGGCAAAGTTTTAAAATGTATTTCGATGGTGTAGAGGGCTTAGAAGAAGTAGATGGCAAGATGTTTCCGGGGATGGAGATGAGCCTTAAAAACGGTACTGGAGATGTAGTATTGTACGCTGAAAATGCATTAAGGACATATGCAGAAACAGGAATAGACGCCGAAATTGTAAAAAAATCTATTTATGGTCTAGTAGAAGTGCCGGAAGGTGAAGAAGGTCCTTTACAACTGTACATAAGAATATTTGACCTCAACGGAAATGCAGAGGTCATTGGTGAAGTTGAATTAGAGTTGGTTCAATTCGGATAATCATTCGAATCCTTTCAAGATCTCTTGAGCTTTCTCTTTATCTGATTTCCGAACTTGTAGTTTAGTGCCTCCAAAAGCGAAACTAGCATGCCCATAAAGGTTCGATACTTGTTCGTCGATAAGCCAACAGTCAATTCCTTCACTTTCTAATTTCGACTTCACTAAATGCGCTTGCATTGATTCATCGAATGCTTTAATTGTAATCAGGTTCATACTTCAATTTACGGAAAATGAAGCGGAATTAAAACTAAAATCTGTTAAATCTATTTCTTAGGTCGGAAACGACGTTTTTTACCGTCTGACCTTTTTTTACCACCGTAATTGCGCTTTCCTTCCTCGCCTCTTCGTTTACTTTGTGGCGGACGTTTTTTATTTCTACGACTTTTACCATCGCGTTGACCGCTTCCTCCTCCACCACGACGACGACCGTCATTTCCGCCACCACGAGAACGCGAATTATCATTCAAGTCTTTGCTCTTGTCAACACTCAATTTTTCAAGCTCTGAGGCCACTAATTTTGCGAGTAATTCTTCCTTAGATATTCCTCCAAATAATGCATCAGCCAACTCCAAGAATTGAGGATCAACTTTGCCTTTTACTTTAGTTGATAGTATATTCTGAGCCCATTTTTGAAGTCGAATAGCAGCGATAGAATCACCGTCCGGTACTTCCACTTTATCAAACGTTATTTTTAAGCTCTTTTCTAAACGCTTCAGCTTCTCTTTTTCCTTTCCAGCAGCAAATACCAAAGAAATTCCTTCCTTACCAGCACGTGCAGTTCTACCCGAACGATGCGTGTAGTACGCAAGATCATCTGGTAAATTAAAGTGAAAAACATGCGTTAAATCATTTACATCAATTCCACGCGCGGCAACATCTGTAGCAATTAGAACTTGTAAATCATGTTCCTTGAAACGCTTCATTACACGATCACGCTGGTTTTGCGAAAGATCTCCATGTAAAGCATCAGCTCTGTACTTATTCTTTAAAAGGAACTCTGCTACATTTTGTGTTTCACGTTTTGTTCTGCAAAATACAACTCCTCTCATCTCTGGAATCATATCAAGAAAACGACATAATGCTTCTGGTTTATTCGAATGCTTTACTGGAACATATTGATGGTCAATATTTACATTAACCTTTTCCTTCGTATTGATTCTAACCTCAAATGGATCATCCATGTAAAGGTCTACAATCTTCTTTATTTCGTTCGGCATTGTGGCCGAGAACAACCAAGTATTCTTTGTATCAGGAGTAAATTCTAATATTCGATCAATATCTTCTTTGAACCCCATATTCAACATCTCATCCGCCTCATCAAGTACTACAAATTTTACTTGATTAAGCTTAACGGCTTTACGTCCAATTAAATCGATTAATCGTCCTGGGGTAGCAATAATTATTTGCTGCGGATTTTTTAGCGCTTTAATTTGAGTGGAAATATTTGCACCACCGTACACCGCCATAACATTTAGCTTGTTTTTATACTTACTGAATGTGGTTAACTGTTGCGCTATTTGCTGACCTAACTCTCGTGTAGGGGCAAGTACTAATGCTTGAGTCGCTCTATCTTTAGCGTCTATTCGTTCCATTAAAGGAAGACCAAAAGCAGCAGTTTTACCAGTACCAGTTTGTGCCAGGCCAATGAAGTCTCTTTCAGCAGTTAAAAGTGTTGGAATGGACTTTTCTTGGATTTCACTCGGCTTCTCAAAGCCTAGTTCTGATAGAACTTTCAATACTTCTTGCGAAAGTCCTAAGTCGTTAAATGATGTCAAAAGATCTGTTTTATAAAAATGCAAAGGTCGTTAAAATAAATTGATTAAACTAAGTAATCGTAACATCCACATTAATAGACGATCATGTTAATTTTGGTATCACCTTTGCTATACAAAGCAGCAATTGCTTTATATTTACGTACCATTATTTAAAGAAAAATGAAAAAACTACTTTTGCTAACCGCCATTATTACTGGGTTTTCAACTAACACCAATGCTCAGGCAGCATTAATCTATCAAGAAGGAAATAAATTTGGATTAAAGACCGATTTTGGTAAAGAATTACTTCCTGCTAATTGTGATACAATCTTTAAAATTGAAACAGCAGAATTCGATTTTTATGTTGCCGATGAAAATGGTAGCTCTTCAATGTATTCTTACTTAACCGATAAGCGTGAAATATTTGATGAAACAACAAATACAGATTTTACAGAAATCAGAGTTGAATATAGTGCAGACCTTGTAAATTGGAGTATCATAGGAATTGATAAGTTAGGGAATAAGTTCAAACATCAAGATGAAGGTGGATGGGCTGCGTTAAAATCGAAATCAAAATATAACGTTGGTAGAGATTATAATGGTAAATACGCAATTTGTACCTCAACGGAAGCAGTAACTGGTTATGACTATGATAGAGTGAATACAGAGCATGCAGGATTCTTCCTAGCATTAACTGACTCAGGATACATTGTTTATAATGACAAGGTTGAAATAGCTTACCCGTTCGCAGTACGCAACATTTACAAATCAAAAAAACACACAGAAACATATATCGCAAGTAAAGGTGCTAAATGGGGAATCTTCTCTTCTTCGGAGGAATTTTACACGCCATTATTAGAGTACAAAAACCCGAAGTATAACTTCACGATTAATAAAGATATTTCGAATGCCGACCTTAACCGTTCATTTTCTGTAAAAAGAGGTGGGAAATGGGGAGTGATTGACGCTCAAGGTAAAGAGATAATGCCTTTCATACATGATGATGCTTACATGTTTAAACAGTACGACATCAATCTACACCAATTACCTTTTATTGGGATTGTAAAACTAAACGGTAAGTGGAAATTCATCAATAAGAAGTATAAAGACTACAAAGAAGTTGAGATTGATAACTGGATTTGTATTTACGGAAATATTGGTATTGTTCAAAAAGGAGCAGAATTATTTGCTCTAGATCTTAAAACATTCGAGACTTCAAAGAAATTTGGATTTGCGGATGGCGAAAAGATCGCTCCAATAAAGTCTGATAACGGAATGTTTGGTTTAATTGATGAGAACGGGAAAATCTTAATGCCGTTTGAATACGAAATCATTACACTTGACCATAGAGAAGATGGTACAGAGTATTTAATCGCTACAAAAAATGGGAAAGATGGTATTTATGATGAGACGGGTAAAATGCTAGTACCACATAAATACAGACACCTAATTCAAATTGCATCTGCTGATAAAGAGTATTTCGAAATTTCGAATGGAAAGCTAGTTGCTTTAGGATATTGGGATACTGAAAAACATAAAATCATTATTCTCACGGATTATATCTACGAGTACTTGACATTTGAGTCTACTACAGAAGGTAAACCAATTGCTATTGGTACTACTCCCGAGGGAAAAGATGTGAAGATATACCGCGACGGTAAGCAGGAATAATAATCCTCATAGTACCTCCGGTTTAAAATAATAAAAACCCGATGTCAATAGAAGCCCTAAAACTATTGAGCATCGGGTTTTTTAGGTTTTGAGTAAAGAAGCAATATCAAACTCAAATCGATAGTTCAAATGTATAGCCATTAATCCCCTCAAATAAATTGAAAAGCGCGGTGTGATTTTACTTTTGCGCTAAATGCAATTCACCAAAACTTCTTTAATCAGGAATCAATTGCTAACCACCTACTTCACTCAAATTGTCTATTCCTAAACTAAATTGACCATTGGTTAAGAAGTGCTTTTTACATGTAAATGTTCGACTAACTTGGTCTAAAATTATTAACCAACAACACAATGAAAAAGATATTATTTATTGCAGCATTAACGTTTTCTGCGTTCACATTCGCTACGGAAACGGAACCGGTAAAAACACAAGCAGTAAAAGCTGACACTGAAGTTAGCGGCGGAAAAGTAACCGTTATTAATGACACAGATAGCAAGGTGAGTCTTCACACAGGATCTGGTTCTGTATCGTTAAATCCAAATGGAGGTAAAACTTCATTTAGCTGTGATACTGGAAAGAAAGTAAAAGCAGACGGAGATGTAATCTTCACAAATACAAGTGATTTTTGCGGAGAAACTGTAAAGTTATCTGACTACTTATAAGAGTCGCTTAATGATGCACTTCATTCAAAAGGCCGGATAGAGAGTTCTATCCGGCCTTTTCATTTTCTTTTTTTCGAAAAATATTATTTAAAACTCCAGTCGTATTTATCAAGATCAGTTAAACACGCAGTTAGAAGATCAATTCCTCCTTTAATATCTTTTTTATGCGCCATTTCAATTACTTGATGAAGATGACGAGTTGGAATTGAGATTGCTCCAGCAATAGAACCACCATCTGTCATTCTTTGAATCCCGGAGGTATCCGTTCCTCCCGCCGTTAAAATCTCTGGTTGCCATTTAATCTTCTTTTTATCCGCCGTTTGCTTCATAAAGTCCACCATTCTATAATCACAAATGGTTCCAGCATCCATAATTTTAATGGCAGTGCCTTCATTTAATCGCGTAATCTTTTCATGCTCCGCCGCACCTGGTAAATCAAAAGCAATAGTCGTATCCAATCCAAATCCAAAATCAGGTTGAATATTCAATGAAGCGACATTCGCCCCTCTAATTCCAACCTCTTCTTGCACTGTAAAAACACCATATACATCGTAAGGCACTTTCTTGCTCTTTAATTTTCTAAGTGTCTCAATTAGCATGAAGACTGCTAAACGGTTGTCCAACGATTTAGAGTTTACACAATCTCCCATCTCGATAAACTCCCGTTCGCGGGTAATTGGGTCTCCTACTTTTATTAGTTTATTCACTTCCTCTGCAGGTAATCCCGTATCAATGAAATAATCAGAAATCTTAGCTACTTTGTTACGTTCAGCAGGAGTCATCACATGAATTGGCTTCGAGGCCATAACTCCAACTACATCTTTCTTTCCATGTATTAACACTCGCTGAGCCGTCAACGTCTTTGGATCAAATCCACCTAAGGTATGAAAACGAATAAATCCATTGGAATCAATATGGGTAACAATAAATCCTATCTCGTCCATGTGAGCGCCTATCATAACGCGCTTCATCTCTTGACCCTTTTTTGGAGTACCACGTTTAATGGCGTAGACATTCCCCATATTATCTAGCTCAACCTCATCTACCAAATCCTTGACTTCTTTAATAACTAATTCCCTCACTTTTTGCTCAAAACCCGGTGCCCCAGGAGTCTTGCATATCTTCGCTAATAACTTTGTATTAATTGACATCTTACTTTTTTCTTTTATACACAGGAACCGCTGAACACGGCTCTCCAAACATTAAACTCTTTACAACAGGCTGAAGTTTTTTGGTCACTTCAACATAGGCTTTTTGAGGATTGGGAATGTCCGAACATCCTTTAATCATCACTATTTTATCCTTCAATTCTTCAGTATCCCATTGCTGAATATTGTTAAAGAAATCCTCTTCAATTGCATTTACTTTAGATGCTGAAAAATAAACTCCTTCTGCATTTTCTAACTTAGAAGTAATGAGCATATATGCCCAGCTTGGAATAATCGCATCTTCAGAACAATACATGAATACTTTCGAATTTTCGTATTGATCCCAATTATGTTCCTTTACCCATTCTCTAAAATCTTTTTCCTTTAAAACCAGGCCATTCCATAATCGGTCTTTCATATCAATTTCTGCCCAATCACCTGAGAATAAGAAACTTTTTAGGTCAATTTGCTCAATTCCACTCTGAGCAACTCTATTTACAATCTCTTCTGCCATGTAACGAATTTAACCAGAATTTCCATTGAAAGTTTTCCTTCCAAACCTGATAATTTCAGTTCATACATTTTTTCAAAGGGTTTTATTATGATCTATTTGCCAGCCAGTTCTCTAAGTTTTTATCTTTGTGTCAATACACTAACCTATGCCAATAGTCTGGGGAGGCCTAATCGCCTTTATCATCTTATTACTTGCCTTTGACATGCTCGTTTTGCATAAAAAAGGGGTTGCTCCTTCTAATAAAAGGGTGGCGAGAGAATCTGGATTTTGGGTAGGGCTTGCGTTAGCTTTTACAGCTGTGATTTATTGGCTTTACAGCTCAGGATATGTCCTAAATATTGACAATTACACACCACGTAAAGCTTCTGAATTATACATTACAGGTTACCTCATTGAACTTTCTTTAAGTGTCGATAATCTCTTTGTAATTGCTATGATTTTCGCCTCTTTTAAAATACCCGTTAAATACCAGCACAAAGCTCTATTTTGGGGGATATTAGGTGCTATTATATTTCGTGGTTTGGCCATTGGTGTGGGTGTCGTTTTAATCCGGAAGATTGATTGGATGACTTACGTTTTTGGGGCATTCCTTCTTTTTACTGCCTTAAAAATGATCTTCAAAAAGAATGAAGAAGAAGACGATGGAAGTGAAAGTAAAATATTCAAATTCTTAAGTCGTTTCTTAAAGTTCAGCAAAGAAATAGATGGCGAAAAGTTCTGGACTATTCAGAATGGAATTCGAATGGCTACACCACTCTTTGCGGCATTAATCATTATCGAAGTTTCAGATTTACTTTTTGCCTTAGATAGTATTCCAGCTATTCTAGGTGTTACACAGGATCCATTTATCGTTTTTAGCTCAAACATATTCGCCATACTCGGACTTAGATCCATGTATTTCTTCTTGGCCAATATGCTCGAAAAATTCGAGTATTTAGAATACAGCGTTTTCGTAATTCTCATGTTTGTAGGAGTCAAATTAATTCTTGTACACCACGTTCATATTGCTGAATGGATTTCTTTAACTGTGATAGGAGTTTCATTGCTTGCGGGAATATTCTACTCCATTTATCGCATAAAAGTAGAAGAAGGTCAGTCAAAATAATAGGTTTCCCAATCAAATTGAATATTTTTGTATGCTCCAATAAATCTTGGACGAGCACCTAATAGCATTTGAATGGAACATATTCGTAATTTCTGTATAATCGCACACATTGATCATGGTAAGAGTACCTTGGCCGACAGACTGTTGCAAACTACAAATACCATTTCTGAGCGTGAAATGAAAGATCAAGCTTTGGATGATATGGATCTAGAGCGTGAAAGAGGAATTACCATTAAGAGTCATGCCATTCAGATGGACTATGAATATGAAGGAACAAAATATGTGCTTAACCTTATTGATACTCCGGGTCACGTTGATTTTTCCTATGAAGTTTCAAGATCTATTGCGGCGTGCGAAGGGGCCTTATTGATTGTAGATGCTGCGCAAGGAATTGAAGCGCAAACTATATCTAACCTTTATTTAGCACTTGAAAACGATCTTGAAATCATTCCAGTCCTGAATAAAATGGACCTTCCTTCCGCTCAACCGGAAGAAGTGAAAGATCAAATCATTGATTTAATTGGGTGTGAAGATGAAGACATTATACCAGCCAGTGGCAAGACTGGATTGGGCGTTGAGGATATCTTAAAATCAATCATTGAAAAAGTTCCTGCTCCAAAAGGTGACCCTAAAGCACCTCTAAGAGCCATGATCTTCGACTCTGTCTTTAACCAGTTCCGTGGTATTATTGCTTACTTCAGAATTTTAGACGGAGAACTTAAGAAAAATGACCTTGTAAAATTCATGGCAACGGATCGAGAATACCAAGCCGATGAGATTGGAATTTTACGACTAGATATGGAGCCACGAAATAAGGTTTCTGCCGGGGACGTAGGCTACATTATTTCTGGAATTAAAAAAGCAGATGAAGTTAAAGTAGGTGATACCATAACTACGGTAGAAAACCCATGCGCTGAGGCTATTCAAGGTTTTGAGGATGTAAAACCTATGGTATTCGCAGGTATTTACCCTGTAGATACTGATGAATATGAAGAGCTTCGTGCTTCTTTAGAAAAGCTGCAGTTAAATGATGCGTCTTTAGTTTTTGAACCAGAAAGTTCAGCGGCCTTAGGCTTTGGTTTTAGATGTGGATTCTTGGGAATGCTTCACATGGAGATTATCCAAGAAAGATTGGAGCGTGAGTTTAACATGACCGTGATTACTACGGTACCAAACGTATCTTACTTTGCTTACTTGGCAAAAGGCGGAGAGCAAATCATTGTGAATAACCCTTCAGAGCTTCCAAATCCGAATGATTTGGATTATGTGGAAGAACCATATATAAAAGCTCAAATCATTTCAAAGTCTGAATACGTTGGTCAAATCATGAACCTTTGTATTGAGAAAAGGGGCGAATTAAAAAACCAAGTTTACTTAACACAAGACAGAGTTGAGTTAACCTTCGAAATGCCAATGGGTGAAATTGTATTCGATTTTTACGATAAGCTTAAAACGGTTTCTCGAGGATATGCTTCATTCGATTATTTCCCGATTGGTTATAAGAAATCTGACCTAATTAAAATGGATATCCTTCTAAATGCTGAGCAAGTGGATGCCTTGTCGGCACTAGTTCATAGAAGTAATGCTTTTGATTTAGGGAAGAAGATATGTGTGAAGTTGAAGGAGTTAATACCTCGTCAACAATTCGAAATTCCTGTTCAGGCTGCCATTGGTGCTAAAATTATTGCCCGTGAAACAATTAAGGCGCTTCGTAAAGATGTAACTGCGAAGTGTTATGGTGGTGATATTACTCGTAAACGTAAGTTATTAGAAAAGCAGAAAGCGGGTAAGAAAAGAATGCGTCAAGTTGGTAGAGTCGAGGTTCCGCAAGAAGCTTTCTTGGCGGTGTTGAAGCTGGATGATTAGACAAGACTTTTTGTGCGGAAAAATTATTGCTGTAGTCCGAGCGGAGTCGAGGACTCCTTAATTCATTGATCATTTACCTTTACTCGGTATTCATACTTACCGTGCTGAGCGATAACGACGTAGTCATCTTCTGGAACCGAAACGCAACAAATTTTCTGTGAAGGCAGTAGCTCTGTAACATCTATTGGAACAGCTTTGCGTGTAGATTCTCCTTTTTTATACACACGAACCAGTATCGCTTCAGTAAGGATTAGGTTATTCACACTTAAACACTCTAGTTTTCTGCCATTTTGAGCAATCCAGTCAGGACGTCCGTTTATAAACTCAGTTCTTGGATGAAAGATTGAAACATCAGCTTTAGCGGAACTTAAAGAATCATTAAATGGTTCATTATTTACTCGTCTTGATAAAATAGTCGGTTTATCTACATTAAGAAAATCAACAACAGTATCAACAGATTCGAAACCTCGATATTCAGAGAAAACAACTTGATCTATCGTAAAAACCTCATGTCCTGAAAAATCCTCAAGATTTTGTGCCATACATTTTTTAAAGAATGAATGAGTCCCTTCTAAAACATGGTCAAAACCACAATGGACTAATATTTTAGCTGATGAATCCTTTTCGAATATTCTATTAATGTTTTGAGCTTGTAAAACCTCTCTTCCTATTTCATCAGAAGGCCCAGTAGCCTCGTAAGGAAAAACTTGAAAACCAATTTCTAAAGCTTTTCTAATCAAATTACCATACATCGGTTCTGCACTGTAAAAGCCAGAATTCAAAACTGGGTAGCCACGTTTGTTTAAGAGGGTATCGCAAGCTTGGCCATTACCCAAAGTCTCAATCCCGAAATATCTATATCCTGAATCGTAAAGTCCTTGCAAAATAGACTCTGTGAACACCCTATGAGAAGGCATAGAATGAGCTTCATTTATGATCGTAATTCTATGGTCATTGGATTTGTCAATGATAAACTCTTTAGCATCAATCTTATCATAATCAATTAACAAAGATTTTAGCTCATTCTCATTAAAACTGCTTTTGACAGAATTAATTCCATTCAACGCATTTCTAACATTACCATTTTTAGTGAGCTCAAATTCTCCCATAAGTTTCGCAAGAGGAGAATCATATATTAGCATCAAAGAATTGATTTCGTAAGTTGTTCTGTATCTTTTGCTAATGTTGTTCGATTTAGACTTTTCAGAGCAACCAAAAAGAATGATTAAAGAGAGATATAAGACAGCGCAATTATAAATTTTCATTGACTGCGAAACGAACGCATTAGCCTAAAAAATATTTTGACTACAACTGTTTAATTCTTTTGCAAATAAGGTGGTTAGCTCCAAACCCTTCAAATAGGAGGATAATGATCTTTTAAAAAGAATTTAAGTTTAATATTTATCGGAAACATCTTTGAGTTTACCATCTACGTCAGCATAAATCACATAACTCTCATTATTCGGTACTATGCACCATGTGTGCTCGTGGCTTGATGTTATTTCAACAACATCATATGGTATACCATTTTTAACTTCAGACTTGTTACAGTACACTCTTACTAAACAAGGTTTTTCAGGAAAATGCTCATTATTTAATTTCAACCATGAATTACTCGAATTAGCTTTCCATTCTAATCGCTCAGTGAAGTTTTTAATCGGATTTATAACATACAGGTCTCTCTGGGTGCCAAGTTGATCGTAGGGCTTATCGTTATCAATCAAAATAAATGGCTCTTCTTCATTTGTATTTCTCACCCCATAAAATTGCGTTTGATCTACTGTCAATGGATCTATGCCAAGGTACTCGTATAACCTTCCTGCCATTGCTTTGCCCCATCTAGGTAGTTCGCCCTCCTTATTATGATCATATCCACAATAAATAAACACCTTACCACTTTCTTTTGAGTTCATGTATTCCACTATATTTTTCGCTTGCCCTATCTCTCTCGGGTTTCCAGAACCTTCTGAAATATGCTCGTAAGGAAATATTTCAAATCCGATGGCCAGTGCCTCTCTTATAAAATTCCCAAAAGTGGGCTCTACAGAATAATACCCAAGATCATAAGTTGGGAATTTAAGCTTTTTAGTATCTACCAAATTTCCTAGCGTTTCAATACCAATATGTCTGTAACCATTTTCCCACAATCCCTTTAACAACTTTCTAGCAAAATCTCTGTGTTCAGGCACATGATGTGCCTCGTTTAGAATTAGGATAGAATGATTTTCCGACTCACCCAGGATGTAATCAATTGCATTAGTCCTTCCTACATTTTCAGGTAAATAAAGAGAATCAATCGGATAGTTGTACATCCCAATTCGAACATAATCTAGAGATAATTTTAACCTTTCTACTGTTGGCACGAACGATAAAAGTGTTGCAGAATTCTGGAAGACAAACTTATCATCCTTATTACTTTCAATTGATTCTAATATGTCTGCGGTAGTAGTATATGAAGAGCCCTTATAATTTCTACAGCTGCAATTCAAAATCAGAACAAACACTGTGAATGCTTTTATGAGATAGGTATTCATTGGCTACAAATTTTAATTCAAAGATAATTTTACACGCGTACTCCTATGACAAGGACAGCCTCATCTTTTCGACCTTTCCGGTCGAGATTCGGTCCTTCACGAGCCGTGCTCGCTCTCAACATCGATTCTTGACAGAATCAAATTCCGTCACTTGTAATAGTTCGTCCGAGTTACACGCGTACTCCTATGACAAGGACAGCCTCATCTTTTCGACCTTTCCGGTCGAGATTCGGTCCTTCACGAGCCGTGCTCGCTCTCATCATCGATTCTTGACAGAATCAAATTCCGTCACTTGTAATAGTTCGTCCGAGTTACACGCGTACTCCTATGACAAGGACGTCATCAACCTGTTCAAAATCACCCTTCCATTTATGAAAAATATCAAGCAATAACTCTTTTTGTTCTGCCATTGCTAACGTATGGTTTTTATGCAGAAGATTGCGAAAAGGTTTGTACTTCATCTTTTTACCTGATAATTTTATTTTCGGATCGCCACCAAATTGATCAGCGTACCCGTCTGAAAAAAGATAAATTGCATCTCCTTCACTCAATTGCATCTCTTGATTCTCAAAAGGAATGGACTCACCATGCATATACCCCACTGGCATTTTATCACCTTTGAGTATTTTCATTTCCCCACCTTGACAGATATAGGCTGGGTTATTGGCTCCTGCAAATTGAACCTTATTCGTTTTCTGATTCAGGGCACAAATGCTCATGTCCATACCGTCTTTACGCATATTTCCACCCCCTTCTCTAATCAATGCATTAATCACTTTCTCGCGTAATTCATTTAATATAATCGCAGGAGTTGTAATCTTCTTTTCATTAACTATTTGGTGCAAGAAGGTATTTCCAATCATTGACATAAAAGCACCCGGAACGCCATGTCCAGTGCAATCCACCGCAGCAAATATTAACTCATCTCCAACCTTTGAATACCAATAAAAATCGCCACTAACAATATCACGAGGCATCAATATGACAAATGAATCTTTGAATAATTTCTTGTTGGCCTTTGTAGGTAATAACGCCTCTTGAATTTTACGCGCATAAAGTATACTTGCAGTAATATCCTCATTCTTCTCGTTGATGATTGCGTAAGCCTGTGTGAGTTTATTGTTGGCTTGTTGCTTAATTCTATTTCTATTGTACAAAGTGAATACACTTAGCAGTAAAAGCACCAATCCAATGATAGACGACCATATAATGATTCTAGAATTGGTCAATTCTTCTTTTCCTTTTTGAAGTTCTAGGTCAGCTACTTTGTTTTGGGTAGCCAATAATTCATTTTCTCTTTCAGTTCTTTCCGTATTGTATTTTTCTTGAGTCTCAAGCATAAAATTTCTATTCTCCTGAACAAGTACAGAATCATTCCATGCTATATACAGTTTATAATATTCAATACTTTCTTCATATTCCCCTTTTAACTCTAATGCTTCTGCCGCCGTTTTATAGGCGTTACGCATATCAGCAGCAATAGGGTTATCTAATTTCAACAGGTATTTTAAAGAGAAATTATTGTATTTCAATGCCATATCAGGATCACCAATGTCTTCATACAATACAGCCAAATTTCCATAGGTATCAGAAACACCTAACCAATCGCCTTCGTCTTTGTATATATCAATCGCATTGAAATAGTTCTTTTTGGCCTGTGCCATATTCCCTTTAAGCTTCTCCAAGCTTCCGAGATTAATATATGTATGTGCAAGAAGTGCCCTATCCTCTGATGTAAGCGCTAAATCCAAAGCCTTTGTCAAATATTTTTCAGCCGTTTCATTATCGTTCAGTTGAATATAAATAGCACTTAAGTTTACAAACGAAAGCGTTGCATCATCAACTGCTCCAATCGCCAATTCAATATTTGCCGCCTGATTAAAAAACGCTAAGCCCCCCTCATAATTCTCTGTCATGAATTCAAGTACCCCGAGATTATTGTAGGTTTTAGCCAAGTAAACCGAATCATTTCTTAAAAGACAATAATCCAATGCCTCTTGGAAATAGAACATCGCCGAATCACTTTCACCATTGTTTATATAGTGATAACCTAGAAGATTGTAAGACTTTGGTAAATCCTTTTGAGAGAACTCTTGCGCAATATTGACTGACTTCTCAGCAATGAATAATGCTTTCTCAGAATCAACACCTTCATAAAAATCATAGGCCTCCTCTAAAATGAGGATTTGTTCATGATGATCAGATGTTCTTGTGAGAATACTTTCTAAACTATCAATATCCTGCCCAGCAATTAACTCACTCGATAACAGAGAGATAAAAAAGAATGATAGTAATTTCAAGTATTTTAACATAGGTGCGAACCGAAAGTACGTAATATTTTGGCTATTTTGTTTCCTTATTAACCATAATATCTAAATCTATGTTTGAAGAAGATTTCATCATTAGAACAGTGCGCGAAGGAAGCATACAAACAGACCAAGCAATTGAAGATGGCATCACCGCCATGGGAATAGCTCTATTCCAAAATAGAGCTTTGGGAACAGTAGTTATTGATGTTGAAATGGCCAATGGTCAATTCACAAAAGAAAAGGTTAGATGGGGCCAAGGGAATGATCCTGCCTTCGACCAATCATTAGCAAATATTGCCCAAAAATTATTGGGAGAAGCTAAGCGTGTTGTGCAAGGAGGAGGCGGAGGAGCCGGTGATCTTAAATTAAAGGTCGTTGCTAAGAAATAATTAAAAAAGCCCCGCTTCTGGCGGGGCTTTTCATTTATACTTGACTTAGTTTCATCATATTCGATTTACCTTTCGCTTCAATTGGAACTGAAGCAATATTAATCACATAATCACCTTTATCTAGGTATCCATTTTTCTGAAGAATATATAAGCAATCTGAAATAGTATGCTCTGTGCTCACCATCTTATCATAAAAGAAACAGCGCGTACCCCAAACCAAATTCAGCTGCGTTAAAATTCTTCTGTTCTCAGTAAACACAAAGATTGAAGACTTTGGACGTTGAGAAGAGATTTTGTAAGCCGTATACCCAGAAAATGTCATCGTAACAATCCCTGAAGCTTCAACACGGTTACTCAAACGAGTTGCATTAAAACAAACTGAATCTGTAATGAATCGTTCTTGATTTTTTTCAGGTAATTCTTCCTTATTATAAATCGAAGATTCTTTTTCAACTTCCTCAATAATCTTAGACATTGCTTTAATACACTCTATAGGAAACTCACCTACTGAGGTCTCTCCTGATAGCATTACAGCATCTGTACCGTCCAATACAGCATTCGCAACATCATTCACCTCTGCCCTAGTCGGAGTAATATTTGTAATCATACTCTCCATCATCTGCGTAGCTACGATTGTCGGCTTGGCAAAAGAACGACACATTTTAATGATACGCTTTTGAATTGTAGGTACCTTTTCCATTGGAACCTCCACCCCTAAATCACCACGAGCAATCATCACAGCGTCGGTCTCCTTAACAATGTATTCAATATCTTCAATAGCTTCTGGCTTCTCAATTTTAGCGATAACCTTTGCGTGACTTTTTCTATTCGCAATTATGTGCTTAAGTTCTATAATGTCACGTGCAGTTCGCACAAAAGAAAGTCCAACCCAGTCTACTTCTTGTTCCAAAGCAAACTCTAAATCCAATCGATCTTTTTCCGTTAACGAAGGCGAGCTCACTTGTGTATTCGGAAGGTTAACTCCTTTTTTAGACGATAACATTCCACCGTGAAGCACCTTAGCCTTCACCTCATTTTCGCCATTTGTCGCAGTCACTTCGAGGTGAAGTTTACCATCATCAACTTTAATCAATTCCCCTACTTCTACGTCGCGCGCGAAATCTTCGTAAACTATGTGTACTTTCTCCGCATTTCCAACACACTTTTCTGTGCTAAAAACAATCTCCGAACCCTCTATTATTTCTACTCCTCCATCCTCCATGTCGCCGATTCTAATCTTAGGACCTTGAAGATCTGCCAATAAAGAAACATTTGATCCTATTTTCTCATTTATAGCACGCACCATCTCAATAGTTCGGGCGTGATCCTCATGCGAACCATGCGAGAAGTTCAAACGACAAACGTTTACCCCACTTTTTATCATTTCCTCAAGAACCTCTTTACTAGCAGTACTTGCAGGACCCATTGTTGCAACGATTTTTGTCTTTTTATTTCTGTCGTAATTCATTCTTATTCTTTAAAAAACTAGGTTGTCTTTTGACTTAAGCTCTTCGACATTAAACACAAATGCCGTCAAAACAGTTTCACTTGGTTTAATCTTCTCTACTACATCTTCCGGCTCTAATTCCGTATTGTCTTTCAAAATCAAAAAGAAATCAATTTGATCTTTCTCAGGAATTAAGCGCTTAAATGTATCAGAAACATTTCGAAGGAGATAATATGAAATATGTGTTTCTTCATCGTAATAACTATAAAAGGAAAATCGATAATCCCCATCCTTTTTATGCCCTACAATATAGTCCTCTTCCTTCTCTAAGCGTATGTCTAGTAACTTGTTTAATGTCCAAGTCAACCTATAGTCTGCATGGTTCGAACATATCCCTATTAGATCAAAATCATATTCTTCATCCCACTCTAATTTATACTTCGCCATGCATCACGAAATTAGCCTTTTTTACTCTGCCGTTGCTAAAGAAAATACTAAATTCATGGTTTTAACATAGATTTTAGATGAAATTAACATTGGAGAACGGCAAGCAAATTGATACTTCAAAGTACTATGATATCTCAATGACGCTCTCTTCGAGTGATGATAATGTACTTGCCTGGTATTGCGACCCTCCAAAGATTACACCAGTAATGACGGACCAATTCACTGGAGATGTGAATCTAGGAGGTAATGTTAATTTCAGAGACGTTGTTTTTAACCCCCATGGTAATGGAACCCACACCGAATGTTTAGGACATATTTCAAAGGAGTTTTATTCGGTGAACAAGTTGTTCAAAGACTTTTTTGTTCAAGCTCATGTTATCACTGTAAACCCCGAGGTTAAACGAAATAATGAATACGACTGTGATGATCTCGTAATCACAAAAGAATTGCTAGAAAAAGCGCTCCCAAAAAAAAGAGCAGAGTGCATCATCATTAGAACTTTACCTAACACTGAAGAAAAATTAAAAAAGAATTATTCTGATACAAATCCACCGTTCATTGAGGTTGATGCCATCTCACTATTTAATTCACTTGGCGTTAATCACTTGATGATTGATTTACCTTCAGTGGATCGAGAGCTTGACAACGGTGAATTGGCCTTCCACCATGCCTTTTGGCAATACCCTGAAAACCCACAACTCCATAAAACAATCACTGAGTTAGTGTATATCAATGATTTAATAGAAGACGGTGAATACTTCGCGAATATCCAAATCGCAAGCTTCGAAAATGATGCCTCTCCCTCTAAAATTCTACTGTTTCCGTATGAATAAATTGAACCTACTCTTGCTATAGATTTAAAATTGATTATATTTGTCGTGTTAATTCAATTCAACACAGGAATGAGGGGACATTAGTCCCCTCTTTTTTATAAAAGATGATTGATAAACAGAAAGTTTGGGATTTAGCGGAAGAGCGGATTGAAGATCATAATCCGAAACTCTACATTGTAGACTTATCGATCAGTAGTGGTAATAAGATTCTTGTTGAAATTGATAACGAAGAAGGTGGCGTGTCAATTGAAGACTGCATGCAAGTGAGTCGAAATATTGAACACAACCTAGACCGCGAATCTGAAGATTTTGAACTGGAAGTATCTTCTGCCGGCCTGACCAAACCTTTCAGAGTTCATAAGCAATATGTTAAAAATATTGGACGAACAGTGAAAGTTGCGACGGTTGAGCACGGAAAGAGTATTGAAGGAACTTTAACTAAAGTCACGGATGAAGGGATAGTTATTGAACAAACCACCAAAAAGAGATTGGAAAACAAAAAGAAGAAGGTTGAAGTAACCGAAGAATTTGCTTTCAATTTCGATGAAATAAAAGAAACTAAATTGGTGATTACTTTTTAATTGTTATTTGAGCTATGAATGCTTTAGAACTAATTGACTCGTTTGCAGAGTTTAAAGAATTTAAAAACATTGATCGTGAAACGATGATGGGAATCCTTCAGGATGTTTTCCGTTCAATGTTAAAAAAGAAGTACGGTACAGATGATCATATTGATGTCATTATTAACCCAGACAAAGGTGACCTTGAAATCTGGATTAACAGAGAAATCGTTCCTGACGGAGAAGTAGAAGATGACAATTTAGAAATCGCTCTCTCTAAAGCTATTTTAATTGAACCTGACTTTGAAGTAGGTGAAGAGGTTGCTGAAGAAGTTAAATTAGAAGACTTTGGTCGTAGAAATGTATTATCACTAAGACAGAACTTAATTGGTAGAATTCTAGAATTAGAAAAAGACCATATTTATAAAATGTACAAGGAACGCATCGGTGACATCATCACTGGTGAAGTTTACCAGGTATGGAAAAGAGAAATCTTGGTACTTGATGATGAAGGTAACGAACTTATCCTTCCTAAATCAGAACAAATCCCTTCTGATTACTTCAAAAAAGGAGAATCAGTTAGAGCGGTAGTGGCGAGAGTAGATTTAAGAAACAACTCGCCAGTAATTATTCTTTCAAGAACTGCTCCAGAATTCCTTGAAAGACTATTTGAACTTGAGGTACCTGAAGTATTTGATGGTCTTATTACGATTAAGAAGATTGTACGTGAGCCAGGTGAAAGAGCTAAGGTTGCTGTAGAATCTTACGATGATAGAATTGATCCAGTAGGTGCTTGTGTTGGTATGAAAGGTGCGCGTATTCACGGTATTGTTCGTGAGTTAAAGAACGAAAACATCGATGTAATTAACTACACTAGTAATGAAAAGTTATTCATCCAACGTTCATTGTCACCAGCTAAAATCTCTAATATTGATTTAAATGAGGAAGAGTCTCGTGCAGATGTATTCCTTAAAAACGATCAAGTATCATTAGCGATTGGTAAAGGTGGACACAACATTAAACTAGCGAGTAAATTAACAGGCTTTGAAATCGATGTGTACCGAGAAGGTGCTGAAGACATTGAAGATGTGGATTTAGATGAGTTCACTGATGAAATTGAAGCTTGGATTATTTCTGAACTTAAAGCAATTGGTTTAGATACAGCTCAAGCGGTATTAGAGCTTGAAAAAGAAGAACTATTAAAAAGAACAGACTTAGAGGAAGAAACGGTAGAAGACGTTATGAATATCCTTAAGTCTGAATTTGAAGAGTAAAATTGGGATAAATTATAATCCCTCTTAGAATAAAGTAAGTTAAAAAATGGCAGGTAAACCAACCAGATTAAACAAGGCGGCCAAAGAGTTCAACATTAGTATCAGTACTATCGTTGAGTTCCTAGGCACCAAGGATGTGACGATTGATTCGAATCCAAATACTAAATTGAATCCGGATACAATGGCGCTTCTTGCTGAAGAGTTTGCTGATGACAAATCAGCGAAGGAAGCATCGAAATCAACAAACGTTTCTTCTGAAAAAAGAGAGTCCATCTCATTGAAGGACCTTAAAAAGGAAGAAGAAGAGCCTAAGAAGGAAGAGGAAGTAGAAGAGGAGGTAATAGAAGAAGTTGTTGAAGAAGCTCCAGTGAAAGAAGTGGAGACCGTAAAAGCAAAAGTTGATAAAGGAGAACCAAAAGTTCTTGGAAAAATCGACTTAGATTCTGTTGGTAAACCTAAGAAAAAAGAACCTGCCAAAGAGGAACCAGTAGAAACTAAGGAAGAGCCTAAGAAGGAAGAAGAACCGAAGAAAGAGGAACCAAAAGCTACCCCTACTCCAGCGCCGATTGAAACTATTAAGGCTAAAACAGACAAGCTTTCTGGACCAAAAGTAGTCGGTAAAATTACCTTACCTGTTGAGAAGGAAAAAACCGACAAAAAGAAGAGAAAAAGAATCAAGAAAGTCAACATTGAAAAGCAAGCAAAGCGTAATGTTGGCGGTAAGAAAAAAGGAAAAGCAGCTGAAAAACCACAAATTACAGAAGCTGAAATCCAAAAAGAAATCAAGGAAACTCTTGCACGTCTTCAAGGCGGAGGTAAAAGTAAAGGTTCTAAATTCCGTCGTGAAAAAAGGCAGAATGTTGCTGAAAAACGAGCTGAGGAACTAGAACAAGAAGAACTTGAAAAAGGTATCTTAAAATTAACCGAGTTCGTTACAGTATCCGAACTTGCAAGCATGATGGACGTATCCGCAACTGAGGTAATTGGTTCTTGTATGTCGCTTGGTATCTTCGCATCGATCAACCAAAGGTTAGATGCTGAAACAATTCAATTGGTCGCTTCTGAATATGGATTCGAAACAGAATTTATTTCATCTGAGGTACAAGAAGCTATTGAAGTTGAAGAAGACAATGAAGACGATCTGATCGAACGTCCACCGATTGTTACTGTAATGGGTCACGTTGACCACGGTAAAACTTCATTACTAGATTATATTCGAAATGCCGATGTAATCACCGGTGAGGCCGGGGGAATTACCCAGCATATTGGTGCCTACTCAGTTACAGTTGAAGGCGGTAGAAAAATTACTTTCCTAGATACTCCGGGTCACGAGGCCTTTACGGCAATGCGTGCTCGTGGTGCACAGGTAACAGATATTGCAATTATTATTATTGCCGCAGATGATGACGTAATGCCTCAAACAAAAGAGGCCATTGCTCACGCTCAGGCTGCAGGTGTACCAATGGTATTTGCGATAAACAAAATTGATAAGCCGGGAGCTAACCCAGACAAGGTAAGAGAACAACTTTCTACCATGAATATTCTTGTTGAAGAATGGGGTGGTAAATACCAATGTCAAGAAATTTCGGCTAAGAAAGGAATCAACATTGAAGAACTACTTGAAAAAGTATTGCTTGAAGCGGATATGCTTGAACTAAAAGCCAACCCTAATAAAAAAGCGCTAGGTACTGTGGTTGAAGCTACTCTTGATAAGGGACGTGGTTACGTAACTACTTTACTTGTATCTGCCGGAACATTAAGAGTTGGTGATAATATTATTGCTGGTCAGTACCATGGTAAAGTTAAAGCGATGTTCAACGAACGTGGTCAAAAACTTGACGAGGCAGGACCTGCAGTTCCAGTATCAATCCTAGGATTTAACGGAGCTCCAAGTGCGGGTGATAAATTCAACGTACTTACAGATGAGCGTGAGGTGAAGCAAATTGCTGCTAAACGTGAGCAACTTAACCGCGAACAAGGATTGAGAACTCAAAAACACATTACACTTGATGAAATTGGTCGTCGTCTTGCAATCGGAGACTTCCAAGAACTTAACTTAATTGTAAAAGGTGATGTGGATGGTTCAATTGAAGCATTATCTGATTCTTTACTGAAACTTTCTACCGAGAAAATTCAAGTGAATATTATACATAAAGCAGTAGGTCAGATTTCTGAGGCCGATGTAACTTTAGCTTCTGCATCAGACGCTATTATCATTGGATTCCAGGTAAGACCTTCAGCACTTGCAAGAAAGCTCGCTGAAAAAGAAGAAATCGATATTCGTCTTTACTCAGTTATCTACAAGGCCATTGAAGAGATTAAAACTGCAATGGAAGGTATGCTTGCACCAGAATTCAAGGAAGAAATTCTTGGTACTGCTGAAATTAGAGAAACATTCAAAATCTCTAAGGTTGGAACTATTGCTGGATGTTATGTTACTTCAGGTAAAATCACGCGTAATGCGAGCGTAAGAGTTATCCGCGACGGTATTGTTCAATACGAAGGCGTACTTGGATCACTTAAGCGATTCAAAGATGATGTTAAAGAAGTTAAGAATAACTACGAATGTGGTCTTAACATCGAGAACTATAACAACATCGAAGTTGGTGACGTGATTGAAGCATTCCATGAAGTAGAGGTTCAAGCGAAACTGTAGAAAAGTAAATTTTTGAACCAATTTGATATTCCATGATCAAATTGCCTCATGGATTTTTAGTAATTTCATATTTCATGAAGTTTCTAAACCTCATATTATTTCTAGCTCTCGGAAATATTGCCTTATCGCAGGCGTATACTCGAGAAGAAATTGAAGTTACAGAACCAAGAGCGGCAGGTTGTGCTCCAGCCAATGGTGCTACTTTCTTAGAATTCAACAATGTAAAAGCATTGATTCACACCGGAGGAAACCTTTGGCAAATTACTGGCCAAAACTTCTCTCAATATGAAATTCCAAAAGGTTCAGGAATTATGGCCTTGTTCACGAGCGCTTTGTGGCTTGGTGGAGTTGACATAAACGGGCAGTTAAAATTAGCTGCAGTGAGATATAGGCAAGGACAAGATTATTGGCCCGGACCTCTCACTACTACCGGTGATGCAGAAGTATTCCCTGAAACTTGCGTTAAATACGATCGCCACTTTCCTATTACTCAAGATGAAGTAAGAGAATTTAATGCTTGGTATGAAGCTGGCATTGCTGATGCTGCTAATGGAACAAATACTCAATCTGAGAATTTCGGAGACTACGAAATCCCGATCTCTATCCTTGAATGGCCCGCACATGGCGACCCCGGCTTAGGACAAGATTATTACCTCGCTCCTTTTTATGATAGAGACGAAGATGGAACATACGATCCTCTTAATGGTGATTATCCTTGGTACGATATCAATAAAGATTTAGATTGTGGGAATGATCGAACTGTAACCCTTTATGGTGACCAAACACTCTGGTGGGTAATGAATGATAAAGGAAATATCCATACTGAGTCCAATGGAGAACCATTAGGGATGGAAGTTCGTTGCCAGGCTTTTGCATTCGCTACGAATGATGAAATCAATAACATGACCTTCTATAATTATGAGTTGGTTAACCGCTCTACACAAACCCTTTACGAAACCTATTTTGGGGTGATGATTGATGGAGCTTTAGGGGGACCAAACGATGATTATGTTGGTTGTGATGTAAGTAGAGGTTTGGCTTATACTTACAATGGTAATTCATTTGATGCTACCATGGGCGGTTTCCTGGGTTATGGAGCCAATCCTCCTGCAGCTGGTATTGACTTCTTTGAAGGCCCTTATCAAGATGATGATGGTTTGGACAATCCTTTAATCGCTGACTATGCCCTAGCTTCTGATGGAGGAGGTGTTCCTTATTCTGGTTTAGGTATTGGATATGGTGATGGCGTTATCGATAATGAGCGTATTGGAATGAGTCGTTTCTTATACTATAATAACTTCGGTGGCGGTGGTTTAGTGGCACAAACAGACCCTCAAACAGCAGCAGAATATTACCGATACCTTAAAGGATTCTGGAAGGATGGTGCTGAAATGGTTTACGGAGGAAATGGTCATCCGTCTAACCCAAATTCAAACCCAACCGCACCTGCTAAATATATGTTCCCAGATAATACCGACCCTGTTGGTTGGGGAACTGGAGGCTTGAGTCAACCAAGCTGGACAGAGCAAACCGCTGGTAACCCCCCTTTTGATAGAAGATTTGCAACCTCATCAGGACCATTTACTTTGCAGCCTGGTGCCGTAAACAACATTACATATGGTATAGTTTGGGCACGCGCCACTTCAGGTGATCCATTTGAATCAGTAATAGCCCTTCAAAAGGCAGATGACAAGGCACAAGCCCTATTTGACAATTGTTTTAAAGTATTGGACGGACCCAATGCACCTGAACTTTCAATTCAAGAATTAGAAAATGAATTAGTAATCTCCATTTTCAATCCAGAATCAAGTAACAACGTTAACGGTACTTATTCTGAAATTGATCCTTTTATCGTGAATTCGGATAACGATCCTAACTTCAACAACACTTATACATTCCAAGGATATCAAGTATACCAAATCAAAGATGAAACGGTATCTACCACCGAACTTTCAGATATCTCTCAGGCTCGTTTAGTTTTTCAGTGTGATATTAAAGATAGTGTGTCACGACTCGTAAATTACACCTTCGATGACAATATTGAAGCATCCGTCCCAGAGGTAATGGTTAATGGAGCCAATGAAGGAATTCGTCACTCATTTTCTGTAAAGGAAGATTTGTTTGCCACTGGCGATAGAACACTGGTTAACTTCAAGCGCTATTATTACATGGCTGTTTCGTATGCTAGCAACTCCTATAATATTTATGATCCATCCGATCCAACAACTATAGGCGGAAACAAAAAACCTTATTTACGATCAAGAAAGGCGGCTGTGGGGGAAATTAAATCGTTCGAAGGTATTCCTCATTCGCCAAGACCGGAAAATGGCGGAACATTCTTTTCCGTTGGATATGGGTATGAAATTCCTTTGACAAAAATAGACGGTTGGGGTAATGGAAGAGCGTGGACTGGATTAACCTCAGAAACAGAAGCCGAAATCTTGGCCAATGGATTTGCAAATGAACTTACCTATAATTCAGGTGAAAGTCCTGTTGATGTGCTGGTTATCGACCCACTTAACATTCCAAATGCAGACTTCGAACTTTATTATAAACCGGATGCTTCGGGAGATTTAGATTCCGCGAATTGGTATTTAGTCAACATAACTACCAGCGATACTGTATTTTCAGACCAACCAGTAAATGTATTCAACGAACAACTCATTCCAGAATGGGGTATTTCAGTTATTGGCAACCAATCTGAATATGAAGTAGACAATGGTACCAGTGCAAATTATTTCACAGCTCCTATTGGCGCTACAATTGAGTTTGCCGATTCATCGAAACAATGGCTGACCTTTGTAGAAGACAATGATGGTTTTTACCCTACCAACTGGCTGAGATCGGGAGACTATACTGCAGAGCCTGAGGAATGTATTCCGGGCAGTTTATTTAGCCCTTGCTATTATCCAGATAAAAACCGTGATTTAAACAAGCTCTATCAAGGATTATTAGAGGGTGGAATTGGGCCATTTAAAATGTGTGGTGATGAATTCTTGGGAATGCCTGTTGGTCATCCTGATGCGACTTATGATGCCGATGAACAAGCTTCATCATGGTTTAATATTAACGCAGCACAAATTCAAGCCAACTTCTTAGATCTTCATGGAATAGATTTAGTAATTACGGCAGATCAAACCAAATGGACGCGCTGTTGCGTTATAGAAACTTCACACAAGTCAACCCAGTCTGAGGGCGGTTCATCAATTATGAAATTGAGGTCAGCACCCTCTAAAGATATTAACGGCGACATTGAAACAGGTAGTACTGGAATGAGTTGGTTCCCTGGTTATGCAATTGATGTTGAAACGGGTCAGCGCCTAAACATGGCTTTTGGTGAAAACTCATGGTTAACCGGTTCTAACGGAAGAGACATGTTGTGGAATCCTACATCGGAGTTTTCTGACAATGTTGGTTTACCGCTCTTTGGTGGAATGCACTTTATATACATCTTTGGAGTTAATGTTGATGATTCTGGAATGCCAGTTTACGATGGCGGGAATTGGCTAAGAGATCAATTGGTTGATGAAACAAACTCGACGTATATCAATGCTTGGAAAAACTGTATGTGGGTAGTAAATCCTATGTCAGTAGAATTTGAAGAGTTCCTTGGAACGGAAGTACGTATAAAAACACGTGTAAATCACCCTTTCCAGAATGAAGTAATTTCAAACATTAATGGCGGTAATCCTGCTTTCAGATTCTCTACCGCCTTTGCAGCGACCGAAACTTCCAGAACAGATGTTAGTATTGACGCACTTGATCAAATTAAAATAGTTCCAAACCCTTATTATGCCTACTCTCAATACGAAACAAACAATATTGAAACCGTTGTGAAAATTACCAACCTACCGCAGGTTTGTACCATCACGATCTTCAATACCACCGGACAATTAGTGAAAAGAATTGATAAAGACAATGCTTTAACCTTTGAAGATTGGGATCTAAATAATCACGCTGGAATTCCTATTGCAGGTGGGGTATATATCTTCCATATTGAAGTGCCGGGCGTAGGTGAAAAGGTTATGAAGTGGTTTGGCTCACTGAGAACAATTGACATTTCTAATATCTAATCTCGTATAAGTTACCGCCTCCAAGTTTTGAATGATGCTCATCTGTCATGTAAAGGGTGTTTTCATCTTTTACACATATCGCTTCGCGCTGTTTTATAAAAGTTAAATCAACCGTTTTCTTTTTTCCTTTCCAAAACTCTACTCCTTGAAAATCCGAAATTATATAAAGCTTGGTATAGGTCAATAGTAAAAGAATGTTCTGCTCCGGATCATAATCCGCTGCTGTAATGGAACAACTCCTCCACCCTAGCTTACACAAGTTTAGCTGACCCACTTTGGCCGCCTCATAATCCCCGGGTTTATCTGGAATGCGGTAAATATTTGAAATCCCTGTAAATGGTTTCGCTCGGCACTTTGTGAAGAGATAAATGAATCCTCCTTTCCAGATCATAGCCTCGCAATCAAAATTCATTTCTTCTTTTTTTGGAGGAAACTTCTTTTGATCGGGATAATAAAATGAAATCTTCTCTGGATCAACATCCTCCTTTTTCACGAAGCCTTTCTCAATTTTATAAACACACAGGTCTTTTCGTTTATTGAGATTATTTCCAACATCGCCTATATAAATATTGCCTTTATCGTCCTTTGCAATATCCTCCCAATCTTTATTCTTCGTGTCTTTTACATTGATCGTTTTTTTGAGTTTTCCCTCTTCATCCAATAAAAAGAATTCGCTCTTATTACCGCCATCATTATGGGTAATCACATATTTATTGTCATACCATAGAACGCCTGATGTTTCGTACATACGTTTTGGTAAATCATCAATCTTCTTCACCTTGTATTGACAGAAGGCCAAAGGTGAAATAATGATGGAAAATATGGCGATTAAAAATCTCATGATAATTATACCACTAAAAGTATTCCAAATTTAGTTAAAACAGGTATTTCATTCAGAATGGAGGAAATGAGAATCGAATCTCGGTTCAAAAGCCTAACTTTGCTGTGAATTAAGGAGAAATGAGCAGAAATCGAAATTCTAACAAAGGTAAGTCGGGAGACAATAAGGGCAAACGACAAGGAGGTAACAAACCTTACCAAAAAGGAAAGTACCGCGGTGATAATAACTTCGGTGCTAAAAAAAGAAAAGGTGATCCATTACCAAGTTTTAGCGACGAAGTTCGTTTAAACAAATTCATTTCTAATGCCGGTATTTGCTCGCGTAGAGAGGCCGATGTTTTAATCAAAACTGGAGTTGTAGAAGTCAATGGCAAAGTAGTGCTTGAGTTCGGTTACAAAGTAAAACCCGGAGATGAAGTTCGATTTGATGGGCAATTAATCAAGTCTGAAAAGAAACAATATGTACTCCTGAATAAACCAAAAGATTTTACCGTTTCATCTGATAAATATGTCGGAAGAACTGTACTTCAGTTAACACAAGGAGCGTGTAAAGAGCGTATTATTCCAGTAGGAAAAATGGACAAAATGTGGACAGGGTTAATTCTTTTAACGAATGATTCTGACATGATGAAAAGACTCTCTCACCCAAAGCATGCAATAACAAGTATTTATCACGTAGAAGTAACCGGTGAATTTTCAAAAGAACAAGCGGAGACTTTAATGGAAGGTGTGGAAACCAAAGAAGGTGGGTTCTTAAAAGCAGAGAAAATTGAGTTGATTAAAAGTGATAAAGGACGCGAGATTGGGGTAGAAATAAAATCCAATAAAAACAGAGCTGTGGAACGCCTTTTTGAAGCTATTGGATGCAAAGTTGTTAAGCTCGATAAGGTAAGCATTGGTAGTTTAACTAAAAAAGATGTTCCAAGAGGACAATGGCGTCATTTAACCGCCAAAGAAGTTGATTTCCTTAAAATGATATGAGCCAACCGGCTAAAGAACCTGCATTATTCAAAAAATCGCGCATTTACCTAGTGCTGCTGATTTGTATTGGATTAAGTGGATTCATCGTCTTTAGAGAAACACAAAAGGCCAACTTTAGCGTTGATAATATTTCTTGGACGGGTTGGACATTCTTTTGCCTTTTCCTTGGGCTAATAATGATGGTTGGTCGGGACTTTTTTTATATGGTTCGCCTGAAAATGCTCGCTCCCGACAAACTCACTTGGCGACAAACCTTAAACGTGATTCTTTTATGGGAATTTGCATCGGCACTATCACCAGGTGTAGTTGGTGGTACTGCAGTGGCCATGTTCATTTTAAAACGTGAAGGCATCAACCTCGGTAAGTCAACTGCAATGGTAATGCTTACGGCAATTTTTGACAACCTTTTCTACCTCTTGCTCCTACCCTGCCTATTTATTTGGTTGCCGCTAGACAATCTTTTCCCTGCTGGAAATTCATGGGTAATATCAAGCGGCAAATGGGTCTTTTGGATAGGATATGCCGCCGTGGCTGTTTTCAATTTAATCATGATTTTAAGCGTATTCTTTTATCCTGTTATCATTTGCCGTATTGTATTAGGCATATTCAAGATTCCATTTTTAAAAAAGCACAGCGAAAAGGCGATTCGATTTACTAACGAAATCACTTATGCATCAAGAGAAGTGCGAAAAAAGAATGCCTTCTTTTGGGTAAAATTTTTCCTCGCCACAGGAGGTTCTTGGATTTGTCGTTTTCTGGTTTTAAACTTCGTTTTACTCGCTTTTTTGGAGTTGGGTTTATTGGAACATTTAATTCTTTTGGCAAGACAGTTGGTGATGTGGATGATTCTCATCATTCCTACTACACCTGGCGGAGCTGGGCTAGCTGAGATGCTCTTTACTGACTTCCTTGCTGACATTGCAGGTACCGGAACCTTAATTCTTACCATGGCCTTTATTTGGCGGGGGGTATCCAATTACCTCTACCTAATTATTGGGTCTATTCTTTTACCTCGATGGTTGGTCAGCACAAAAAAAGCACAAATAAGTAGGGAATCCACTTCAGAGCCGTCAAAGTGAAAAATGCTCAAAACGTGAAACTCAAAAAGGCCATAATTGTATTTGTTGGTTGCCTAATTATTGCCGGCGGATATTTGGCCTTCACCAAGGTGAGCTATGACTTTGACACTTCTCCTTTTGCTTATGCCAGCGTAGAGGAAGAGAAAAAACACAATCATTTCTTAAGTCAGTTTAGACAGTTCGAAAAAGAAACTACGGTTATTCTAGAAAGAGAAGCAGGTTTTAATTCCTTGGATGTGTTTCAACGTTTACAAACAGCCCAAGATGACTTTTACAATATTGCAGGGCTAGAGAAAATAACCTCATTACAAACCTTAATTCTCCCCACAAAAACTCCATTTGGAATTATTTGGTCAGAAGCCCTACCGCTGGAAGAACCTAAGTTCAATCAAAAATTTTCCTTGCTAAAAAAGCATCAGGATATTATGGAAAAATTCCTGTCTGTAGATGAGAAATTTCTTTGCTTTTATGTTCGAAACGACAGCACAAATTCGAACTTCACCAATGATCTAGATTCAGCACTACGCACCTTAGATTTTGTAGACGAATACTACCTTCTTGGCGAGAATGTTCAGAGTGATCAAGCCGAAAAAGCATTGGCCAATGAATCACTCACCGTTGGAATTACAGCGACAATCATTCTACTGGTTCTCTTTTTCATATTTGTGCCTTCTCCCGCACGTCTCATTTCAGTACTCTTCATAACGCTTCTTAATGTTAGTTTTACTTTCATTTTTATGGTATTGCTCAAGATTCCCATTACCGTGCTCACGGGCATAGTTCCCGGAATTGTAGCGATTCTCTCTTTTACTGACCAAATGCATATTTCCTATCATTATTCTTTATTAAAGCGAGAAAAGGTTGAAGAAAAGGAAATATTCGTAAAGCTCTTTCAAACCATTGGCCTTCCTTTAATCCTTACTTCACTTGCGAACCTCATAGGATTTATCATCTTCTTTGCGAATGGAGGTATTGAGCGCATTAATGAGTTAGCCCTTATTGCAACACTGGGTATTATAACCTCCTATATTCTTTCGCGTTTAGTACTTCCTCAATTATTATCTGTCCGCATAAAAAGAGGAAAAGGAGAGGAAAAAGCTACGGCCATACTATCAGGAATTTTGGGAAAGGTAATCGGTAAACCCGTATTTTCACTTTTGTTCTTTTCAGTTTTAACACTTGGCATTGGCTACATAGTTTACGAAAAGTCAACCATTAACATGCATTATTACTCTCAGGATGAAAATCGATTGAAATATGAAGAGGCCTCAGCGGTATACGACCAAAACTTTCTTGGCGTTCGAGATATAGAAATAGTTATTGAACAAGAATCTTCACTTTTCAATTCTACAACCGTTTCCTTAATCGAGGAAATTGAGAACTACCTCTTGGAAGAATATGAATGTACGAGCATTTATAGCCTAAATACTATTCTCAAGCGTTACGAACGTTACCTAGCTGGTGGAGCACCTACCGGCTATAAACTTCCAAAAAGCATTGACGAACCATACATTTCCGAAATTAATAAGTTTAGACATGATTTGGGTATAGATGCCCTTCTTAATGAAGGCGAAACCTGCACGAGAGTTATTGGCTCTTTACCGGATATTGGAACGCATGAAGGATTAAAACGCAGCAAGGCACTTGAAATATTTCTTCAAAAGCTAGATACCGATTATTCCATAACCATTGGTGGAAACGCTTTGATGTTCGACAAAGGGGTGTATGGATTGAGCAGGACAGTGATTGTACTTCTTGTTATTGGAATTTCTTTGGTTTCGATTTTTATAAGTCTCTATTTTAGAAAGTTTTGGTTAGGGCTAGCAACGATTTGGGTGAATCTATTACCCATTGGTTTTGCGTTAAGTATGATGGCAATTCTTGGAGTAGACATCAACCCATCCTCTTTATTTATGCTCACTATTTTAATCGGTATTGCCTTCGATGATTCCATCTATCTCCTCGGTAATTTGAAACGAATTAAAGGCCCAATTGCGGATCAAGAACTAATTCAAAATCTCTCGAAAAATGCTTTCCCTCTGATGGTTACAAGTTTTGTAATAGGATTTGCATTTATTGCTTTGCTCCTTTCCGCTCATCATATCACCTATAATTTCGGGATTATTATGGCAACAAGTCTTATTTTTGCTCTCGCGACGGATTTACTTTTACTGCCTGTTTTAATTCGAAAGATTTATAGGAATACATGACCATATTCGCCACCATACTCTATACGCTTTGGCAAATTGTCAATGTATTACTCTTTATCTATGTGATCGTTGAAACCGTACTTCTAATCTCTTCTTTTATTCGAGAGAAAAGAATCAATCTTCCAAAACAAAAGGAAAGTAACTTACCAAAAGTGTGTATTCAGTTACCAGTGTTCAATGAAAAGTATGTAATTGAACGTTTATTGGCTTCAGTCACTAAAATTGAATACCCTCGAGAATTATTAGAAATTCAGGTATTGGATGATTCTACGGATGAGACTTCGACGATCATTTCTGAATATATCGCGAATCATCCTGAAGAGAACATACAGCATATTCAGCGCAATGATCGCTCTGGTTTTAAGGCAGGTGCACTTGATTATGGACTAAAGAAAACTGACGCTAAATTCATTGCCATTTTTGATGCTGATTTTATTCCAAAACCCGACTTTTTAAAGACTTCTCTTCCTTACTTTTTTGAAAATGCACAGGTTGGTGTAGTTCAAAGTAGATGGGCACATACGAACGAGCATTTTTCATTTCTTACCCGCGCCCAGGCGATAATGCTAAATACTCACTTTTCAATTGAGCAAATGGGTAGAACCAAAAGCGGCGCTTTCATCAACTTTAATGGTACTGCAGGTATTTGGCGAAAAGAGTGTATTGAAGATGCGGGAGGATGGAAATCGGACACCTTAACCGAAGATTTGGATTTAAGTTTCAGAGCTCAAAGCAGAGGATGGAAGTTTCAATATTTACATAACCTTACCTCTCCCGCGGAACTACCTGTAACGCTTGACGCATATAAAACACAACAATTTAGATGGTCTAAAGGTGCTGCGGAATGCATTCGAAAAAACTTAATTCCACTATGGAAATCTCCTGCTTCATTTTGGGCAAAATTTGCAGGTTCATTTCATTTATTCAATTCTTCAATTTACATCATTGTATTGTTGCTGATTATTGCATCGCCCCTTATATTTTGGCTAAAGAATTTAGGCTATATTGATGCTAGCAAGGAGAGCTTTATAAATTTTGCGACAATCTTTACAAGCTGTGCACTGCCTTTTATTTTCTTGGTAGGCCATATTCGTGCAAAAAGCATAAAACCACTCCAAATCATTCTATTTCCAATTCAGTTTTACCTGTTCTTAGCCATTTCAACCGGAATTTCGTTGTACATGGTACTTGGTGTAATTCAAGGGTATTTGGGTAACCAATCACCATTTATTCGGACTCCAAAATTCAACCTTTCCACAGATAAAAAAGAAGTTGAATCGGAAGAGTACACCACTAAAAAAGAAGTGAACATTAAAGGAATTGAATTTGCATTGCTGCTTTACGCGATCTTCGTATTTACACTTGGCATTATTTACGCGAATATTTTCATGTTCCTTTATGCCTTGCTCATGATTATTGGCTTCTCGTTAAAGTTGTTCGCAGCACAAAAGGTGTTTAAGTTTTAGTTAAAGGATTTCATTTTTCATATCCATTTACCTAGACTTCTCGACTCCGGTCTCTGCTGAGCTTGTCGAAGTACTCGAAGGCCGCTTTCATCATAAAGCATTTTTATTGATGACATCTGATCCTTCCCCCTTTGGAGGGAAAAGAAAGCACGGCTTTTGCACATCGAGTGCCGTCTGCTTAAGACGGGGGAAAAGAGTGATTGAGGGGGAGGGACCTTGAAAGTATTACTTTTTAACAACACCTCGCCACCAAATCATCACC
>JAKVAQ010000050.1 GCA_022447665.1 Crocinitomicaceae bacterium
GTACCGGCGCATATTCTTGGTATTCAGTATTTACATTTGGGCCTAAGTTTACAATTTCTTCAACTTCATAATTTGTTACCCCTCGAAGAGCAATACCGTTATTACAAATTTCAATTTGACGAATCACTTCCTGGCGAAGCTCCATTCCTTTGGCGTTATTTTTAACCTTGTTTAGGAATACATTAAATGTTTCTATAGCTTTCTCATACTCGCCATTGAATAAATAGGCCTTGCCTAAGAAGTAGAAAGTTTCAGGAATTGTATCCTTTGTAGAGAGTTCCAATGACTTCTCAAAGTATATAATAGATTTTTCACGTTCAACCTGTGAGTCAAAGTAAATAAGTCCAGTTTCGAACCAATGTTGTGGGTCTTCAGAATTTGCATCCACTACCTTGTCGTAGTAAGATTTAGCCTTCCAAAATTCATCTTTACGATAAGCTTTTCTTCCTTTTCGCACGAACTTTTTGATCTTACCTGGTTTCATGGTAGCTTGCGAATACGCAGTATTCGAATACCCCCCAGCTATCATTAAGACTATAATCAACCCTATTTTATAAATATGGCTCATATTAGAATTGGATTTCAAATTTTATGTACTGGTATCGCTGATACACTTTTTCGTTTGCTGAAGCATCGTTTTTGTATTCAGGTCCTTGCACTAAGGCATCACCATTAATGATGTTTACCTTACTCATATCAACATTATTAGCTTTCAAAACTTTAATAAGAGTTGCTTTACCCTTTTCAAGTCTTTTGGCTGCTAAATCGTAATTACTTTTAAATTTTCTTGTAGGTACTTTTGATGCACTTGAACTCGCAACAATTGTTATTTCCTTTCCAGAATCAATCACTTGCTTAATTCCTTTTGCGTATTCAATTAGATCAGCATTTTTTGAATCGAATTTCTCAACATTGTATCCAAAGTTATATTGGAATATTGGGGTAGTTAAGATGCTTGAAAATTCTTGTACAGTAGGCTTCGTAGTGCAGTCGAAGGTGAAAACATAAGAGTCGATTACTTTATAGGATGAGTCTACTAGATTAGCCGTAAGATCTTTGCAAATAGCTCCTTCGAGGTCTTCAATTTCCATTAAATAGGATTCATTAGGATCTAGTTCTCGAAAGTTGAATTGTCCAAATTTATTGACGATATCAGAATAAACCTCTTCGTCATCTTTAAATATCTTAATGGTCTTCCCCTCAATATCACCGTAGTTCTCAAGCCCAATGATTTCCCATCTCGGAGCCGGAATTGGCATATCTGCTAAATTCACTGTAGCTTCCGCTTCCATATTCACAGGATCTAGAAGTAACTCATGGTTTAATTCTTGATAACTCGAATTACAAGGCACAAAAATTTCATCTTCATAAAAAGTTTGCTTGTTTAATTGATAATCAACTTTATAAGTATGACATGGTTTCATCGCGAAAATGTAACCTCCATCTCGCATTCTTGGAATATATTTCTTTGGTGCTGCTTCATCTGTTAAGTCAGTAACAAAAATTTCAATTCCGTCAGGAATCTGCGTCCCATCATGGGTAAGAATAAAGCCTGAAAAAATGGTAACGTTTTTAATGTATGAGTTTTCAGTCTCTACCATGTAAATATCTTTATCACCGTAGCCATCTAATTTATCTGATGAATAAAAACCGATTCTACCATCAGCGGTCGTTGTGTAGAAAATATCGTCATCAACAGTATTTAGAGGATAACCCATGTTAATCGGTTCAGACCACTGATCTTCTTCATTCACTTGCGAGACAAAAATGTCAAAACCTCCTATGCTTTTGTCCGAGTTTGAAGAGAAATAAAGCGTTTTACTATCTACACCGAGGTATGGAGAGTCTTCATCATACGGAGAGTTAATTGGCGCGCCCAGATTAAACGCTTTAGACCATGACCCATCCGGAAGTTTTCTGATTCTCCAAATATCTGTTCCTCCCAGACCCCCCGGGCGATCAGAAACAAAATACATGAATTCACCATCAGCAGAAATAGTAATATGTGGTTCAAAGAACTCCGTATTTAGTTCTTCTGCCGATACTGGTTGTATAGAAAGGAATGACGTATCTTCTATTACCGAAGAGTAAATATCTCCTCCATTTTCACTGCTGTAAACGAATACCTCTTGACCATCAGGCGTTACCGAAATTGCAGCATCGTTATCCAATTTACTGCAAAATCCTAATAAGGCTGGAGTTTCCCATGTGCCATCTTGACCTCGGTAACTTACGTATACATCTTCATAGTACTGGCCATTTTCAATGTTGATTATTTTAGCATTCGAGGAGTCGGGTCTTACTTTTTTGGATGTAAAGAATAATGCAGAGCCATCAATGGTGATAACCGGCGAATATTCTGGTGACTCAGAGTTGATCGCAGTCCCTAAATTGGAAATCACATAATCACTAGGATTTTCCATTTGGAACTCGGCAACTTTGCATTGTGCAATTCCTAGTTGTGCTCCTTTGTACAGTTCATGTTTCTTTTTGGTGTTGTCAAGAAAAAACTGATACTGGTAAATAGCTGTGTCAATTTGCCCATGTATATGGTTAGAAGCTGCTAAGTAAAAGAAAGTTTCTGGCGGAGCAGATTTCTCCATATACGAAAACGGATTATAATTCTTAACAACCGCAGACTTAGCTTTCTCAAAGTAAGTAAGAGCTTCCTTTTCTTTATTAAGCTTGACAAGACAACTCCCCGCTTTATAGTTTAGATTTGCGTTGAACGGATCATCTTCCAGCATGATTTCCCAAACATAAAGTGCTTCTTGGTAGATTTTGTCGTGCATTAGATCATTACCAAGCTCAAATCTTTCTGCAAACGAAGCTTCAGCTAAATCGCGTCGTAACTTTTCTTTTCCCTCTTGCGTAAAGGCAAGGAGTGAGGTTAAAAAAGTTAAGGTAAAGGCGAATCTTTTCACTTTGTACACAGTTTGTGAAACAAAGAAAAAAAATAAACCACCTCATCTTAAGAGGTTTATTTCCTATTTATACGCTGCTAAATGTTTATAACTCCCGATTAGGATCAAATTGCTCTAAATAATCAGCAACTCTCTTTACAAACATTCCACCAAGAGCTCCATCGACTACTCTATGGTCGTAAGAATGAGATAAGAACATTTTATGTCTGATTCCAATAAAATCTCCTTGTTCTGTTTCGATTACTGAAGGAATTTTTCGAATAGCACCTAAAGCTAGAATTGCAACTTGCGGTTGGTTGATAATTGGAGTGCCCATTACATTACCGAAAGTACCAACGTTAGTTACCGTATATGTTCCTCCAGCAATTTCATCAGCTTGTAAGTTGTTTTCACGCGCTCTTCCAGCAAGATCATTTACCTTTTTGGTTATTCCAGTTAGGTTCAATGTATCTGCGTTTTTGATAACTGGTACAATTAAATTCCCCGAAGGAAGTGCGGTAGCCATTCCTAGGTTTATGTCTTTTCGCTTAATAATTTTGTTCCCATCAACAGAAACATTAACCATTGGAAAGTCTTTAATTGCTTTCACGATCGCCTCCATAAAGATTGGAGTAAAGGTCATTTTTTCTCCTTCACGTTTAGCGAACTCTCCTTTAACTTTATTTCTCCAGTTTACAATGTTTGTGACGTCAGCTTCAACGTAAGAAGTAACGTGAGGGGATGTATGAACTGACATAACCATGTGGTCTGCGATTAACTTTCGCATTCTGTCCATTTCAATGATCTCATCTCCAGGATAAACTGGGACATTAATTTTATGTTCTTTTACTTCAACAGTCTTAGTTCTTGAAGATTCTGCTGGTTTGTTGTTTTCAACTACAGGCGCGGCAGCAACTTGTTGTGCTTGTCCTGAATTTAAGTAAGCTAGAATATCTTTTTTGGTTACTCTGCCATTTTCTCCGCTTCCTGAAATATTATCGAGTTGTTCAATTGAAATGCCTTCTTCTTTAGCTATGCTTCTTACAAGAGGTGAGTAAAATCTTCCACCAGAACTTGATTTTGGAAGATCAACAGGAGCTGAAACTGTAGCTGTAGCAGCAGCTACTGGTGCCGCAACTTGCTCAATCACTTCTGGTTCTACCACAGCGTCTGGAGTAGATTCTACTGGAGCAGCATCTCCATCAGTTGAAATTAATGCAATAACGTCGCCCACTTGTGCTACCTCATCTTTCTCAAAGAGTTTCTTCACTAAAACACCCTCCACTTCAGATGGTAATTCGTTATCAACTTTATCCGTTGCTACCTCCACCAATGGTTCGTCTAGTTCTACTGTGTCACCTACTTCCTTAAGCCAATTTGTGATTGTGGCCTCGGTTACACTTTCCCCCATTTTTGGTAGTCGAATTTCAATTTCCGCCATGATTTCTTATAAAAATTAGATGCGCAAATTTAATCGATTTTTTTGATTCTTGAGCGGAAAACTCAATCGACCTGAGCAATTTATTTAATCGAATTTAATCGCATGAATCGGCCTGATTCTAGAAATCAGTAAACTCGGTAGATATAAAACTACTCTACAAATTAATACAGTGAGTAGATTAATTAGAATTAGATACCATATATTCAAACTCACAGGGACTTTGTCTAAAAAATACACCTCTGGATTTAAGCTAAGAAATCCTGTGTAATGCTGCAGCAGTATTAACCCAATTCCCAGGAGGTTCCCCCACAACAAACCTCTCCCTAAAAGATAGAAGGAATGATAAAGAAAAATTATCCGAATACTTCTGTTTGTTGTTCCGATGGCTTTTAGTACACCAATCATATTCGTTTTTTCCAAAATCAAAACCAATAACGAAGTAATCATATTAATGAGCGAAACGATAAGGATAAGGATGATGACAATGTTAATATTCATATCAAGAATCTCCAACCAACCAAATATCCCAGCATGGCGGTCCGTTATTTTTTCAGCTTCGTAGTCAAAATCGTATATGAGAATGTCTTGAATGTCATTATGTACGGCATCAACTTTACTGTAATCATTCAAAATGATTTCCATACCTCCAGCGTATAAGTGACTATTTCCTGCTCCATTTTGAATCTGCACTGTTCCAAAATTCGTGGTATACGTATTGGACTCTTGGTCCCAGCTTAGAATGTTCTTTCCAACTTCATCACAGCTACAGGAAGAGTCTATTTTAACTGATATTCTAGCAGTGTCAGGTAAAAAGTTAGCCTCATTACTTATTCCGTAAATCTCGGTTTTAAAGTCACCAGCTATTAGCGTAATATCCGCGTTTTTGCTCCCGTCAATTAAGAAGTAATCTTTGGTTTTGAAACCGCGCCCCCAATTGTACTGATTGTTGTTATTTCCTCCTTTCACTTTAGAGCGAAGCACATAATTCCCATTATAACAAGTGTCTTCCAGAATAGCATAGGTTTGAATGCCCCAGTTGTTAAGTTCTTGAACATTTTCTAGATCACAGAAAATAAGTTGTTTGTCAAATTCCTCAAACCCTGTATCATAAATTCCAGCGATGGTGAACTTTCTTTTTTTAGGGTTGTCCCCAATAATAAAGAATGCATCTATCTCCTCATCAAGTTCATAGCCCATCTTGTCAGCGATAAATTTCGATAAAACAATCTGATTATCAGCGCTATCAAAATCTGGAATTTCTCCCTCCTCTAAATGATTTTTTAGAAATTCCCAATTATAGTTGTTGTTGACTCCCTTAAAAATGACACCTAAAATATCCTTAGAAGATGTCATTGTATCACTATCATTTAGGGAAAACTTAATGGAATCTTGAAAGCTCTGTAAAACACCAGGTTTATACGCATAGGGCTGCATAATCCTGATTTCTGGCATAGCGTTAATCTCATTTAAAAAGTCCTGTTCCATTAGCATAGGAGAAGACTCCATGGAATAGTTAGTGCCGATCTCAGCAATTTGAATATGAGAGTCGAAACCTATAACCTTCTCTCGTATTCCACCTTGAAAGCCTTTTACAATGCTTACAGTTATGATCATGATAGCTACCCCAAGAACGATGCTTAAGGTGGAAATGAAAACTACCGGTTTAGATAGATTTTTCTTCTTTCTATCACTTTTAAGGATTTTCCGGGCTATGAAGAATTCTGTTTTCAATTCCTTACTTTTACACAAATGTAAAACAAATCTATGTCCCGAATGATAGTGTTCTTTTTCGCTTTTTTTATTGCCTGCAGTTCTGGAGAGGATCAAGTGACTGAAACTACTGCATTGGCTTTACAAGAAGACTCTCTGGTTGTGGAGATTGAAACACCTCTTTTTTGTAACGAAGAAGTGAACGTGGGCGCCGAGAGAATGGAGGAGTACCTGTCTATTTTGGAAGGAAAAAATGTAGGTATAATTGGTAATCAATCAAGCCTTGTGAACAGTGTTCATCTTGTGGATACTCTCCTGTTAGCGGGTGTCAATATTGTCAAAGTTTTTTCTCCGGAACATGGATTTCGAGGAGAGGCGGATGCAGGTGAAAAAGTAGTGGATGGAAAAGATCCTAAATCCGGACTGCCAATTATTTCATTGTACGGCAAACACAAAAAACCAACCTCTGAAGATTTAGATGGAATTGATGTTTTGGTATTCGATTTACAAGATGTAGGGGTTAGATTTTATACTTATATTTCAACTATGTCTTATGCAATGGAGGCGGCGGCAGAAAATGGTGTTGAATTTATTGTCTTAGATCGACCAAATCCTAATGGACACTTCTGTGATGGGCCTATTTTAAAGGAAGGGTTTGAATCTTTTATCGGTTTGCATCCTGTTCCTGTCGTTCACGGAATGACTGTGGGAGAATATGCTCAAATGGTTAATGGAGAAGGTTGGTTGGCTAACGGGGTAAAATGTGATTTGAATGTTGTGAGCTGCGATGGTTGGGATCACACAAAATTTTACGAAGTTCCTGTGAAGCCATCACCTAATCTTCCAAATGCTACTGCAATTTATTGTTATCCTAGTCTATGTTTGTTTGAGGGTACGGTGGTTAGTATCGGTAGAGGAACGGATTTTCCGTTTCAGGTAGTGGGTCATCCCAGTTTTGATCAGGATTCTACTTTTAATTTTATTCCCAAACCAAATGAAGGAGCTTCAAAACCTAAACTAGAAGGAGAGACTTGTTATGGTTATGACTTAAGATCGGATAATATCCAAGAGTTAAGAAAACTTCGTCAGTTTGATCTTGAACTGCTTTTTGAGTTTTACAATCAGCTAGGAATGGGAAAGAATTTCTTCCTTTCCAATAATTTCATCGACTTACTTTATGGTTCGGATGAATTAAGAGTCTCAATGATTGCAGGAGCAGAACCGGAAGATCTTTACGCAAAGTGGGATGAAGAATTAGATGGGTTTATAGAGATAAGATCTAAATACCTTCTTTACGAAGACTTTTAATCTTTAAAATCCAAGTTCATTAAGTTCTTTGCTTAGAGATTTATTCTCTTNAACCAAGTCCNTTATTAAAGTCTTATCTGCTTTACTCCATTTAAGTATCTTATTGACATTTTTACCCCAGTTATAAGCGATAACAAACGTAAGTCCTGGAACAACAAAATAATAAAGTAGGGCTAGCCAATAACTCTCGTAAACATACTCATAGAACAACCAAATTACAGGCAGATTAATTAATGCCGAGAAAAATGCAGCTAAGATTATTTTAACACCACTCCAAAATACTTTTCGACGAAACATTTTCTCTACCATTTTCTTCACTCCAAAAAAAGGAATGAAGCAGTGAATTGCACCAACAACGGCAAATGGAAGACCGAGTAAAAGGAATAAATATCTTAAAGGCGAGATTCCAGATTTTCCATTTTTAATTCTATGAATATTGACCGGTTCCAATCCTTTTGAGGATGCTCTGTTGACATAGTCCTTAAGTCGGTCTTTTAACTCTGTCCAATTAGAGGATTCTTCATTGTAATTTTCGTTTATATTTTTAGCTGCATTTTGGGTGTATCTAAAACGCTTCTCAAGAGAGTCGTTTTTTTCATAATTGACCCAATTCATACCTTTTCTGTTCAAAATCAGAATGTGTTCAAAGAAATCTGCCAAGCTCTTGTCCTCAATATGCGTAAGGTTTTCCTTCATGGCCACATCAAGATCTCTAATTAGCTGGGTTACTGCCTTGTTAGGATTCTCACTGTACAACTCCTTGTAGTCCTTAAGATAAATCTCTTTTCCATAAGATGTTAGAACATCCGACCGGAATACACCTGGGTTTGTGTAGTTAACACCTACAGGAATTATTTTAATATTTAACTCCCAGTCCGAGGCGTCCATTGTTCCAAAACCTATTCTTGCAGGCCCTTTTTTAAGTGGTTTGAGTCTTCGGATAAAAACATCATCCGTATACCCTTCACCGAACATAATCAATGAACGTTTTTTCTTAAGTATTTTTTGCACTCCTCTAAAAACTTCTTTATTCTTTTCGCGGCTATCGCTTCCGTCTTGCTCTGTTCTATAAATTGGTACCATGTGAGCAGCCCAAGTAATTGGTTGAAGCCAAGCTTTAAAAACATCACTTCTGGTCATAAAGTGAATAACTGAGATCTGCTCATTAGCCACAAGTAACGGGTCCAAAAATGCGCTAGGATGGTTGCTTACAAAAATCGCTTGTCGATAAAACTTCCACTGATAGTTTAAGACTTTTCTTCTTCTGAAAAATACCGAATAAATGTAGGGAAGGCTAATACGAAGAATGAAATATATTGGTCTCATAACTGCCGGCAAAATTATAAATTATCTGTTAAAAAAAGTTAAGCCCTGCGGCCAATTCTCTTATCCCTCGTTAAATTAGTGCCATATCCTTATTAAGTGAAAAAATCTAGGTTCAAAGTCGTTTTATTATTTATGTCTCTGGCATTGTTCGGTCTTATTGTGCTTCAGTTTTTTTGGATTAGAAATGTGCACCAACTTACTGAGGAAAGGTTCGAAAGAGATGTTCAAAAGGCAATAGATAAATCTGTTCTTGATCTTGAAAAATTAGAGCAAACTATGCTCATGAATATGGATGATTTTAGAGCAGGGTTGAAAGGTAGCTACGAAGATTTCTTTATGTCCGAATTTGGTGAGATGCTTAATCCACAAGAGGAAATAAAGGTTCGCGATACAATGGTTGAACGTGATGGTGTAGTTAGTCGATATCTTGTAGTAGAAGGAATGGCAACAGATACGGCAACAGGATTGAGAGTGGAGCAAAAAATCATTACGGAAAGTTTTGGTCAAGTAGTTCCGAACGATATCGAGAATTCTGTTTTAGGTTCTGAGTATTCAAATGCTTTTATCATAGAATTAAACCGTTCTTTCGAGCGGCAAATTTTAGCAAAGGCCAAACGCCTGAATGAGGTTATGATGAATATGTTCAACAGTAACTTTTTCGATGATATAAAACTTAGAATGAACCTTCGAATGCTCGATTCTATAATGGCGCATAATCTTAATCATTATAAAATTGACACGGCCTTTACTTATAATGTAGTCTCGTTAGAAGGAGAAGCGGTGGATTTTCAAAACTCTTCTCGACATCACAATAAAGAACTCGCTTATACAGAGGGTGAGAAAATTTATCGTGCACAGTTGTTTCCGAGTGATTTTGTTATGAGCAATCATGAAATTTTGGTTTCATTTCCGGCCCAAAGTTCGTTGATCTGGAAAGAAATGACGACTACATTAATTGGTTCGGTTTGCCTTATTTTAATTGTTCTTTTGGCATTCTACTTTGCGGTTGCAACAATTTTAAAGCAAAAAAGACTTTCCGAAATAAAGAACGATTTTATTTCGAATATGACCCATGAGCTAAAAACTCCAATCTCTACCATTTCATTGGCATGTGAAGCCATGGCTGATAAAACTGTTGTTTCGAATGATGAAACCAGAGATTCCTACATTGGTATGATTAGCCAGGAAAATAAGCGACTAAGTAAGTTGGTGGAAAATGTACTGCAAACAGCCTTAATTGACAAAGGTAAATTGACGTTAAATAAAGAAGAAACCGATCTATCTGCCTTAATTAATAATATTGTTTCGGCAGTTCAAATAAGATACGCGCAGAAAGGGGGGAAGGTAAAGTTTGCGACAAAATCCCTTAAGAAAATTGCCGTAGACACCATGCACTTTGGTAACGTTATCTATAATTTGTTGGATAACTCATTAAAATATACGAGCAACCCACCAGAAGTGGATATTGATGTTTTTGAAGAAGGGAATAAGACAAATATCGTAGTAAGAGATAACGGGATAGGAATGAAGAATGAGGAATTAAAAAGAATATTTGATAAACTATATAGAATTCCAACGGGTGATGTACATAACGTGAAAGGTTTTGGACTTGGATTAAGTTATGTGCAATCTATCATCAATTTGCACGGCGGATCGATTAAAGTGAAGAGTGAGCAAAATAAAGGAACAGTATTTACCATAACCCTAAATAATGAGTGATAAACTAAAAATTTTATTAGCCGAAGATGATGCGAATCTAGGTACTATACTTTCTAATTTTTTAAAAGCAAAATCATATGATGTGACCCTTTGTGTAGATGGCGAAATAGCCCTGCAACGTTACAAGGAGAAAGTATTTGATTTCATTATTTTGGATGTGATGATGCCGAACAAAGACGGCTTTACTGTATCAAAAGAGATACGTAATACAGATAAAGAAGTACCTATTCTTTTTTTAACGGCGAAGTCAATGGAGGATGACAAGTTAAAGGGATTTGAAAGTGGAGGAGATGATTATTTGACGAAGCCTTTTTCAATGGAAGAATTGCTAGCAAGAATTACTGCTATTTCAAGACGTACATATAAAGAAGGTAAAAGGGAAACATCTTTTAATCTATCCGATGTGGATTATGATTACAATAAGCAAACCCTTACGATTGAAGGAAACACACAAAAATTAACCACCAAAGAGAACGAACTCTTCTATTTACTTGTTAAGAATAATGGAGAAGTATTAGATCGTAATGATGCCTTAAAGCACGTTTGGGGAGATGACAATTACTTCAATGGTAGAAGTATGGATGTTTACATCACCAAATTGAGAAAGTATTTAAGCGATTCTGAGAAAATCACCATTCAAAATGTACACGGAAAAGGGTTTAAGTTAATTTTGGATGGAAAATAATTAGCTTTGCATTTTAATGATTACCACCAAAATTAAGCACGTAGCCAGCTTCGCAAATCTTTGTGTTGCAAACGGTATTAAAACAGTGGTAATTTCTCCTGGTTCCAGGAATGCTCCGTTAGTTACAGCTTTTGAATCGCATCCGGCTATCAAAACATATTTGGTACACGATGAGCGGGTTGCAGCATTCATGGCTCTTGGAATGGCCGAAACCTTTGGTGAGCCGGTTATTATTACTTGTACATCGGGCTCAGCACCGTTAAACTATGCTGGCGCTATCGTAGAGGCTTATTATCGGCAAATTCCTTTATTCGTAGTTACGGCAGATCGTCCACCAGAATTAATTGATCAAGGTGATGGGCAAACAATTCGTCAGAGAAATGTATTCGCGAATTACATAAAAGATAGTTTCGAACTTCCTGCTTCACCAAATGAAATTGAACGTTCAAACCAAATTGCGAGAGAAGCAATTCAATCCTTGATTTCAATTCCAACAGGTCCAGTTCATTTGAACGTTCCACTTTATGAACCTCTTTATGAAAGAGAAGAGTTTAATGATCAGAATTCAGATGTTCAAGTTGAGCCATTGGTCGCAAATAATTGGTCAAAACAAGATCTTAAAGAGATAGAAGAGATCTGGAAAAATTCGCAGAAAGTACTAATTATTATTGGGCAAAATCCCAACGATGGACTACTAGAAAGTCTTGCTCCTTTATTGGAACGACCAGAGGTCGCAGTGCTTGTGGAAAACACATCTAATCTGGTACATTTTGGAAAAATTGTTCATTCAATAGATCGTACACTAGCCAAAATAGAGGACTCCGAGTTAGTGATGTATTCGCCTGACTTAATTATAAGTACAGGTGGTGCTATTATTTCTAAAAGAATTAAAAGGTATTTGCGTGATTTTTCACCTGCTCATAATTGGCGTGTAGGCCAGTATCTAATTAAAGAAGATACATACCAGTCATTAACTAAAATGATTGTTTCTCCGCCCAAAACTTTGTTCAACTTTTTAGCTGGAATTGATAAAGTGGTCGACTCCAATTACGGAAATAAATGGAAGCAAAAGGATCTAATGGCGCAAGTAGGACACGAAGGTTTTTTAAGTCAAGAGACTGACTTTTCTGATCTAAAAGTATTCGAATTGTTATTGGATTATCTTCCTGAGAATTCAAATTTACACATGGGGAATAGTTCAGTGGTTAGATATTGTCAGCTATTCAATCCAATTAAGTCAATAAGGTACTTTAGTAACCGAGGTGTTAGTGGCATTGATGGTTCATTATCAACCGCTGTTGGTTGTGCGATTAAGACTCCGAATAAACTGAATACGGTTATTTTGGGTGATATATCGTTCGTCTATGATTCAAATGGTCTGTGGATAAATGAGTTGCCTTCGAACCTGAGAATTATTGTAGTAAACAATGGAGGAGGGGGGATCTTTAAGATCTTACCTGACGCTCGAAATTCAGAACATAAAGATCGATTTTATGCACCGCATAATCCAAAAATTGCGGGAATTTGTGAAGCCTTCAATGTAGTACACAAGGTAGCCAACTCATTAAATGAACTTGAAGAAGCAATGCTCTCCTTTTATCATATTCCGGAGCATGATCGTCCTATTTTACTAGAGGTAAATACATCTGAAATAGAAAGTCAATTAGTTTTAGACCGATATTTCAAATTTATAGCTGATAAATAGAGTCCTTCGCTCCTCCTTATTTTATACTTTTGTTTTATGTTTAGAACCTTGTTTTTGGTACTTTTAGTACTTGTTTCTTTTTCTCTGCAGGGTCAGAATTATAACTTTTCTGGCCAATGGCAAAATATGGGTCCTAATGATATACCATATGCAGAAAAATTCCAATATGCAGCAGGCACAGGTCCTGTGGAAAGCATTGCTATTTCTCCTTCAAATCCAAACATAATGTTGGTAACGTCTTTAAATGGAGGTGTTTTTTATTCCGAAGATGGTGGGGAGTTATGGTTGAATGCTGGAACAGATTACTGGGATTATTCTGCTTCCCCTTGGGCCGATATTCACCCAACCAATGATAACCTTTGGTTCGCGGTTCAGCACTTTAAAGGTAAAAACGGAAAACCTGGAAAAATTGGTAAAAAAGGTGGCCTAATGAGAACGAATGATAAAGGTGTTACTTGGACCAATATTGCAGGAGTTTCAACCTTTGGTGGTGAGTTTGTAGAGATTTTTGGAACTAGATTTCATCCACATGATCCGAATAAATTAATCATCATGACAACCTCAGGATTGTTCTATACGAATAATTGTACGGCTGAAAAAGTAGAATGGACTAAAGTCACAGCATACGACGGCTGGATTTACGATATAGATTTCATGGATGACCGAATGTATGTGTCAAACTTTCAATTTGGTAACTGGCATATTTTTTCGGTTAATCAAAATGACTTTAATGATGCGCATAAGCTAGAGTCTTTTGAGAGTCTTGGAGGCGAAAAGAAATTCGTAACTTTTGAACCTTGTGCTGATAGCCTTATCGTTTTGGTTGATTACAAAAAAAGCGTTGATAAGTTGTATGGACTAAATCCTAAAGCGGATAATCTATCTGCTCTCAAAGGGTCACAGGCAGTTAACTTTGGAAATGGCCATACGTTTGAAGTTAATCCACACAACTCGAATTTCATGATGGTGGGTAATTCCACTAAAATCAGATACTATGACCTACGGGTAATGAAAACCAAAAGGATAGGAAGTGAATACCATGTAGACGTGGAATATGTGAAGTTTCATCCTAAAGACACCAATGTAATTTATATTGCCACTCATGGCGGTATATGGAAATCTGAGGATCAAGGAGTAACATGGTTGGATAAAACAAGGGGTTTGGGAGTTGCTGAAGTTATGGGAATTAGCGCTGATCCGTATGATCCAAGTAGAATTGCAATTGGGTGTTATCATGATGGTAGTTCCTTTTACGAACTCGATGATAAAGGAAATCGTAGATGGAGAATCATTAACGGAGGTGATGGTCTACGTCCTTTAATCAATCCACTCAATCCCTATGTAGTTTACTCGTCAAATCAATATGTAGGAGGTGGGCTTTCGGTTTCCTTTGATACGTTGAAGTCTAATAAAAACCTCCACAATTACAATGGCCTAAAAACTTCAGGGTGGGAATTAGCTTATGCTCTTCATCCTGAACAAGAGAATACATTATTTTTTAATTACATGATTAAAAGGGGCGAGGGTGCTAACAATATTGACATCGTTCGAACTTTTGATCCAAGTGAAAGAAATTCTGCAGTTCGAATATCAAACTTTAAAGAAACGCACGGAATGGAGACGTACAAGGTGTATGCCTTATTTAACTCTAAATACCACCCAGATCGTCTTTTTGCTTACGTGTTACACTTTGATAAAGATGAGGAAGGTAAGAAAGTCACTAATCACAGACTCTTTACGAATGAGAATATACTTGATTCAGCAGATATTACGAAGAACTCTTGGCTAGAAATGGATATACCATACAATAGTTGGATCGGAGAAATTGCTTTCCACCCAACTAAAGAAAATCGAATATTTATTTCATATCAGGCGGGAAATGATAATCCGGAAAGTCTCTTTGGAGACAAGGCAATGGTATTTGCGATAAAGTATAAACCAAGCACTAATAGAGTTAAAAGAGAAATAGATATATCTAAAAATATCCCAGTTTCAATTGGCGGAAGGTTTAATATGTGCTTCATTGAAGAATCTAATAGCCTATTAATAGCTACTAGAACTGGAGTTTATATTGGGGATAAAAGAGTGCAAAAAGGAAAATCAAGGTGGACCAAAATCGGTTTTGGCTTACCTCAATGCAAACCTATGGGTATTGAATACAATGAACAGAAAAGAGTAATAACTGTCGGACTATTTGGAAGAGGTGTTTGGCAATATTATCTCTAATTCAGTTACTTTTGTTTCCCATTCGAATTATAGAATAAAAGATTATGAGTACAGCGCATTTAATAACAAAGATTCTTCTTTTTGCTCTGCCGTCAATAGCGCTTGTAGCTGCGGTATACATTTTCACCAATAAATGGTACGAAATTCAAAAAGCAAAACTAAAAATTGGAAATCTCAAAACTAAGGGCGTTACTCCTGAAGCTTCAGATAGGGGGTCGATAAAAAAGCACTTCTTCCCGCTACAAGTCGATGCTACACAAAGAATGGTTTTATTTCTAGAGAGAATATCTCCAAATAATTTAATCATGCGATTAAATAATCCAGGCTTGCCAGCGCGTGCTTTTCAGCAAAAACTCCTCGAAAACATTAGGAGTGAATACGAGCATAACCTAGCACAACAAATTTTTATTTCTGCTGAAGCTTGGAATATAACAAAGCAGTCAAAAGAAGAGGTGGTTAAGATCATAAATATGGCAGGAACAAAGGTTAATGATACCGCTTTAGCAAATGATTTAAGTCGTGCTGTGCTTGAAATTACCGCTCAATTAGAGAAGCAACCAACCGACATTGCAATTAACTATTTAAAGGCGGAGCTAAACAATTCTTTGAATAATTCTTGATTGTGTAAACAACTTTGTACTTCTTTTAACGTCTCTTGAATAGAAACATAATAGAAGAAATGAAAAATATAGGATTAACAGTATTATTTGGTTTGTTTTTTAGTTTTGGGATGAATGCTCAAGTAACTGAATCTGAAGCAGAAAGCTTAATGCTGGCTGATTATTCGGCCGAGGATCTTTCGACAATGGAATCTGATGATCCGGTTGGATATGCGAAACTTCTATATTATTATATGAATTCATGGTATGTAGTTGAAGGTGATACTCCATCAACAGAATACCTCAATGATAAGATTTTAATTACTCGTTTTGAATCGCAACGTCACGCTACTGATGAGGTCGAGATTACGATTAGTGCTGAGGGTGCTAAGCTCGTCTTAAAGTCCCAAGCGGCCGTCGATGCGAAGTGTGCAGAAATTGAATCGGAACACTAATCGCTTCCGTTATCTAATTCAAATGAGCGCAACTTCGAGGTTGCGCTTTTTTTATGTCCTTTATTTTTAATCTTAATCATGAGTGGCTTAACAGTTTTGGTTAAATTTGCCACTTGAAAAAATCTAATTGAAGCAATGGAAATTCCTAAGAAGTATAATCCAGAATCAGTAGAAAACAAATGGTTCACACATTGGAATAATTCAGGGTACTTTCACTCGGAACCAGACGAGAGAGAGGCGTACACAATCGTTATACCTCCGCCAAATGTCACAGGTGTCTTGCATATGGGGCACATGCTTAATAATACTATTCAGGATGTTCTTGTACGGCGTGCTAGAATGTTAGGAAAGAATGCATGCTGGGTTCCTGGTACTGACCATGCTTCTATTGCTACCGAGGCAAAGGTTGTTCAAAAACTAAGAAAAGAAGGAATCAAAAAGTCAGATCTTTCGAGAGATAAATTTCTTGAACACGCCTTTGAGTGGAAGGAAAAATACGGAGGGGTAATTCTTGATCAATTAAAGAAACTTGGTGCTTCATGTGATTGGGAAAGAACTGCCTTTACAATGGACCCAGAATATTCGAAAAGTGTAATCAATACCTTTTTGGATCTTCACGAAAAGGGCTATATATATCGTGGTAAACGAATGATTAACTGGGATCCCGAAGCGAAAACTGCTTTGAGTGATGAAGAAGTAATTCATAAAGAAGTAAATTCTAAACTTTATCATGTTCGCTATAAAATTGAAGGCTCAGAAGATGATTGGTTAACCATAGCCACGACTCGTCCTGAAACTATATTAGGAGATACTGCAATTTGTGTAAATCCGAATGATGCGCGATATGCAAATCTAAAAGGTAAAAAAGCAATTGTTCCTATCGCGAATAGAGCTATTCCAATTATCCAAGATGATTATGTGGATATGGAATTTGGTACAGGTTGTCTTAAAGTGACTCCTGCACATGATGAGAATGATTACAATCTAGGTCAAAAACATGATCTGGAGACCTTAGATATTTTAGAGGATGATGGATCATTAAATGCTCATGGTCTGCATTACGAAGGGAAAGATAGATTCGAAGTAAGAAAGCTTATTGAAAAGGAACTTGATGAGTTAGGCTACCTAATTAAAGTAGATGATCATGTAAATAAAGTAGGTTATTCAGAAAGAACAAATGCTGTAATCGAGCCCAAGCTGTCAATGCAATGGTTTGTGAGTATGAAAGAGTTTTCCAAACCTGCCCTTGATGTGGTTATGGATGGAGAGATAAAGTTCTATCCAGATAACTTAAGAAATACTTACCGTCATTGGATGGAGAATATCAAAGACTGGTGTATCTCTCGTCAGCTATGGTGGGGACATAGAATTCCAGCGTGGTATTTTGGAAAAGGAGAAGAAGATTACGTGGTTGCTGTAACACAGGATGAAGCGATTAAATTAGCTTCGGATAAGGCTGGTAGAACTATTAATGCTGAAGATATTTGGCAGGATGAGGATGTTTTGGATACGTGGTTCTCTTCTTGGTTATGGCCTATTCAAGTTTTTAATGGAATTACTGATCCGGGTAATAAGGAGATCGAATATTACTATCCAACGAATGATTTAGTAACAGCACCTGAAATTATGTTCTTCTGGGTGGCTAGGATGATTATTGCCGGGCTTGAGTATAAAGATGCGATTCCTTTTAAGAACGTGTATTACACGGGTATAGTAAGGGATAAGTTAGGACGTAAGATGTCAAAGTCTCTTGGGAATTCTCCAGATCCTTTAGAGTTGATTAAAGAATACAGTGCAGACGGTATTCGAGTAGGGATATTAATTTCTTCTCCGGCAGGAAACGACTTGTTATTTGATAGTTCTCAATGTGAACAAGGAAGAAATTTCACCAATAAAATTTGGAATGCATTCCGATTGGTGAATAACTGGGATGTTCGTGATATCCCACAACCAAAGGAGAATGTAGTTGCCATCAATTGGTTTCAAAATGAACTAAATGAAGCGCTGAATCAAATTGAAAAGAACTTTGATTCATTTAGAATATCTGATGCCCTAATGGTTACTTATAAACTAGTATGGGATAGTTTCTGTTCATGGTATTTAGAAATGATAAAGCCAGGTTATGAGCAGCCTATTGATATCAAAACTATGGACGCGACATTAGATTACTTTGAGAAGTTATTGAAGTTGTGTCATCCTTTTATGCCTTTCGTTACTGAAGAGATTTGGCATTGGTTAAGAGAAAGAGGAGAAGGTGAGGATCTAACTATTTCTTCGTGGCCTGTAACAGGAGAAGTGGATAAGGATGTTCTTAAATATTTCAGTAGCACTGCCGAGGTGATTTCGGGCGTTAGGAATATTAGAAAGCAAAATAATATTGCCAATAAGGTAGCCATTGATTTGAGTGTAAAGGAGAATCAGTCTATAAACAAGGATTGGGATTGTGTAATCCAAAAAATGTGTAATGTTGAGAATTTTGAATATGTGTCCGAAAAGGTGGCAAATTCATTTTCATTTATCTCTAATAACAATGAGTTCTTTGTTCCATTTGGCGATTCAGTTGATGTAGAAGCTGAAAAAGAAAAGCTTGAAGGTGAACTGGAATATGCAAAAGGTTCATTAGCAATAGTTCAGAAGAAGTTAGCGAACGAAAGATTTGTGAATAATGCTCCTGAGCAAGTTGTAAATATGGAGAAGAAAAAAGAGGCTGATGCCTTGAGCAAGATTAAAATATTAGAAGAAAAGATTGCAGCCCTTTAATCCGCTAGCAATTAAAATAATTAGATTAGTACTTTAAAAAATTATCAAGATGAATTTTGACGTTGTAGTTATTGGATCAGGGCCTGGAGGATATGTTTGCGCCATTAGATGTGCGCAGTTAGGGATGAAGACAGCCATTATTGAAAAGTACCCAACCTTAGGAGGTACATGTCTTAATGTAGGTTGTATTCCTTCAAAGGCTTTACTTGATTCTTCGGAACACTTTCATAATGCCTCGCATAACTTCGATAAACACGGTATAGGTACCAGTAAGTTAAGTTTGGACATGAAACAAATGATTGCACGCAAAAATTCTGTTGTTTCTCAAACTTGTGATGGTGTTAAATACTTAATGGATAAAAACAATATCACAGTTTTCGAAGGTGTAGGTTCATTTGTTGATAAAAATAAAGTCAAAGTTTCTAACGGGAAAGATGAAACGATATTAGAAACCAAAAATACTGTAATTGCTACAGGTTCTAAGCCAAACTATTTCCCAGGAATGGAGCCGGATAAGGACCGTATCATTACTTCAACTGAGATGCTTGATCTTGAGGAAGTTTGTCAGAACTTGATTGTGATTGGCGGTGGTGTTATCGGATTAGAGCTTGGAAGTGTTCAAGCAAGATTAGGTGCAAATGTGCAAGTGGTTGAGTTTGCTGATCGAATTATTCCAACAATGGATAAAGATTGTAGCAAAGAACTAACAAAGGTTTTAAAGAAAGAAGGATTCAAATTCTCATTCAAAACTAAAGTTCAGAAAGTTGAAAATACAGGTAAAGGAGTTAAGGTAACGGCGCTAGATAAAAATGATAAAGAAGTTGTTTTCGAGGGAGACTATTGTTTAGTGGCTGTTGGAAGAAAACCTTACACTGAAGGCCTAGGTCTTGAAAACGTAGGAATTAAAGTTTCCGATAGAGGACAGATTGAGATTAATGATCACCTTGAAACTAGTGTGCCAGGAGTATACGCTATTGGAGATGTTGTTAAAGGAGCGATGCTCGCGCACAAAGCGGAAGAAGAAGGAGTTTATGTTGCTGAATTAATGGCAGACCAAAAACCACACCTTGATTATAATTTAATCCCAGGTGTTGTATATACATGGCCAGAGGTTGCTGCAGTGGGTAAAACAGAAGAAGAATTAAAAGAAGCAGGCGTATCTTATAAAGCAGGTTCATTCCCAGTGAAAGCATTAGGAAGAGCAAGAGCAAGTATGGATATTATGGGTATGGTTAAAGTGATTGCTCATGCCGAAACAGACGAAGTTTTAGGTGTGCATATGGTATCTGCGCGTGCTGCTGATATGATTATGGAAGCGGTGACAGCAATGGAATACAGAGCATCTGCCGAAGATATGGCGCGTATTTGCCATCCTCACCCAACTTATACTGAGGCAACTAAAGAAGCTGCGCTTGCGGCTACTGGAGATAGAGCATTACATATCTAAACTATTGCTTTCTTAACTTGTTTTTTAGTAGTTAAGAGATTCTATGAAAACTTGTGTATTACTTATTAATCTGGGCACTCCAGATTCCCCAAAAACAGGTAAGGTTAGAAGTTACCTTACGCAGTTCTTAAATGATCCGCGCGTTATAGATATTAACCCTGTTGGAAGAGCAGTCTTAGTGAATGGAATTATTGTTCCTTTCCGTGCTCCTCAATCAGCTAAGATTTATAAAGAACTTTGGGATTTATGGGGAGGAGAATCTCCACTTCTTACCTACGGTGTTAAACTAAAAGAAGAGCTAGAGAAGAGGTTTGAAGATGAGGATGTAGACATTGAATTTGCAATGCGCTACAAGAACCCAAGTCTGGATGATGTGCTTGAAGAAGTGAACAAAAAGGGATATGAACGAATTCTTTTATTTCCTTTGTTCCCGCATTATGCAAGTGCTTCAACTGGCTCTGCAGTTGAAAAGGCGCTGTCAATTATTGCTAAATGGTGGGCAATTCCAGAAATAAGAACAATACCTCACTTTTTTAACGATCCAGATTATATAGAAGCCTTCGTTGAAAAAGGTAAAGAACACGATATTTCAAAGTATGATCATGTCATATTTTCTTATCATGGTCTTCCTGAAAGACAGGTTACAAAAGTGCATCCTGAGTTAAAATGTTCGGATTGTGATTGCCATAAGGCATTCAAACCGGATCAGATGTTGTGCTATCGTAATCAATGTTATGAAACATCTCGTTTAATTGCAAAAGGACTAGGGTTATCGGATTCCGAGTATACAGTTTCGTTTCAGTCTAGATTAGGTAAAACACCTTGGCTTTCACCATACTCAGATCAGGTAATTGAAGATTTTGCCAAAGAAGGCAAAAAGAACTTACTGGTCTATTCTCCGGCTTTCGTGGCTGACTGTCTAGAGACTTCAATAGAAATCGGAGATGAGTATCAAGAACTCTTCGAAGAGCATGGTGGTGAAAAAGTTCAACTAGTCGAGAGTTTAAATGATTCCGAGTCCTGGATAAATACCTGTGAGAAATTAATTAAGGAATCCTTAACATAATTCTCCTCAACCTTTTTATTCGCTGGGCGTTATTATTATAGATGACCCTAGTAGCAATCATACTTTCAATGTTTACAACTGTAGTTTCCAAAACTGCAGATTTAACCGTTTCGATTGAAGGATTAAGTCAAACCAAAGGCAAAATGCATATTGGCGTTTATAATAAGTCAGAAGGGTTTAGAGAGATTGAAAAAACTTTTGCGAATAATATTTTACCCGTCAAGGCCAATACTGTAAAATGTACTTTTAAGTCTATCCCAACTGGGAATTATGCAATCTCAGTTTTCCAAGACTTAAACAGTAATGGTAAAATGGACAAGGGTTTATTTGGAATTCCTACAGAGCCTTACGGATTTTCTAGTAATCCTACGATTTCCTTTGGTCCCCCTTCATATGAAGATTGTAAGATTATTCTTAACACGGACAGAGAAATAAAAATTAAACTTAATTAAGTGATTTCTTAAGTTTAATAGCCTGTTCGGAATAAAACCCGCCACTCACAATTATTTGATCTAATATGTCTCGGGCATTTTCTATGTGTCCGAGTTCAATTTCACATTTAGTAATGAACCAAAGAGCTTCTTCTTTGAATGCGTTGAGATTAATTTCCATTACTCCGGTAAATCGTTCTTTGGCTTTTTCGAACTCTCCGAAGTTATAAAAGCATAATCCACCATAAAACAGAGCATTTAGATCTTCAGAATACTGTGATAAAATTATTTCATACCTATTTAGTGCTGAGGTAAAATCACCTCGGTCAAACTGTTCCATGGCTTTCTCTAAATACTCCCAATAGCTAATCTCTACTTCTACCTCTACCAATTCTTGCTGGTTGTCTTCGTTCTCATGAGCCGCGCTAATTCCAGTTAACTCCATTCGTTTATAGTAGATAGATTTATTAATGCGCTTAATCTTTCTGTAATCCACAACAAATAAATCATACATATAAGTATAAGGTGCTCCTTCTCCCCATGCGCTTAAATGTTCTTCCGTCTCTATCTCAAGATCATTTAATTGATGGTCTACTGATTCAGTAATTAAAATAGAATCTTTATTTAAGTCATTGTCTTTTGTAAGTTCAATTCCTGGATTTAAGTCGTGCTGGGCTACTTTTACCTCTTCTAAATCAACTTGTTCTTCTACTGCAATAGGTTTAAACGCCAAAATTCTATCATCAATCTTTTCTCGCTCTGTAGTGTCATTGGTTTGATTTTTCAGCTTGCTATCGATGAATAACTCCTCTTCTGAGTCTTGTCCTCCTTGGTTGAAATAATATACAGATATCAAAATAAGTCCAATGCTTACAAGACTAGCCGTGAATTTCAATAAATTCTGCTTTCGCTTTATTGATTTTTTAATCAAAGCCAGTCCTTCTGGGTTCTCACGGTAACCTTCAATAGTGTCTGATAGAAATAAGTCATCTTGAGCAGCACGCTCAATCACATTTTCCTCCTTTGAAGAGAGATTTCCCTCCAAGTAATCAATAATATGTTTGTCGCTAAACTTCAAAAAAATCTGGTTTTTGTTCAATAATTAGTTTTAGCTTCCTTTTTCCATTTTGTATGTGACTCTTTATTTCATTTAAAGTGTAGATTCCAAGAGCCTCTATTTCTTTGTAGCTTCTTCTTTCTAAATAAAAGAGAGAAATACATTTTTTTTGGTCTGGTTTAAGTTCCTCTATCGAAGATTCAAGAATACTTAGTTGTTTTTCATTTAGTTCTGCCATTTGTAAAGATTCTTGAGAGTCGTCTTCCAGCTGAATCTCTGTAGTAGATACTTTATTAATGTTCTTTTTTCTCAGAACCATTAAACATTCGTTTCGAGTAACTTGGTATATCCAGCCACCAAAGTTTTCAATCTTTGCATTTGCCACTTTTTTAGGTAGAGCTTCGAATAAATTCATTTGGGCATCTTTGGCCTGCTCAACATTCTTAAAATATTTTAGGCAAACACCATATATCTTGAATTCATACCTTCTAAATAATTCGCCTAAAGCTCTATTATCTCGATTGCGCATCAACTCAACCAATTCTAAATCAGTTTTATTCTTTAAACGTTGTCGACCTAATAGACTTAAAAGCATAAATTAATTTGCGCATATGTAGGGTATTTAAAAAGGTTATTCTTTCCTACGATGCATCAATAAGAATTATTCCATAATTATTTCCATAAAAATCTTGCTACAATATCATGTTCTAGCAAAAGTCTTTTGTTTATAGTGTATCCATAGTCCAATCTAGCTCCATAGGGTTGATACATTAATTGGCAGGTAATTTTCTCATTTACTTTATACTCTATGCCGAAGTTCATTCCCAAGCCAAAGCCAACATCACTAACGGCGTTTCCTAAATTGTTATTTATGCTGAATGGAGAGAATAAAGGAATAAGTACATTATTAAACTCTGCAAAATGATCATCCATACGCCATGCACTAAATACACCACTGAATCCAACAAGGTAATTTATAGGCGAACTCTCTATTACGTAGTCCATATTGAATCTTCCTGTAAACCTGCTTTCTTCACCAAAAATATTCCCTATTTGGTACTGCTCTTGACTAACTGTGCTGCTTGGATCTAAAACCTGTATTGTAAAAACATCTTGAATTCTCATCTTAGCTACATTGGCTTCTAAATTAATTTGAAGGTTTGATCCTATGTTGTAGCCAACTTGTACGCCAGTTAAAAGTTGAGGTGTATACCTTACGTTTTGAGGATAGGAGTCAAAAGGAAGAATAAAATCGGCGTCATTAAGCGTTAATCGAATGCGATTGTACATCTCGGGTTGAATTATTCTTTGATTTAATTCATCATTGTACCCACCAGAGTATCTTAAGGCATAGTTTTTATTTCCGAATTTAGTCCCTAGATTTACTCCAACGAATAACTTCTGTTCGCTTTGACCAATTGACGTGAAGGTTATTATACAGAAGAGTAATAGAATTGTAATTCGCATAAAACAAATTTATGTCAAAGGTAAGAAATCTAGCTGTGCTTACTTCAGGAGGGGATTCTCCTGGTATGAACGCTTGTGTAAGGTCCGTTGTAAGGGCGGCTTTATATCATGACATTAAGCCTTTCGGAGTTTATGAAGGTTTTAATGGACTTTTGAATAATAAACTCCAGGAACTAACTTATCATGATGTTTCAAATATTTTAAATCATGGTGGAACCATATTAGGTACAGCTAGATGTCCAGAGTTCAGAGAAAAAGAAGGAAGAGATAAGGCGTATGCAAATTTAAAAGCGCAGGATATCGATGCGCTTATTATTATTGGTGGTGATGGAAGTTATCGAGGTGCTCAGGCGCTTGCAGAGGAAAATGATATTAAAGTTATAGGTATTCCGGGCACAATTGACAATGATATTAATGGTACTGAGTATACAATCGGTTTTGACACTGCATGCAACACCATTATTGAGAATATTGATAGGATAAGAGATACGGCCGCCTCTCATAATAGAATATTTCTTGTAGAGGTTATGGGGAATAATTCTGGAATTTTGGCATTGAACACAGCTGCTGCGAGTGGAGCAGAGGAAGTGTTTATGCCAGAGAAAAGTGAGGACCTCTTGGAGATTAAAACGAAAATATCACGAGCTATTGCCGCCAATAAGTCTTCCATTATTATAGTCGCAGAGGGAGATCAAATTGGAGGCGCGAAAGAAATGTATAATTATCTAAAAGAATATGGCTTAGTTGATAAAGTTAGAGTGTCAATTCTTGGTCATCTTCAACGAGGAGGCTCGCCGAGCTTTTTAGATCGTTTATATGCAGCTTTGTTTGGTGAGTTAGCGGTAGTCGAATTATTAAAGGGGAACGCTGATTTAATGGTGGGAGTTATAAATGGTAGAGTATCAACTTGTTCTCTTGATCTTGCTAGGGAAACTTCGCCTCCCAAAAACATGGATTACCTTAAATTAATAAGAAAGTTAAGTATTTATTGAAATTTTTCTCTCTGTAAATCAATAAGTTAAATATTTTTTCGAAAAAAACTTAAATTTTTTTTTGAAATTATGCTTGCCAGTAAAAAAAGAGTCTATATCTTTGCGCTCCCATTACGAACGAGTGATGGTT
>JAKVAQ010000051.1 GCA_022447665.1 Crocinitomicaceae bacterium
TTTTAAAGATTAATGCTATTCTATGAAAAAGACCCTCCCTTATATTTTTGCTATAATTCTAATTTTTGGTGCATTTGCCCACATCATCGTACCAGAATTCTATAGTCCAATGATACCGGCATTTATACCCGAGAGCTTTGCGAATATTGCTTCATTTATAACCGAACTTAGTGTTGGTATCCTTTTATTCATTCCAAAATATCGCCATTGGGGAGGTTTAGGTTTTACAATCCTTATGATTGGTTTTATGCCTATTCACATTTGGGATTTTTTAAAAAATGAACCAGCTATAGGTTCGAAAGGGATCGCCGCATTCAGGATAATAATGCAGTTAGCAATGATCTACGCCGGATGGTGGATTTTCAGAACTTATAAAAAAGAAAGCTAAAAGAAGATAGAACTGTGCGTTTCTTTAAGTGAATAATTATATTTGAACTCACTTAACCCAAAACTATAGTGAAAGTCTATATTACTAGGCTATACCTAGTTATTATAATATTCTTATTTAACGGCAATGCTTTTGCTCAAAACTCTGGGCTTGCTCAAAAAGCATATGCAATGGATTCTACCATGCGCGCAAATCCAGACAGAGTTGTAGGTAACCTAAATATTGATTCTTCTGCTGCATTACCTTTAGGTTTATCGGAAAGCGTTGGTGGCTTTGATTACATAATAGCCATTGACAGCGCTTATTTCTTGCCTGATGGTGCTTATTTCTCCGCATACATGGCTTTAAAGTTTCCAGGAGCAAAACAAAAGATTGCCTTTGCCGCTAAAGACATTAAATTTAATCCACAAGGGGTTCTCGGCGGCGAACAAGCAAGGCTTATGTTAACCTCAGACATGTATATTGACTTAGGGCCCAATATAACGATGCAACTTCCTGCAGATGGATCAAACTTCGTTCGCTGGGGATGCAATGGATACGAATCCTGCAATCTAAAAGGAAACTTTATTTTCTCGAAAAAGATTTTAGAACCTGCCAGCTCTGCAGATACTTCTGTTCAAGCATCTTTCGAGCTTAACTTTACGGATGTAAATAACCTTATGACCACCATTGAAATGGACCCTTTCACTATGAGCGGAATGGATGATTATGTTTTCGAGGTTTCCCAAGCAGTAGTTGACCTAAGTGATGACGTAAATCCGGAAGGGGTAATTATGCCTGCATGCTATAATGAAATGTATCCTGGAGATATTAGTTTGTGGAGAGGTTTTTATTTAGAATTGATTCAGGTAGACTTGCCTAATGCATTGAATAAAGGAGATGGACCTACTCAAATTTATGCCCAAAATTTATTCATTGATAATTCAGGATTAACTGGGGTATTTGGTGGAGAAAACCTTATAACGCTGGATGAAGGAAATACAGAAAAGAAATGGGGATTCTCAGTTGAACTCCTAGAAATTGGGCTAACCACAAACAAGCTCACTTCGGGAAAAATGAATGGAGATATTAAAATCCCCCCGTTGGATGATAATGCTCTTGAATATTCTGCTGCCATTACGCTAGGAGAATCTTCACGAGAAACGGAATACGAATTTGGAATTAGCCCGGAAGACAATTTGAGCTTCTCAGCGGCTTCTGCAGAGATAGAACTGTATAACTCATCCTACATAAAAGTTAGAAAATCAGGAGCCGGCAAATTTGTTCCAAAACTTATTGCAAATGGAAAAATTTCGATAAACAACAAAACTGCTAAGTTCCCTGGATTGTCCTTTCAGCAAATAACACTACTTCACGACGCACCTCATATTTCGGGAGGAGTATTCGCATTAACAGGTAGTGAGAGTTCTAAAGGGTCAGATTTCCCGCTTTCAATTTCTGAAGTAGCTTTTGGTCTGTATAATTCTAAACCTACTTTTGAGGCCAATGTTGCTTTAAACCTAGGAGAAGAAAGTGATGCGAATAACTTCAGCGTGGAAACTGGAATTCGCGTTATGGCGCAAATCCAGGATGATAATGGAAAGAATAAATGGCTTTACGATAAAACAAGAATTACAGATATCCTCATTGATATAAATACAACACCGTTTGAATTGATGGGCCTAATCTCCCACAAACAAGATGATCCCATTTATGGACAAGGATTCTATGGCGCTGCTTCCTTCAGAATTAAGAAAGTAATGGACAATGCAGCAACTTTCTCATGTGCTTTTGGTAAAATGCCAACCTATAAATACTGGATGGTTGAAGCCATGATCCCTACAAACATAAGTATAGGAGCTACAAACTCTATTAATGCCATATTCGGAGGACTCTCTTATCATATGGAAGATACGCGAACAAGTGATCAATTAATCGCTTCTATTTCTGGTAGTTCCATTGCTACCTCAGACACCGCAACAAATCCAAGAATGAGTATGGTTTATGTTCCAAATAAAGATGTAGGGATAGGGTTTAGAGCGGGAGCTGCTGTGAATAATATAAAACAAGATGTATTCAATGGAGATGTGGTATTTGGCATTGAGTTTAATTCAAGCGGAGGATTAAAAGAAATTACCTTGGTTGGCCAAGCTTACCAGTTGTGTACACGAGAACAACGCGACAATCCCGAGATAGATAAGGTGATTGGTACAGTAGCCGTACTCTATGATAATGAAGAGAAGATTTTTGATGCCAACCTAGACGTTTCAGCGAGTTTTTACAACGCAATTACCGCAAACATATATGCGAAATTCTACTTTAGTCCTGGACTCTGGTATGTTTGGTTGGGAAGACCTTCAGCTCCATGTTATGTGAATATTCTTAATCTAGCAGGAGCAGATGCCTACTTCATGTTTGGACAGAACTTAGAACCTATGCCTGCTCCCCCACCTCAAGTATCGAGCGTATTGGGAGGTTTATCTTCTCAAAGAAGTACAGGTGATATTGCTGCTGGAAATGGAGTTTCAATGGGCGTAAATCTTTATGCAGGATTTGAAGGATCAAAATATTTTAATGACGAAAAATGGCGCCTTTACGGAGCGGGTAGCGCCGGTATGGGCTTTGACATGACACTTTACAAATATGCGAACACAACACATTGTTCGGGGTCTCCCGGAGAGCCATTTGGAGCTAATTATTGGTTTTTGAATGGACAACTTTATGCCTATCTAGGATTAGATGTTGGTGTTGAACGAATGAGTAACAATAAAAAATGGAACATATTCTCTGGATCTGCAGCGGCCTTATTGCAAGGTAAACTACCTAACCCTTCTTATGTTTACGGAGGAATGAATGTATCAATCAGTATTTTAAGTATCCTTGAATTAAGTCAAACCTTTGATTTTGAATTTGGCAAAAACTGTGAAGTCGTAAATTAATGAGCAAAATCCTATTCCTCATATTATCATTTTCCAGTGTTTTTGTCTCCGCACAGTCTGGACTTCAACTCCGATCTTGGGTTAAAGAGGATACTGTGCTTCTTAAGTGGCTTCCCGAATCAGCAGATGGATTGAAAGAAGGCCTAAGAAAAGGATATGTCCTTTCACGAAATAATACTGAAATAATTATTAAGCCATGGAATGAAAGAAAAATTATGTTCGAGGACAATGACTATTTAGACCTTATAGACGAATTTTTAACGACTGAAAGCGAAATAGCCGATCGCCTATATTTTATGCTTATGGTGGGATCCGGTCCCGATAAAGAGCTCTCCAAAATGTTGGGTATCTACTATGAAGATTATAACACTTCTGAAAAGGAAATAAACTATACTATACGCTATTTTTTCAAGGAACAGGAGGCTAATTGGAATGTAAATACAGATAAAACAGACGTAAATCAACAGTTTTCTGAACTGAACGTAGAGGCCAAACCAAGAACCGGTGAAGTCTACCTAAGTTGGAATGCAGCAAGTTTAAAAAAAGGCTATTCTGGATACTGGATTGAAAAATCTGAAAATGGAATCGACTTTCAAAAAGTGAATTCAAGTCCATGGATATTCTTTGTTAATACAGAATTCCCAGATCGTGAAGATGCGGAATTTGTAGACACCTCAATTGTGGAAGGGAATACCTATTTCTATAGAGTTCAAGGAATTAATCACTTTGGTGAATTGGGTGAGAAATCGAATACTGTAGAAATTAAAATCCCAAGAGGTCTTAATGGATTCACTGTAATTGATACTGTTGAAGCTGTAGATTTTAACCGCATAATTAGAGGAGAGTACAGAGAAGGGAAACCTAAAGAAATTAACGACATAGGTAAATTCTTGCTGTATAAATCTGATAGTCTTATGCATAGCTATGAATTGGTTTCTGAAAAAAGGAATTTAGATGGGAGCTTCGAGTTTAGTGTAAATTCAGATCTTAAAACTGGTGATAGACAATATTATAAGGTCGCATCAATAGGAATTGATCAAGACACCTCCTACTCTTTTCCTTATTACTTTTTTACCTTGGACCAAGAGCCGCCTTCCTTACCTTCCGATTTTAAAGGAGTTATTTCAGATTCTGGTATTGTTTCACTTAGCTGGAACGCGAGTATAGACAAGGACATTCAGGGTTATCGAATCTTTAGATCAAACTCTTTAAATGAAGAATTTGTTGAAGTAACCAAAGAGCTTAAATCCAATCTTAATTTTTACGACACCCTCTCGCTCAAGAACTTAACGCGTGAAATCTATTATAAAATAAGAGCAGTAGATGATAACTTTAACAATTCTGAATTATCTGAACCAATTTTAATTCTCAAGCCAGATTATATTGCTCCGGTACCCGCTCGCATTAATTACTACAATACAATTGATGGAGAATTACACATAGGTTGGATTAATTCTACGAGTGATGATGTAAGTATAAACTACCTCATTAGAGAAAAGGGAAACTACATCGATACAGCTTATACTTGGAGTAACAAAGATACCTTGCATGTGGACACGCTTCTGGATAAACCAGATGACTATACCTACTATATTATAACAGAGGATGAATCGGGTAATCAAGGACTTAGTACTAAAAAAAACATCTCCTTTGAACCCGGATACAGAAATGCTCCGAAGAATTTTGAGGCTAAAGCAAATATTGAAAACAAAACGGTTGATTTAAGCTGGACGCAAAACAAAGAAAAACCTTATGCCATATATATTTACAGGTCTGGGGAAGACCAAAAATTTAGATTAATTGAGACCCTTTTTGACTATAATTCCCACGAATATTCGGATAATACGGTTAGAATTAATAACGTCTATTCTTACAAGATCAGAATCATGTACGCTTCAGGAATCTCAAGTAAAATGAGTGAAGCAGTGCAAGTTACTTTCTAGGAATACATACTAAAACAAAAAGCGGTATTTTCACTTACTTAAGATGATTATTTTTATCAATAGTAAGGGATTGTAAACCATATGAAGATCAACTACAATGGCAGAAGCTTTAAGCCAGTTTCAACGAGTGATAACGGAGAAACTTCAGAAGAAACCATCTTCCAATATAAGCAGACAGAGAATATTCTAAGCGCTGTTTATTCTGGAGGTAAAATAATAACGGGCAACTTAATAGGTTTGGTAAATGAGGAAGGAGAGATTGAAATGAGATATCATCAAGTAAACAAGGATGGTGAGTTAATGACAGGAATTTGTCATTCAAAACCAGAAATCCTCCAGAATGGTAAAATTCGCTTACATGAAACCTGGGAATGGACCTCGGGAGATTATTCGAAAGGTACTTCTACCTTAGAAGAGATATAACTTAGGAGATGACGGAAGCTGGCAAAGAAATAATAGCATTGTTTAAGAAAAAAGGAAAGTTCACCCTTGCAGGAAACCGGGAAAATTGGGAAGAGATATACCATATTGATGGGAAGATAATTTGTGCTGGAGGAGAGTCTCATGGTAATATTGAAAAATACAGAGATGAAATTTCAGAGGATGATGCTTTAAGAAAAATAAAGAGCTACTTCTCTTCGCGTGCGCGAGTTTTCAATCGTGATTCTAATATAGAAACAGACCTAGACGTTTTAAATTATTGGAAAGATCACCCCTATGAAGGATAAACTATGACACAAGAGCTATACCAAAAAGCAATGAAATTCGCTGGCGAAAAGCATGGCGATCAAAAGGTTCCAGGAACTAATGCAAGTTACCTTTTACACCTTTCAAATGTAGCCATGGAAGTAATTATGGCGCATAAAGCTGATTCATGTTTTGATTTAAATTTTGCAGTTCAAATGGCGTTACTACATGACGTTATTGAAGATACTGATACGGACTTTGAAGAAATAGAAAAAGAATTCGGAAATCAGGTGGCTGTGGGAGTAATGGCCCTCACTAAAAATGAAAAGCTTAGTTCGAAAGAAGAAAAGATGAAAGATACCTTGAATCGAATTAATTCTTTAGCAAAGGAAGTGGGTATAGTAAAGCTAGCTGATAGGATTACTAATCTTCAAGCTCCGCCAAGGCATTGGAGTAAAGAGAAAGCCAATAATTATCTCATTGAAGCAAAATTAATTGCAAAAAGCTTAGAAGGTAAAAATGATTTTCTTGAAACGCGTATTCATTCTAAAATATTGGCATACCGAGAGTATCTATGAATTTCATAATCCTCTACAAATTGAACTGAATCAACTAGTTTTCTGATGAATCTCAATGTGAAGCGGGCTTTACCTATCTTATATTGATTTAGTTTTGCTTTCGAAATGTCGATGCTTGAATTCAGACCATTAAATTTACTTTCCGTACACCTTGATAGGCTCGTAAAAGGGAGGTTATGGCTTAAAGTTATTATAGGTTTGGTACTTGGTATTGGATTGGGATTTTTAATGAATCCTTCTACTGGGTTAATATCAGAAACTGCAAGTACCTGAGCTGCTGGATGGTTAGATCTACCTGGTCAGATTTTTATGCGACTGGTGCAAATGATTATGATTCCACTAATCTTCACCTCAATCATCACAGGGATTGTAAGTAATACAACCAAGAACCTCAAAACCTTTGGCTTAAGGCTTCTACTCTACTTTGTTTTCACTACTACAGTTGCTATTATTGTTGGTGTTTCAATAACCCTACTTTTTGAACCAGGAAATTACATTTTCACTCACGGAGGCTTTCCAAGCGGTGGAACAGTTCCTGTAGCGTCAACAACACCTACTAATGTTATTGAGAATATTCCTGGTGCCATATCAAATCTTATCCCTGTAAATCCATTAGAGGCATTTTTAACGGGCGAAATGTTAGGCGTTGTACTTTTCACCATTATTATTGGAGTTGCCATTACGCAGTTAGAGAAAGATACAGCAAGACCATTGGTTAGATTTTCAGAGGCTGTACAAAAGATTTGTATGATCGTTGTTCATGGGCCATGCGTTTAGTCCCTTTCGCTGTATTTGGGTTAATGGCGGCATTACTATCGCGCACGGGATTAGAAGTGTTTTTTGGTATTGGTTATTATGTTCTAGTCGTAATTCTAGGTCTAGTCATACTAATGGTCTTCTACATGATTATTGTAGCCGTTATCGGAAAAGAAAATCCATTCAAATTTTTAAAAGCTATAAAGGAGCCTCAGCTACTAGCCTTCTCAACAGCAAGCTCTGCTGCTGTAATGTCTTTATCTATGAAAACGGCTGATGAAAAATTAGGTGTTTCTTCAAATATTTCTGACTTCGTAATCCCTGTTGGAGCGACCATAAATATGGACGGTACAGCCATTTTTCAATGCGCAACAACTATTTTCATGGCCCAAGCTTATGGAGTTGAGTTAACCATTGTAAACATCTTATTAATTACGGTTACGGTAGTTGCGGCTTCAATAGGAACACCAGCCATTCCTGGTGGAGGCGTAATTATACTCGCTACTGTGCTGGAAAGCGCAGGAATTCCAGCTGGTGGATTAGTCATTATTATAGGCATTGACCGTATCCTCGAAATGTTCCGAACAACGGTGAACGTAACAGGGGATTTAACTGCTTGTTTAATCTTCAACCGATTCTACGGAAAAAAAACTTCAACCAAGATTGAGCAATAATTTCTTTTCTTGTGTTATAGGAACACATGGTTAAAACTGAAAACTTTAAACAAATAGAGGTGTCATCTCAAAAAGAGCTGAGGACTTGGCTTGAAATAAATTATGCTCAAGAAAAAAGTGTTTGGCTCGTAACGTTCAAAAAAAACGTACCAGAAAAATATGTTTCTCGTTGGGAAGTGCTTGATGAGTTAATTTGTTTTGGTTGGATTGATGGAATACGCAGAAAGCTAAATGAAGAAAAAACCATGCAACTAATCTCTCCTAGAAAAGTTGAGCATTGGGCCAGAACATACAAAGAACGTGCGGCGAAATTGATAGAAGAAAAACGCATGCATCATTCAGGACTCAAATCGATAGAAGCATCTAAAAAAAGTGGACTTTGGGATTTTATGGTGGATGTGGATAACCTTATTATTCCTAAGGATTTGATTAAAGCCTTGGAGCGTCATGATGGTGCATTGGAATTTTTTGAGAATATTAATGATTCAAGCAAACGCTTTGCGCTACGCTGGGTTAAATTGGCCAAGACGGATAAAACAAGAAATAATCGAATACTTAAACTTGCTACTCTATCCGCTAAGGGAGAAAAATTACCGGGAAGTTAAACTTTAGTAGGCATAAAACCGGAAAATTATAGAAAACGTTTAACAAACACATAACGGAAAGTACAGTTAAATCAATTTAATTGTAATTTTCAATATTCTATAAATATTCAGAAACGGCCTAAGACCTCTATTAAAAAGGGGTTGGAGGTATCGCATTTATACCTAGATAAATGGAAAAAACCGATAAATATGAATTTACTACCGTTTAATAGGTTAAGATAAGGCTTAACATTTTTTAGCGAAAAGAATCAGATAAAACAGCGTATCTTAGAACTGTAGGGTTAGAAATCCGAGTTCTATACTCGGTAATTTAGTCCCGATTTTGAGTAACTGTTTTTTCATTAGGGTTTTTAAAATTGGTTAGCATGGCTTCGGCCATAAGTTTAACAGGCTCAGAATCGGGATTTTTTTATTCTCTTTTTTCACCCTTTTTCACGTCTCCTTTTCAGCAAGACTATCGCAAATAAAATAAGGATAACTAGTGTTACCGAAGACAGTATTGTAATTAGTAATTGACTGTTCTTTTTATCGTCCTCTGATTCTTGCTTCATTAATTCAGATTTCTTCTGCTCCTCTAGTTTAAGACTGTCTTGAAATGCTTTTTGCTTTTCCTCATATTTTAGCTTGAGTTCAACCAATTCAATATCCAATTGCTCTGCATCTATTGAATCTCTAATGACTTTCTCCTCTCGCAATAGTTCTATAGCCAGTTTATGATTTCCTTTTCGCTCGTGCAATTCTGATAAGCTCGCTAATACGTCAACATAAATGAACATTTGATCTCTTTCTTGACACATTTTCTTAGCAGCATTGAATTGAACTTCAGCCTTTTTAAGAGAATCAGTTGTCAGGTATATATTTCCAAGAAATTGGTGGGATAGCAACTGACTTTGCCAATTGTTGATTTCAATAAAGATTCGCTGTGCCTTTAACATATACTCCACAGCCTTAGCGTCATTTCCTTCTTCAATATATATTAAAGCTAAATTACCATATGATTTTCCAGAAGCTGCTCTATCTCCATTTTCCAGATTCCATTCTAATGCTTCAAAATGGTAGTTTTTAGCCGTTTCAAAATCACCCATCGTTTGGTAGAGTCCGCCTAAATTATTTAAAACTGTATTTCTACGAGAGAGCAGTGATAAAGAATCACAAATAGACAAGCTCTTATTAAAATAATCAAGGGCATAATCGAAATTTGCTTCTCGCTTAAATATGATTCCTATATTGACATAAAGCCTGGCCAACTCATTTCCAAAATTCCCTTGAGCAAGTAGAATCTTCTCCTCTAAAATGTAGGATTGATCAAGGGCAGTTTTACTATCTCCTAAATCCATATATGAATCAATTACTCCTTGAAATCCGTCAAATAGTAGACTTGAAGGACCTGATGGTTCCAAGATATCAATTGCCTCCTGAAACTTTTTCATTGCTAAAGGCATATCACCTGATTGCTTTATACAATGCCCTTCTAGAATTAACTTTTCAGCACGATAGTTATCGTTGGAACTTCTAAGTATCAGTTTTTCAGTATCATCAAGCCAAAACCGAGCAGAATCGATGTTATAATCAAATGCTTTTATGATCTTAAAACTGGTCAGAATTTTTACAGAATCAATGTCTGTTTGATTATAAAGTTTTTTAAGAGAATCAATATTCTCCCTCTCCGCACTATAACCGCAGAAAGAAGATAGCAGAATACCAATTAAAATTAAACCTCTCAAAATCAACATAGATTACAGTAAATTTTTATCCTCCTCCACTCTTTTTTACTCCATACCCCTCTCCCAGTAGAAGTTCATATACCTTATTCCAATGATTTCCTTGAATCATGATTTCACCATCTTTGGCGGAGCCTCCAACACCACATTTTTGCTTAAGCCATTTTCCAAGATCTTTTAAATCATCTTCAGCACCAACAAAACCAGTGACTAGCGTTACTTCCTTTCCTTTACGTTGCTTGCGATCTACTACAACTCTTAAGTCTTGCTCTCCTGGTTCTAACGTTTCCTCCTCCTCTTCGTATTCATTATACTCTAGATCAGGATTCGTAGAATAGAAACCCGAATGCTTTTTTGACTTCTTATTATTTCCCATTACATGGTAATTTTATTGGTGTAAGCTATGTTGTCAGTAATGATCCTAGTTGGATTCAAGGCCACAGCTTCTCGCAATTCTTTTTGTGTTCTAGCTCCAAAGATAGTAAATGGAATACCTAATTCATGAAGTTGTGCTGCATCGGTTTCCGTTAGATTGGAAGCTCTAAGCGTTAATTCATCTACCGCTCCATTTTGTACGGCTACAATACCTTGAGCTAGGTCATCTGTTTCCCAGGATTTAATCACATTTGTATCATCAACTGAAAGTTCTAACAAGAAAGGGAGGTTACGGCTGTTTAACACTGTTCTTTTCCAGTATAAGTCAGAAGAATTGAGCGCATAAGAGAAAGTTCCAGGATCTCTTATTTCACTATTACAGGCATTATGGTGTTTCAAATCCAGAAAATAGTATTTAGGCCTATCTGAGATCATATATCTCATATCATAAAGTCTTTGTATTGGATACTTTGTATCATAAATCTTATTTCCCTCTAATTCATTCCAAGTGTATTCAGCTATACAGCCTTCTAAATCCAACTGTGGACTTAAAAATTCATCATGATACAATACTAAGACTGAATCTTTCGTCATTTGCACATCTATCTCAGCTCCATTTGCGCCTAGATTAAAACATCCATACTGAACTGCCTCTTTTGAATTCGGTGGAAAAATCCACTCACCATTATTGAGCGTAGCACCGGCATGTCCGAAAACCAATATGTTAGGATTAACTTCTTCCTTCCCGCAAGAAAACAAGAGTGAAACTGATATAAAGTATAGAACCCTACTCATTTGTACTTCCTAGCTTAATATTTAGACCTATGGAAACATTATAATTAAAATAGGAAGACTTGTGATTTTGAGCGGTAGTTGTAGAATTATGCACGACGATACCAGCACCTATCTCATAAAATGGTTCAAGGCGACCACCTATTTGTAGTGTACCGCGATTATAAATAGATAAATCAGCTATTCTAGAACCTGTATTATTAAAGCGTTCCCAAAATCCATTACAATTAAACCCTAAAGAAAACTGCATGGGCATTTCATCTGCTCTGAAATTAAAACGGTAATCAAAGGTTAACCCTACGGTTTCTTTGGCAAAAACAACATCGATCCAATACCATTTAGCCCCAAAGGCAATCGTATGCTCCTTTTTATTTCCAAATGAATAGCCTATAGTTTGGTCAAATCCTAATCCAATTCTATTATAGCCAACACGGGTTGATGTATTCCAGGAAGACTGTGCGTTTGAAAACACCCCGATCACTAAGAAATATGAGAGAATTAAACTTCTCATTCAATATCGTAGACGTAAACGGTATCTTGTTTAAACATTTTCTTCGATTCTAGCTCAAATAAAAACTTTTTAGAGAGTTTTCGTTTAATCTCTAGTTTCTTATCATCTAAAATGGTTTCGTCGAATTTAGCGTAGATGACGTATGAAGTATCTGGAATACTATCCTTCAATGAATAGGCTCTGTTGATGCTCATATTCGTTATTTCAGGATAGTCGATTCGATAACCTTCCAATAAATGCTGCATATCAAGGCCGTGGGTCAACGATGCCGCTAAGTTTTGGTAACCGATTATCCTTTCCCTTAACTCATAAATTTCATTGTCTTTTAGTCTAACGTTTTCCAAAAATTCATCAGAAATACCTCCTCCAGTTTCTATATTAGATAGTTCCTCATCCAATAAAGCTTGTAAATCCGCACCTTGAATAATTCGTAAATCCACATCTTCCAACTCAAAATACTTTAGTTGTTCTTTCCAATTCTTCTGGGTAAGCTCATCAACATGACCGATTTGAACAGTCAAAGCAATCTCAGAATCATCCCAATCAAAAGTATACATGGGATTAACAACCACATTTGAATTGTTTTTTACAACTACCTCATTATAAAATGCCGTGGCATTCCCTTCAAAAATGCTTCGTTTAGACATTTTATAGAACAAGTAAGCCGAAGGAGCTATGATCAAAACCATAAAACCTATAATATACATTCTTACTTTGCGCTCTACCTTAGGGTTAACATACTCCTTGATTGGGAAACGCAAATACTTTACCGTAAGAAAAGTTGACAATGCAATAAGCAATGAGTTGAGCAGGAATAAGTAGAAGGCTCCCAAGAAGAAGGTCATATTTCCACTGGCCAATCCATATCCGGCTGTACACAACGGAGGCATTAAAGCTGTAGCAATAGCTACCCCTGGAATCACCGTATCATTCTTACCCTTAGCTGCAGCAATGATTCCAGCTAAACCTCCGAAAAAGGCGATTACAACATCTAAGAAAGTAGGACTCGTTCTTCCAAATAACTCACTCGTTGTTTCATGAATTGGAGTTATCAAAAAATAGAGAAATGACACCAAAATGGATATTCCTACGGTTACTCCTAAGTTCTTTATCGAATCTATAAGAAGAGGAAAATCATTTTGTGCTACACCGAAACCAATTCCACGAATAGGTCCCATTAATGGTGATATAAGCATGGCACCGATAATTACAGCGGTAGAATCCATATTTAAGCCTACCGAAGCAACTACTATAGAGCACATTAAAATCCATACATTATAGCCTTTAAAGGTTACCCCATCTTTGATATCACGAGCTACTTCTCTGTAATCAGTTTTATCTTGACGAAGAGAGAGCCTATCCTTGGTAAAGGCAATAATGTCCATCAAAATTTGACCAGGATTCCTCTTGATTTTAATTTTGGTTGGATCTCCTTCGATTTTACCGTTGGTATCAGGCGTTGGATTTGGATTTCCTGAATTTGGCTGAAGGGGCTCTTGATTCTCTGTATTCTCTTCCATTAAATGCTTATTGCAATCCTAACAAATCTATTAATTTTTTTAGGGATTCCTGATTATCCGCGTTTTGAAAGATACGTTTAATATTTAGTTTTTCACGATTCGTTAAATGCCAACTTAAAGCAATTTTTTCCTCAGGATTTTTCCTCAACGTGAAGGAAATGATATCAATAGGTAATCCGTCCATGACGTTGATAAGTTCACTCGAATTGAATTCTTGTGCATGATGGAAGTTATTGTAAAAGTTTCCAATTGGACGTATGATTTTATCAATAATTGTCAAATCTCCGGTTTCGTACATATCATAATCTTTATGAATGTCTCTTATCTCAACGATTACTACTCCGCTGGTATTATGCTGAATCCATTCTTTCATTCCATCGATATAGCGTACTGTTAACTTTGTTCCATAGTTGTCGCGGATACCAGCATCCATAACTTGGGTTGCTGGCTGGGTTGGTAATGAAACCATGGGCAAAATGTAAGGGAAAGTAGCGTTCATTCTAATCGCTGTAGTGAAGCGTAAATTCTCTGGATTATTGTCTTCAAATAACTTTAAATACTCGATATTTTCTGGTCCTGCACCATTTGGATCGTATTCACGCCCATTGACAAAGCCCATTGGCTGGGTGCTTAGCAATAGCCTTCTTCCATCATTAATAATAGTGGGAGTGAATACCATCATTGGAATCTCAGAATTTGCTTCTGCATTTTCATAATCTGCCATTGTTTTATCCATTATAAAACCTGTATTCTCATTAAGTTGATATTCAAAAGAATAACCACGATCCTTCAAATATCTTTCACCCTCGTATTCAACACGCTTGTAGCGCATAAACAAGTCATGAGTAGCTAAGTTCGAACTCATGCAATTCAACAAATCTTTTGAAATATTATTGGAATAAACACTTTCTAACTTATCCACCGTGCCTTCCTCATCAAGAATACTAAGTTCTCTGAAATATGATGCACCAACCATGCCTCCTGAAGCTCCCGTAATCATATGAACATTTGGAAAGAATTCTTTATTGGTATACTCATCGATTTTTTGAAGGACATAAAAGGTCCACATGGCTGATCTTAAACCACCGCCACTGGTATTAATGATAACCAACTTTGGTTTTTCGCTGCCTTGGCTTACTTCAGCATGTGCTTTCCACTTATTTAATATTGATTTGTGTTTACGCGTATCACTTTGTAATTGAGTTGTATCGTATTGAATCTTTCTTAATTCCGCCAGATTATACTCTACATCTTTTTCATAACTCAAACCGTACGCTCTATTCACGTTATCTCCTAAAAAGGAATCCGTAGAAAAGAAATTCAATAAAAATATTGCGCCAACGAGTATTGATATTGCCCATCCCTTAAACCATGAATATAGAATGGTAAGTATCATTAGTGAAAAGGTAAAAAGCAGTATAATACTAGCTCCTGCTGGAATTTGAAGGGCGCTGTAATCCTGCAATAAACCTACTAAAACAAATGAAAGTATTGTGATGATTTCAAAGAGTGAAGCGTTAAGTTGATTTTGCCTAAAAATCTCTCTGATTTGACTCTTATTATAGTGTTCAGAATCACGGGCAACTGCAATTGATGTTAGGTTTGAAAAGTAGGCTGAAGGATAATACTTTTTCGCAGGCATTGGGCGGAACCAATAATCTGACTTTGTAAAAAGCATGTTCACCCTTGCATAAAGACCTTTAAGCTTGTCTTTACCGAGTTTTTTAACATCCCAATTGGTTTTAAAAAAATAGAAGATTGCGAGAACAATAAAGATTAAAATCCCGAGCGTAAAACCTAGTATATCTACCAGTAAGTCTGAAACGGAGGCCAGCTCTTCATTGACTTGAACGACCCCCATATTCCAAATAAAAACAAAATAAAAGGCAATAGGTATTGTACTGTTATTGATACAAAACTTATAAAATGGTCTTCCAAGTGTAGCTATAAAAGGAAAAGACGGCCCCAGAAGAATATAACTATATAGGTGAAAGGCCATGTAAAAGCCACCGATAGCAAAACCAAAAATGATAAATGAAATAAAAGACACCTCTCCTTGATACTCGGGAGATAGAAATAAATAAGGAATCCCTAATCGCGACGCGAATTGTTGCGTGGTAATTGCAAATAAAACAATCCAAACGAATAAAAGAAGATGACTTTTCTTAAAATGCAAGATGAGCAATTGAACAGGAAAAAACTTCCAGAAATTACCCCATGCTATTTTAATATTCTCCAACATATTTTGTTAAAACTGTTCATTGCTCCTTATAATAAACTACGAAAAATAATTGCGCAATAAAAGGGCTAAAGGATTATTTCCACGAAAGTGGTCCACCGCATTCAACCTTGATGTTGAAGTTAAAGTTTTTCCCTGTATAAGTGACTAGTGAATCTTCAAAAGGTTGCCAGTCATTTTCGGCATGTTCACACATGTATTTGATAACCACAATAGTAGTGTCATATACCCAAGTGGTTAAAGGTGGTGTTTTAATCGCTTCGATATCTTCATTAAGGGAAACAGAATTACAGTCAGAACCAAAACAGTCTAACCAATTGTAAAAGGCATTCTTAGTTTTTAATGAATCTGAGAAGGTATAATAGTATATTTCTGCTGTTGGATTTAGGCGCGAAGTTTCTCCGTAAGGTACGGTTTTCTTAGACTTAAACGTAAGCTTTTTCTTCGTATTCGATTCGTAGCGATCTAACATGTGAAATTCACTTAATCCAAGGGTGTCGTATTCAGATTCTAAGTTCATTGCCAAAGCATCAACGGGAGTAATTTCTCCAGAAAACACAAGGTCTTCAGCTTCTGTAGTATCTTCTTCAAGTTCACCTATTTCACCTAAAAAATCTTCTTGTGGGATAATAGTTTCGCCTTGCTCTTCTTTTCCGCAAGAAAGAACTACTGCAGCAATGGAAAATAGTATGAGGGCTTTTATTGACATTCGCTAGCTAGTTCAACGGCTTCTTCCAATGAAATATTGTGTGAATCCTCATAATTCGGATACTTATCCATCATTTTCGCCATGAAACATTTGCAGTAATAACTCCCGCCTTTTTCTTCTTCACAGCCATCCAGAAAAGCATCTTTCTCGTATTTCGTCCATGGATCTTGACTGCAAGCAGTAACCCCAAGAATAATAAATGATATGATTAAGAATTTTTTCACAGTTGATGCGGTAATTTCTCTGATAACAAATCTATATCATTCTCTGAAACATCTAGGTGCGTTGTAAATCGGATTCTACCTTTCCCGAAAGGAACACAAAGAATCCCACTCTCCTTTATCTTCTCTACCACCGCATATTCATTCAAACCTCCGGCTAAATGGGCTACCACAATGTTCGTTTCAGTGGGTAATACCTTATCTATCCATGACTTTGAAGACAGAATACCCTCGATTAACTTAGCATTCTTGTGGTCATCTACAAGACGTTCAATATTGTTTTCAAGGGCATAAATACCTCCAGCAGCTATTATTCCTGCTTGACGCATTCCACCACCAAAAACTTTACGCACTCTTCTGGCCTTCGCAATAAAGTCTTTAGACCCAACTAAAAGAGACCCTACGGGAGCTCCAAGTCCCTTAGATAAACAAATGGATATAGAATCAAAATTTGCTCCGTATTCTTGAGATTTGATCCCGTTAACAGCCAAAGCATTAAAAACTCTGGCTCCATCAAGATGATGAGCTAAACCAAGTTCCTTGCTAATTGCCGCAGATCGCTGAATTACTGCATAATCATAGGCATATCCTCCTCCTCTATTTGCCGTGTCTTCCAAACATACTAATCGTGATACCGGATAATGTTGATCGTCTGGATTTATTTGGTCATAAATTTCCTCCGGATTAATCCGCCCATTATTACCACGCAAAAACCTCATTGAAGCTCCGGCGTTTCTGGCTATACCTCCACCTTCATAACGATACACATGTGCCTCTTCATGACAAATCACTTCATCACCCGGTTTTACATGCACGGTTATAGCTACTTGATTAGTTTGAGTTCCAGAAGAACAAAATAAACCTGCTTCTTTGCCAAACATTTTCGCACCTAACTCTTCGAGTTTGTTGATTGTTGGATCATCTCCAAAGACATCATCCCCCACTTCTGCATTCGCCATTGCTTCACGCATTTCAGCGCTTGGCCTTGTTACTGTATCACTTCTAAAATCAATCATTTATAGTTGTTCTTTTTGAACCTCTTCGAGTGTAATTTCTCCACCATCATTTCCCCATGAATTTAAAACATAATTGAGAACATCTCTAACCTCTTCTGCCGATAATTCCTGTGGAGGCATTATACCGTCATAAGTTTCACCATTAACTGTTATCTCTCCTTTTAGTCCATGAAAAACCTGGTAGGCCGCTCTCGATTTATCATAAAGTAAATAATCTGATCCAGCTAAGGGAGGAAAAACTCCTTCCATTCCCAATCCATCACTCTGATGACATGAAATACATGATTTATCGTAAACTGCCTTGCCTGCAGCATATTTTTCATCAATTTCCGCTTGTAAATCGGTTTCTGTATCCGTTTCACCTCCGCAAGAAAACATGAATAATGGTACTAAATATAATATTCTATGCATTAATTAATCTCTTTATAATTTCTTTCATCAAGCACAATATAACGTTCACCAGGAAGAATTGAATCTATTCCCATAGGTATAATCGAGCCTGCAGTTTGTGGATATGCATCAATATCGTAAAATTCGCCATTAAAGGCAGCTTTACCAAAATGCAGTTCATTATCTTTTATGTACCACGTTCTCTCTTTAGTGCTGGTATTTTCTTTATCAAAATCAAATGTTTTAATAACACCATTACCGTTTTCATAGATTTCAACTTGCTCACCTACACCTTCATTATCATAAGTTCGCCATTTACCAATTAAGGAGGGTGCTGCTTCCGTTAGAGGGTCTTTATTGCAAGAAAGTAACAAAAGAAAAGGGAGAAGCAAATACATGCCCCTCCCCTTTTTAATTAAGTAAAACAATGTATCTTTTAGTCTAATCAACATTAAAAGCTGCTTATTGTTTTTTTAATAATATCAATACATTCTCTAAGCTGCTCCTCATTCATAACAAGAGGTGGAGCAAATCGAATAATATTTCCATGGGTAGGCTTTGCTAATAAGCCATTATCTCTAAGTTTCATACAAATGTCCCAAGCCGTTGAACTATCTTCAGTATCGTTGATAACTATTGCATTCAACAGACCTTTTCCACGCACAAGAGTAACTAAATTCTCTCCTTTTGCAAATTCCGCCAATTCGGCTCTAAATATCTTCCCAAGACGCTCTGCATTTTCAGCTAAATTCTCATCTACTGCGACTTTTAATGCAGCCATAGCTACCTTACAAGCTAGTGGGTTTCCACCAAATGTAGACCCATGTTCTCCTGGCTTAATTGTCATCATTATTTCATCATTCGCCAATGCTGCAGAAACTGGGAACACACCTCCACTTAGGGCTTTCCCCAAGATCAAAATATCTGGTTTAAAATCATAATGCTGGCAGCAAAATAACTTTCCTGTTCTAGAAATTCCGGTCTGAACTTCATCAGCGATGAAAAGAACATTTTTCTTTTTACATAATTCGTAGGCAGATTTTAAGTAATTATCGTCTGGCACCACAACACCTGCTTCACCTTGAATAGGCTCTACCATAAACCCTGCTACATTTGGATCTTCAAGAGCTTTCTCCAATGATTCCAAATCATTGTATTTTACTATTTCGAAGCCTGGTAAATATGGTCCATAGTCGCTATAAGCACTTGGGTCAGTAGAAGATGATACTGCAGCTAGTGTTCTACCCCAGAAATTATTTTCGGCAAACAATATTTTAGCCTTATTTTCTTCAATACCCTTTACTTTGTATGCCCATTTACGACAGAGTTTAAGCGCAGTTTCACCACCTTCAACTCCAGTATTCATAGGCAAAACTTTATCATATCCGAAAAGCTCAGTTATATATTTTTCATACTCACCGAGTACATTATTGTAAAATGCACGAGAAGTCAAAGTCAAATTTTCTGCTTGATCAGTTAATGCCTTAATAATCTTTGGATGGCAATGTCCTTGATTCACGGCCGAATAAGCTGAAAGAAAGTCATAGTACTTTTTTCCTTCAACATCCCAAACATGAACACCTTCACCTCTTTCTAGAACAACCGGAAGTGGATGGTAATTATGCGCACCATATTTGTCTTCCAGAGCCATTAATTCTTGAGAGGATTTTTTTTCTTTGATTTCCATTTTCAATATTTAAAAAGATTAATAAAAATGGCTCATTAAAGGAGAGGTCCCATCCGCGTGATAAATCACGGACGAAAGCAAAGATAATCAGAAAAAAGAGGATACAACCCCTTTTAAGGCCTCGAATTATTCTCAATAAAAAGTTGGAAACCTACTCGTAAAGGCGAATCTCAGCCCTACGGTTAAGGTCATGGTTGTCGGTATCAATCAATTGAGATTCACCATATGCGTTTACAATACAGCGTTTTTTATCAATACCTTTTCTTACCATATAATCTACAATCCAATTTCCACGTTTCTCAGATAGAATGAGGTTATATTCGTCAGATGCTCTTGAATCGGCATAAGCATTAACATCAACCTTAAGCTTTGGATTCTTTTTAAGTGTTTCAATCAGTTGGTTTAGCTTTTTGCGGTCACCAGATTTAACAGCTGATTCGTTAGAATTGAAATAGACGGTAACAATATCGTATTTCGTATTAATGTTTAGCGTAAAGTCATTCGGATTAGTATCCACTGTACTTAAACTAGAATTCCCTTCAAAACCAAGTGGCTTGTATATGAAGTATCCGTTTTGTCCTCTATGAAGCACGGCTATTTTCTTTCCTTGTCTATCAAAAATATAAAGGGTAAAATCTTCCAGTTGAAATTCGCTATTACCATCTTCAACTTTAAATAAGATATTATCTCCCACAGGTAAGCTTCTAAATCTGAATTCACCTTTCTCGTCTGTAGTTGTTTCGGCTAATAAGAAACCGTCTTCTGAAAATGCCTGAACCTTTAACCCTTTACTATAATCACCTTCAAGGTTTTTATATTCAAAGTATCCAGAAATGGTTTTTGATTGAAGTTCAAACTGATCATTTCCTGAAGCAATTAAATCGAGAGAGTTGCCCAAATTTGGATCAAGTTTACGGTACACAAAATCACCTTCAGTATCTGGCTTCAATTGCGCTGTAACATTACCTTTCTTATCGTAAATAAGCAGAACTAGGTCATCATCTCCTCCTTTTGTACTTAATTGATAATTGGTCGATAATGAAAGCTCTCTGAAGTCAAAATTACCACGTTTATCCGTCGTTGTTTCGTACGCTACGTTTCCATTTTCGTCTTTTAATATAACTGGAAGTCCAACCGGATATTTTCCAGGATCATTGTCGTGTATAAATTGTCCTGATAAATGCCCAGTGTTTAGCGAAAAGTTTTGCATATCATCAGGGATTAATGATAGGGTTCCAACTCCTTCTTTTTCAAGAAGTCTATACGTAAACTCGCCGTTTTCATCATTCAATAGCGTTGCCATTACCTCACCATTTTTATCATAGAGTACAAGGTTCATGTCTTCATCAGTAATTGGCTCAATTTTGTAATGTCCTCCGCTCTCAAGGTTTCTAAAGATGAAGTTTCCGTTTTCGTCAGTAGAAGTAATCAATTCAAACCCTTCATCGTTTGTTATTTTAACTTGAAGATTTGATGCATTTCCCTCTAAATTTCTATATGTAAAATTACCTGCAAGTTCATTTTTAACAATGGATTGTTTCTCTAGGTAGAAGAAATAAATATCATCTCCAGTCTTTTGATTCCTGTTGGAAGAGAAATAACCTTTAGCCATATCGTCGAACACATAGATACCAAAATCATCATACTCTGTATTTATCCCATTTAAAGGCTTTGCTTCGTCGGTTTGTCCCATGACTTTCCAAAAAATATCTAGGCCACCTTTAGAACCTGCTCCGTCTGAAGAGAAAAACATTATTCCATCAGCAATAAATGGAAACATCTCATTGCTCGGTGTATTAACTTCCTCTACGTTTTTAGGTAAGGACCAAATTCCGTCTTTAATTTCAGAATAATAAATATCCTTTCCTCCTTTTCCTCCTTTTCTATCACTGGCGAAATAGAGCTTTCTGTTCTTTGAATCGTAAAAAGGGTGACCAAAGGAGTGTTTCTGATCGCAAAAACTCATATACGTAGGTTGCCCCCATTTTTTATCCTTTTTAGTACGCATAAATAATTGGGGTTTTGCTATATCTTTCCTATGTTTTTTAGGATTAATTACAACTTGCGTATAAAACATTGTATCTCCGGTAGCAGAAAAACAAACTGGCCCTGTATGTGAATTAGACAGTAGTTTTTCGGAAAACAAACTTGCCGTTTTTATTTTCGTTTCAGCAGTAATTTCTCCCTTTAATTCTGATACGAATACGTTCAAGAATCCTGTATTCGACCAGTTATTTTCTCCAACGTGGTAAAGATCATATTCACGCATTGAAGTAAAAAAGAGTTGATCTTGATATACGAATGGTGAAAAATCAGAATACTTAGAGTTTACTCCTTGTAATTCTCTAGGCTGCGCTTCTAAAGACATTTCAATCACTTCATAGGTTTGCCCGATAGAAGTGTTTGAAAGCGTTAGTAGGGTTAGTATGTAAAAGAGTCTCTTCATGCTATAGATACCTTGGTGATTCCGCTTGTTTTTTCTGTATGTTGAAATCAAAGCCAATGAGTACTTCATGTGATCCATTAGAGTAATTTCCTAATGGCGTGTAATTAAGGTCGTATGCATAACCAATTCTTAGGTAATCTGTAATATTAAAATCCGCTAAGAAGATAATAGAATTTGTACTTCTAAATGATATTCCTAGCCAAAGTTTTTGATAAAGCAAAAAGTTTGCATTTACGTCAACACTCGGAGGAGCATTTTCAACGAACTTAGCCAATATTGATGGCTTGAACATTACCTTTCGATTAAATTCAAAAACATATCCAGCATTTAACATAACGTGAGTTCTTAAGAATAGATCATCATTAGAAAATCCGTCAAAATTGTACTCATGTCGCGTTAAGTGGTTTATGCTCAGTCCAGCAAAGATTTTTTTTTTGTAATAATACATGCCAAAATCAAATGTAGGAACCAATGAGCTGACGCTTCCCCCAACATTAAATGGGTCAGTTTCATCTTTAAAATCTAGCACATTACGATCGAGAACAGTATTAACAACACCACCTCTTAGACCAAAAGATAGCGTGCTTTCTCCTAAAGGTAAATGATACGCTACAGTTCCTCCGGCCATTATATTTCGCGTAGGACCGATTCTATCATTCATTACATTTAGTCCCCAAGCAATTTTGTACTTAGTTACGGGAGCATGAACTGCGAATGATTGAGTTCTTGGTGCGTCATTAATCCCTACCCACTGAGAGCGGTGAAGTAAAACAGCACTGTAAGAATTTCTTGTTCCAGCATATGCAGGATTAATCGCAAATGGATTAAACATGTACTGGCTATACATCGCATCTTGCTGACCGAATGCGGACCAACCAGAGAGCAATATTGTAAGACAAAGTAAAAATCTTTTCATAACGTCTTATTTTATCACCTCAACCCAACCGGAGAGAACGTCTGTATTAGAGGATAAATCATAAAGAACAAAATAGTATGTACCTGGAACTACAACTCCGCCAGTGGCATCAGATGATCCATCCCAAACCACCATTTCATTATCGTAATCTTGGGTAAAGAACACCTCATCACCGTATCTATTGTACACATATAAATAGTTCGAGGGATAATCCTTTGCTATTTCTAAGTCAAAGAACTCATTGATACCATCGCCATTTGGTGTAAAAACATTCGAGTAAGGAAGGCAAGATGTTTCAATAGTTATACCAGCACAAGGTTCATTGATAGTACACTCTCCTATTCCCTTGGCATAATATTCTGAAATATCCGGCTTGGCAACTGTTTCATAAACAACTCCACTATCTAAAACAGGAGCAAATATGTCACAATTCCCTTCTAGCCAATACCACTCTTCACCGTCGTTTAGATTACCCACTACTTTCAGAGTTATTGAATCTCCAACACAATATTCATCGGGAGATATTACTATTTCGGTTGGATCAGGATTAAAGCATGTGAATTTTCTTCTTATCAAATGATTTTCATTATCAGAGATAATAATATTGTCTCCTTCTCCGAAAGCTACATCCAAAGGCCCCATAGTTGTTAAGAGAGGGTCTAATAAGTTATCATTATATACAATATTATCCTGAACACCGGCTATAGTGGAAATTAATCCTGTAGTCAAGTCAACCCGTCTAACTAATCCTGCGGTCTGCTCGCAAAAGAAAACGCTTCCATCAGGAGCTATTTTCACTCCAAAAGGTGTTCCAAGTGCAATAGTTGTGCCTAATCCAACTAGATCTCCTGAACCGAGAACACCTGTACCCGCAATTGTTCGAATTTTTCGTATAGAACCGTCAAAATAAATTTCATTTACATTATACGTATCAAAAGATGCGTAATAGATCCTGTTTCCATCTAGAGAAACATCAATACCACCACGAACAGTTATAGGTGTGGTTAAAGCATTTATATCAGTAATCTCCGTTCCACTAACTAATGGAGTACCAGCAACAGTCGTCACTATGCTATCAATTGGAGACCATTTCCTTATACAATAACCCGTTCTTTCAGTCCAGTAAACATTTCCAGCTCCGTCTACCGCAATACCATAAGGAGCTCCAACGCCAGTAGTATCTCCCTTTCCCCCGGATGG